>NZ_JBMHHY010000029.1:0-154240 GCF_049739465.1 Embleya sp. AB8
CAGCAGCCTCGGCTACCGCACGCCCGTCGAATACGAAGCCACACTCGCGGCCTGACCACCACAACGACGGTGTCCGTCAAAGCGGAGCAAGCTCAGGGGCCGGAACGCGGCGATTGGCCTGGGCACCGCCCCGAACGGGCGGGAGGTCTCTCGGCTGTTCTCCGGTGCGCAGCACGGTGCACGACGTTGGGCCGGACGCGCCGTCGGGGTGTGGTCAGTTCGCCCTGGTCGGCCATCCGTGCAGCGTGACGCCGGCCGTTCCGGCGAGGTAGCCGAGGATTCCGGCGGCCGGGTAGGGGATCAGGGCTTCGGGTAGGTCGTGAACGATGAACCAGTCGAGTCGGAGGCACTTGTCCGGCTCACGGTTGACCGGTTCGCCGATCCATCGGGTCGCCTCGAAGAAGAACCCGATCCGGTCGGCGGCCTCGCCGCCTTGGTGGTGGTGAACGGTGTGCACGAGTCGGATGTGATCGGGGTCCACCACGACGCCGGTCTCCTCGTGCGCCTCGCGGACGGCGGCGACGGTGAGGGGTTCACCCGGATCGAGCTTGCCGGAGGGCGAATCGTATCGACACTGTCCGAACGGCCTGGACCCCGCGCGACGGATACGGGCGGGCGGGCCGTCCCGCGCGGTCACAGCTGCCAGGTGGCCCCGTCAGGAGCGTCCAGCCAGACAATGTTGGACTCGGGGGTCACGGTGAGTCCGTAGCGATCCAGGCCGGGTCGGCCGTTCGACCGCCATTCGGACAGCGTTGCTTCCAGGCTGGTGCCGAGGTTGCGTGGGCCGCCCTCGCGGATCGTCCGCGAGCCGTCGCCGGCCTCCTCCAGTACGGCCCAGGAGCCGTCACGGTGGAGGAACCAGCGACCCAGGACGTCCTGTTCGACGTAGCGGAGTCGGATGGTCCCGGGCAGGGCCAGTTGTGCGGACCACAGGAACCCGGGGTCGTCGAAGGCGGCGGGGTCGACATCCGTGGCGACCCGAACGGCCTTCTCCCGCGCGCCGATCGCGGCTCGCATCAACGGGCCGACCTCTGGTCGGGCCGCCTCGCGCGAGGACATGAACGACACGTCGGAGTCGGTGAAGCGGCCGATCGCGCGGTCTTTGGCGGTCGCCCGGAGCTTGACGTACCCGTACGCGCCGAGGGTGCCGCCGAGCGCGAGCAGGATGACGGCGTTGTCGTCGGCCTGCGCCAACCAGTCGGCGGATACCGAGTCGGGTGAGTAGGTGGCGATGATGCGTTGGTAGGGGGCTCGCTCGGGATGCCCGAGGGCACCGTCCCCCACGACCAGGGTGGGGTGGTAGCCGAGTGCGGCCAGGCGCCGCCGATCGGCCGCCGAGAGGTCGGCGTCGTACTCCACGCTCGTCACCCGCTGATCGCCGAGCCGCGCGCAGAGCAGAGCCGTCGAGTATCCGGTGCCGGTGCCCAGTTCGAGGATGTTGGAATCGTCCTCGACATCCAGGTCTTCGAGCATCCGGACCACGGTGGCGGGAAGCGTCGATGAGCTTGTCGGCGACCCCTTGATCGCATTCGCGCCGGGTTCGGCAGCTGTTCCGTGGTCGAGCTGCGTTACCCACGTGCGATTTTGGTAGGCGAACCGGAGCCACTCCCCCGAGGCGGTGTCCTGGCTGATCGCCGTGTATTCGGTGATCCCATTCGCGTCGGGCTCGTCCACGTAGAAGGCCGGCAGCAAGACGTGTCGAGCCACGCCGAGGACCGCGTCTCGCCAGGGGGTCGTACGCAACGCCCCGTCGTTCTCCAACTCGCGCGCCAATTCTTCACGGAGCATCCGGGCCCGAGTGTCCACTCGCGTGGTCGAGTCAGTCATGGGTCGCGCCTTCCTTCAACAAGTCCGCGATGGCGCGCGAGATCGGCACGCCCGTCTCGTGTTCCAGCCAGGACCACTGGCCGTTCGGGTTCACCTCCAGGAACCGCCAGTAGCCCTCGGGGGTCACGATGAAGTCGAACGCGCCGAAGACCAGCCCGAAGTGGTTCATCAAGGCGGCCACGCGGTTGCGTACGGGTTCCGGCACGGTCGTGGGCTTGTAGATGAGGTTGGCGTAGTCCGTCCGCCAGTCGACCCTGGCGGCGTCCGAGTGGGCGTGGATCTCGATGGCGAAGTACTGGTGACCCGCCACCGTCAGGCGGACCTCGTGGCGCTTGTCGATCCACTCCTGGAAGAGGTGGGCGCACAGCCGGACCGAGTTGTCGAGGTCATCCGGATCGATGACGGCCGTGCTGACGGCCGCGCCCAGGCTTTTGGTGATCATCGGGCCTCCGATCTCGGCGGCGAATCTCCGTGCCGTGTCGGGATCGTTGGTGATGACCGTGCGCGGCGGGTCGAGCCCCAAGTCCCGTGCTGCCGCGAGTTGCCAGGGTTTGCGGTTGGCGTCCAGGTCACGCGAAGGGTGGTTCACCCATAGGCACGGAAGCGCGCCGACGACACCCAGAAAGCCGGCCCGCGACTGGGCGGCGGCGAACCGCCGCCCGGCCTCGGACATGCCGTCCGGCATACGGAACTCTTCGGGCCTGCGGAAGTACGCGGAGCGCACCGCAGACAGGTCGAGGGATCGAGAACCGTTGTCCAGGGTGCCCGCCCAGCCGTCCGCGAGAGTGCCCGACAACGCCAGTTCCGTCGGGAACTCGGCGGTGTCGCAACGGAATACGGGTACGCCTTCACGATTCAGGTGCTCGACGACCAGGTCTGCGGCGGGGTCGAGCCGGTTCGTCAGAACCAGCACCGTCCCGTTCGAGTGTTCCGTCGCTACACCCCTCCTACCAGAGGTCGGTGCCCTCGTCGTTGCGGCTGTCGGAGTTGGTCAAACTGCTCGTGTCCTGAGGGGTCTTGTGCGCCCACGGGTTGCCGTCCGCCGCCACGGCGATCTGCAACTCCCGGTCGTACGTGACGCCGTCCGCGTTGGCAGGCCGACCGGTCTGCGGCGGCGCGTAGCGCATGGCGAACGGGATGCGTTTGCTGCTCAGGGTGGTCATTTGCCCTCCTTGGTTCGTCGATACCGCTTGGTGCGGCCCTTACCTGGCGGTCTTCCCCCGGCACTGGGCGGGGCGATTGTGGGGGTCAGCGCGGCGGCCTGACCGGATACAACTCGGATGCGCGCAACAAGTACGGCATGCCGTCCGCGCCTGCCTGGACCATCACCAACTGGTCGTCCTTGAGCCCGTAGCACTCCTCGGCTCGTGTAACCCGGCCAGCGGCGCAGCCGTCGTGACCCTTGCCGGGCAGCGGTGCGACCCAGTCACCGGACGTATATCGCAGCGGAGCGGAGGGCTGCAGTTCGCGCGGCGGTAGTTCGCGCGCCTCTACGACCGGCGCCGCCACTCCGTCCGAACCGACGACGAAGCCCGCGTCGCGACTCACGACGGCCACCGCGTTCCACAAGGCCGCCGAGCAGCCAACCGGGGGTATCGGGCACGGGCCCGGCGGATGATCCATCCCCGCACGGCGTATTGATCCGGGCTCAACGTCCGCAGCACCCCGGGCAGATGCGTCGACTTCGCGTTACGCATTCGGATGCTCCTCCCTGAAGCCAGGCTTGTATATCCAAGCTCAGAGTAGGGCTGCATCACTTGTATATGCAAGTCTGATCGGTGCTTGGAGCGAAAGATCTCGCGATCGGCTTCAGGGAACGTCGATCACGTACTGGAAGACGTGGCGATCGCACGGGACTCGTGAGTCCAGGACTTCCAGCACCTCGCCGGAGCTGACGTAGGCAGTCCGGAACACTCGTGCGAGCGGAACGCCGGGTGGGATCACGAGGTCCGCCGTCTCCTCGGGGGTTGGCATCCGGATTTCCAGGTCTTCAACGAACTGGACGATCCGTTGTCCGATCGGCCCATGGGGGTCCTCGATCAATCGACTGACGCCTCCGCGAATCCGAGGCGACTTCGCGACCGCAGTCCCCGCAAATCGCTTGGCCGGGTAGTAGCCGTCGACGAGCTGCATCGGCTCTCCGTTCACGAGGAATCGGCGACGGCGGACGATGGAGGGAACACCGGGGTCGATCCCCAGACGCTGCGCGATCTCCGGTGGCGTCGGCACCGTCTCCACGGCAAGGATTCGCTGCTCTGCCCTCAGACCCTGCGCCGCCGCCTCGGCATTGAAGTTCGCGACCCCGCTATCCCTGCGACGGCGGAAGTTGGCTCCGGTCGTGAGCACTTGGACGTTCGGACGCGAGCGGACGAACGCGCCCTTTCCCTGGTTGCTGACCAGAAGGCCATCGGCTTTGAGCAGAGCAAGCGACTTGCGCACGGTGACCCGCGTCGTGCCGAAACGGTCCTTGAGGTCGTTCTCGGACGGCAATTGCGCACCGGGCGACAGCTCGCCGGAGAGAATCGATGCTCGAAGTTCCTCAGCGATTCTCCGGAACAGCGGAACAGCTTGATCGGACATGACAGCAAAACCTTCCACTTGGCTATGCAAGCAGGCTATGCCATCACACAGTAAGCTTCACGCGGCGAAGGACCAGCCGCTCAGAGTGTGCACCGTGATCGCCACCACAGGCCCCGTGGGCAGCTGCTCTCGGTACTGGGGGTACCGCTCTCGCAGCAGGTCCAAGGCCCTAGCGCGATCCGCGCCGTCATCCCAGATCTCCGCACTGCCATCGGCGCGGGCCCACCAGAGTTCGGACCAGTCGTCGGCGTACCGATCGACGAGAACCGACACGCGATTGTTCTCACGAATATTGCTCAGTCGCCGCAGGTTCGACGATGTCTTCGGCTTGTGATCGATCGCGAAGTACAAGGCATTTCCTGTCAATACGAATGTAATCGGCACCAGATGCGGCTCACCGCCGCCGGACACGGTGGCCAAGCGGGCGACACGTGACGTCTGGAAACGAATTCGCGCTTCGGCGGAACTCAATCGCATACCCCAACCGTACCGAGAAACCAGCACTCGGGCGTCAGATGCCCATTCGGGCGGCGATGCCGTCGAGGACTGCGTCCAGGCCGGTTTCGAATTGCCATTGGGGGTCGTCTTTGCGTTGGGCGTTGGTGATGTAGGCGGCGTAGGTCGGGTAGCGGCCCGTTGAGATGAGCCAGGTCATTTCCGGGGCCAACGACGTGCGCAGCGCGTTGCCGTCGGTGGCGCCTTCCGCGGCCATCAGGCAGCGGGTGGCCACCTCCGTCGCGGTTCGGCCGTGGACGTACGAGCCGACCGTGTCGACCACGGCCATCATGTCGTCGGCGGACAGGCCCACATCCGCCAGGGCGACCATCCCCCACTCGGCGATCGCCACCCGGTTCGGGGTCGGGGTGATCGCCGCGCGGGCCGACGGCAGTTGCACCAACCACGGGTGGCGCAAGGCCAGTTCGCGCAGGCTCAGCGCCGTCCCGCGCAGCGCCTGTCGCCACGGGGTGCCCGCGACCGGCGCGGTCAGTTCGCCGTACGTGCGATCGACCATCAGCTCCAACAGGTCGTCCTTGCCCGACACATACCGATAGGCCGCCATCGGCGCCACGCCCAGTTCGGTGGCCAACCGCCGCATCGTCACCGCGTCGATGCCCTCCGCGTCGGCGATCCTGACGGCGACTTCGGCGATCCGTTCGGAGGTCAGGACCGTACGTGGCGCCGGGGCCGGATTCTCCAGCCGTTCCCACAACGATTTCCTGGGCGCGTCCGGCTGCTCCTCGGCCGGGGACGGCTTCCTCTTCTGGCCGGCCATGAGTGGGGGCTCCTCCCGGATACGGATACAGATACGGATACAGATACGGATACGGCGTGCTGCGTACAACGTATCAAGAGTGGACGACGTACACGGTGGTGTGTACGTTGTATCTCAGTCGATACGTTGTACACAGATCCCTTCTGGAGCCCCCATGTCCACCACCCCCCTCCGCCTCGTGATCCTCGTCGGCAGCACCCGCGACGGCCGGTTCGCGCCCATCGTCGCCGAGTGGGTGCGCACCCGGGTCGCGGCCCACACCGACGAGTTCAGCGTCGACGTCGTCGACCTCGTCGAGACCCCGCTGCCCACCGAGCTCCCGGCCTTCGGGCAGCCGCCCGCGCCCGGCGCCATCGAACTGCTCACCGCCGTCTCCCCCCGCCTGGCCGCCGCCGACGCCTTCGTGGTCGTCACGCCCGAGTACAACCACAGCTTCCCGGCCGCGCTGAAGAACGCGATCGACTGGCACAACTCCGAATGGCACGCCAAGCCGGTCGGGTTCGTGTCCTACGGCGGGGTCGCCGGCGGGCTGCGGGCCGTGGAGCAGCTTCGGGTCGTGTTGGCCGAGCTGCACGCGGTCACCGTGCGGGACACGGTCAGCTTTCACGGGTGCTGGGACAAGTTCGACGGGGACGGCAACGCGGTCGACCCGGCCGCGGACAAAGCCGCCGAGGCAATGCTCGATCGGCTCGCGTGGTGGGCGCACGCCCTGCGCGACGCGAAGGCCGTCCGCCCGTACGCCGCCTGAGCCCCGGGGACACCGACACATGCGCACCAAGATCCCGTTCGGCGTGCTCGGCCTGGTCCTCGGCATGTTCCTGGGCATGCTCGACGGCACCATCGTGGGCACCGCCCTACCCACCATCGTCGGCGACCTCGGCGGCCTGGATCGGCTCTCCTGGGTGGTCACCGGCTACCTGCTCGCCGCCGCCGCGACCACTCCGCTCTGGGGCAAGCTCGGCGATCTGTACGGCCGCAAGGGCGTGTTCATGACCGCCATCGGGGTGTTCCTGGTCGGCTCGATGCTCTCCGGACTGGCCCAGGACATGAACCAGTTGATCGCCTTCCGGGCCATCCAGGGGCTGGGCGCGGGCGGGCTGATGGTCGGCGCGTTCGCGCTGCTCGGCGCGCTCGTCCAGCCCCGCGACAGCGGCCGCGTGCAGTCGTTGTTCGGCGCGATCATGCCGATCGCGCTCGTCGGCGGGCCGCTGCTCGGCGGGTTCCTGACCGATCACCTGGATTGGCGCTGGGCGTTCTATGTGAACGTGCCGGTCGGGTTGGTCGCGCTGGTGATCGTCGCGGTCGGCATCCGGCTGGAGCACGTACGGATCCGGGCCCGGATCGACTACGCCGGCGCCGCCCTCCTCACCACCGGGATCGTCGCCCTCACCCTGCTCGCCGGCTGGGCGGGCAGCACCTACGCCTGGACCTCCCCGCAGATCCTCGGCCTGGCCGCGCTCACCGTCGCCACGCTGGCCGCCTTCGTACCGGTCGAGCGCCGCGCCGCCGAACCGATCATCCCGCCAAGGCTGTTCGCCAACCGCAACTTCGCCGTCGCGCAGGTGCTCAGCTTCCTGGTCGGCGCGGTAATGCTCGCCGCGATGAACTACCTGCCGCAGTACATGCAGTTCGTCCGCGGCGCGTCGCCGACCGCGGGTGGTCTGCTGCTCCTGCCGTTGATGTTCGGCATGCTCGGCGTACAGATCACCACCGGGCGGCTGGTCAGCCGCAACGGCCGCTACCGGATCTATCCGATCCTGGGCGGCGCGGTGATGATCGTCGGCGCACTCGCCCTGCTCGGCCTGGGCGTACACACCCCGACCGCGCTCGCCTCGGCGCTCACCCTGGTGATCGGGATCGGGATCGGTTTCGTCATGCAGAGCACCATGTTGATCACCATGACCAGCGCCGATCCGCGCGATCTGGGCGCGGCGAGCGGTACCGCCACCCTCACCCGGACCATCGGCGGCTCGCTCGGCGTCGCGCTGTTGGGTGCCGTGTACGCCCGCCGCCTGGACGGCACCGGCAACGACGCCCACCTCACCCCCGCCGCCCTGCGCGACCTCCCCGCCGCCGCCCGGGACACCTTCCACACGGCGGTCACCGACGGCCTGCACGGTGTGACGATCGGGCTGGCGGCCCTGGCCGTACTGGCCTTCGCCCTGTCGTGGTTCGTCCGGGAGATCCCACTTCGCGCCGCACCCGAGGCCGGGTCCGACGTGGCCGCCGAAACGCGGGTCGGCTCGAACTAAGCTTCCGGGCGTGGACACCCCAGAACGTACTTCTCCCTGGTCACCCGGCAGCGCCACCGGGGTCGGTTCCATGCCGGGTGAGGACATCCGCGAGACCGTCAAGATGGTGCTCGGGCTGCTGCCCGACCTGCCGCACCTGCCCGAGTTGCCCGCCCGCGGGCCGGGCGCCGACCTGACCGGTCGCTCGGCCGGGATGTTGGTCGACCTCTATACCGACGTACAGCCGTCCGGGTGGCGCTTCGTGGACCGCCCGGGCCGCGACCACCGGCGGGCCCGCTCGTATCTGGGCGAGGACCTGGACGCCCTGGAGGAGTTCACCCAGGGCTACACCGGTCCGCTCAAGATCCAGGTGGCCGGCCCGTGGACGCTCGCCGCGACGATCGAACTGACGTACGGCGACAAGGCGTTGGCCGACCCGGGCGCCTGCCGGGACCTGGCCGACTCGCTCGCCGAGGGGATCCGACTGCACGTGGCCGAGGTGGCTCGCCGAATCCCGGGCGCCGCGCTGCTCCTGCAACTCGACGAGCCCGCGCTGCCCGGGGTGATCGGCGGCGACGTGCCGACCGCGAGCGGATTCGGCCGGCTGCGCGCGGTGGACAAGGCGGTGGTGCGCGACACGCTGCGTGACGTGATCGCCGCCGCCGGGGTCCCGACGATCGTGCACTGCTGCGCGCCCGGCACGCCGATCACCCTGCTTCGGCAGGCCGGCGCGGTGGGCGTGTCACTCGACTTCTCCCTCCTCCAGGAGGCCCAGGACGAATCGATCGGCGAGGCGGTCGAGGCGGGCTTCCGATTCCTCGCCGGCGTGGTGCCCAGCCTGGCGGTTCCCGAGCCGGAGGCGGCCGAGGTCAAGCCCGGTGTGGGAGCGCGGCCACTGTCCGACCCGCCCGGTACCGTCAGGTCTGTCGGAACGTTGTGGAACAGGCTCGGCTTCGCGCCGGAGTCGCTGGCCGAAGCCTTCGTGGTGACCCCCACGTGTGGCCTCGCCGGCGCCTCCCCCGCACATGCCCGAGCCGCTCTGTCACACAGCGTGGCGGCCGGCCGGGTGCTTCGGGACGATCCCGAACGGGCCATGCGGAAGTAGGCGGTCCGCAAGCGGAAGCGGCCGATCCGCATTCGACGAATGCCAAGAATTCGAACTGGTGGCGCTGGAGGGCGACGACGTGGCTGGTGCGACGACCGGAGTGGACGAGATCCCGGCCGAGGTGCGCGAACGCGCCGCGACCCTCGCCCGTGAACTGGAGGAGCACCGCTTCCGCTACTACGTGAAGGACGCGCCGACCGTCAGCGACGGCGAGTTCGACGCGCTGATGCGGGAGCTGGAGGCGATCGAGGCCGAATACCCGGCGCTGCGCACGCCGGACTCGCCGACCCAGAAGGTGGGCGGCACGTACTCGACCGACTTCACCTCGGTGGACCACCTGGAGCGCCTGCTCAGCCTCGACAACGCGATGAACGAGGAGGAGCTGGACGAGTGGGACGACCGGCTCACCCGTGAACTGGGCGCGGGGACGTTCCACTACCTGTGCGAGCTGAAGATCGACGGGCTGGCGATCAACCTCCTGTACGAGAACGGCCGGCTGGTGCGGGCGTTGACGCGCGGAGACGGGCGCACCGGCGAGGATGTCACGCCGAACATCCGGACCATCGCCGAGATCCCGACCCGGCTGCGCGACGACGGCGGGCACGACGTACCCGAACTGGTCGAGATCCGCGGCGAGGTGTTCTTCCCGATCGAGAAGTTCGAGGAGTTGAACGAGCGCCTGGTGGCGGCCGGCGACAAACCGTTCTCCAACCCCCGTAACGCCGCCGCCGGCTCGTTGCGGCAGAAGGACCCTCGGGTCACCGCGTCCCGCCCGCTGCACATGATCGTGCACGGCATCGGCGCCCGCCGGGGCTTCGACATCGACTGCCAGTCGCACGCGTACGAGCGCCTGCACGCCTGGGGGCTGCCCACCGCGCGGCACAACAAGGTGGTCGACACGATCGACGAGGTGAAGGCGTTCGTCCGGCACTTCGGCGAGCAGCGCAACTCGGTCGAGCACGAGATCGACGGCATCGTGATCAAGGTGGACGAGATCCCGATCCAGGGTCGGCTCGGCGCCACCTCGAAGGCGCCGCGCTGGGCGATCGCCTTCAAGTATCCGCCACAGGAGGTCAACACCAAGCTGCTCGACATCGAGGTGGGCATCGGCCGCACCGGGCGGGTGACGCCATTCGCGGTGATGGAGCCGGTCACCGTGGCCGGTTCGGTCGTCGCCCGCGCGACGTTGCACAACCAGCAGGTGGTCAAGGCCAAGGGGGTCCTGATCGGCGACACCATCGTGCTGCGCAAGGCCGGGGACGTGATCCCGGAGATCCTCGGCCCGGTGGCCGATCTGCGCGACGGCAGCGAACGCGAGTTCGTGATGCCCACGGCGTGTCCCGAGTGCGGGACCGAGCTGCGCGCGATGAAGGAGGGCGACATCGATCTGCGTTGCCCGAACGCACGTTCCTGCCCGGCCCAGTTGCGCGAGCGCATCTTCTACCTCGCCGGTCGCAAGGCGTTCGACATCGAGGCACTCGGCTACGAGACGGCGGTGGCACTGACCCGCCCCGACGCGGGTCCGTCCGTCCTGGACACCGAGGCCGACCTGTTCGCGCTGACCGCCGAACAACTGCGCGACGTACAGATGTTGCGCAAGGTCAACCGCAAGGGCGCGGCCGAGGACGAAAAGGAACTGGTCCCCTACTTCTGGTCGAAGGCCACCTACGACAAGGAGGGCAACGTCAAGAAGCCCTCCGAGCCGAAGGCCAACACGGTCAAGCTGATCGAGCAGTTGGCGATCGCGAAGAGCCAACCGCTCTGGCGGGTGCTCACCGCGCTGTGCATCCGGCACGTCAGCGACACCACGGCGCGCGCGATCACGACCGGCTTCCACGACCTGGACCGGCTCGGTGCCGCGTCCGAGGAGGAGATCGCGGCGGTGGACGGCGTCGGGCCGATCATCGCGGGCGCGGTGGTCGAGTGGTTCGCCGAGGACTGGCACCGGGAGATCATCGAGAAGTGGCGCGCGGCGGGCGTGCGGCTGGCCGAGGAGGGTGCGGACGAGAAGAAGGCGCCCGGCCCTCTTGACGGAATTGTGACGGTCGTCACCGGGACGCTGTCCGGCTACACCCGGGACAGCTCCAAGGAGGCACTGGAACGGCTCGGCGCCAAGGTGACCGGTTCGGTCTCGAAGAAGACGGACTTCGTCGTGGTCGGCGACAATCCCGGCTCCAAATACGACAAGGCCGTGCAACTGGGCCTGCCGATCCTGGACGACGAGGGCTTCGCCGTACTCCTGTCCGAAGGGCCCGACGCGGCCCGCGCGTGGGTGGCCGAGCGCGCCGGCTGATAACCCTCCCTCCGGGTGCCGGAACGACCTACCCTGGGCACGAGCTTGCCCGCACGGTGGGCTCGGTGCCCCACAGGCGTACCCGTCCCGGCGCCCGGGATGCCGCCCGACGAGGCCGCAGGGAGCAGGCGCATGGGTCGGATCGGCAGGACGGACCTGTCGCGACTGGCACGACCGCGCGCGTTCTTCATCCATACCGGGATCGTCGCGCTGGTCGGCCTGCTCGCACTCGTCGTACCACCGACGATCGAGCTGATCGACGGCCGCTCCCCGGTCCCGCTGACCCCCGGCGTGTGGATCATGCTCGGGCTCGTGTCGATCGACGGGGTGTACACGGCGCTGACCCGCCGGGGGTTGTACATCCCCGGCGCGATGCCCTCGATCGCCATCACGTTCGGCCTGTTGCTGGTGCACGGGTGGCAGGTCGCCGCGTTGTGGCAGGCCGTACCGGTGTTGGTGTCCGGGCTGCTCAGACGCGATTCGTGGTGGCGGATCGGCTACACGATGGGCCACTACGTACTGGCCTTTGTGGCCGCCGACCTGGTGCTCGAATTATTCGGGATGGACCCGGGACCGGATACCGCCCGGGCGCTGGATGTCGCCGACTTCCCGGTGGTCGTCCTCGCCGGATTCGCGATGGCGGTCGTGTCGCAGAGCTCGGGCTGGCTGGTCCGGGCGAGTTGGCGCGGGACCAGTGTGCTCACGCTGGTTCGGGACGAGATGCGAGTGCGCGCGGTGTCCCATGGCGCGCTGATCGGGTTGTCCCCGCTGATCGCCGTGGTCTGCGCCGAACAACCGTGGTTGCTGCCGCTGTTCGTGGTCCCGTTGCACACCCTCTACCGCAGCACGATGGTCCGCTTCGACCGTGAGCAGGAGTCCCGGCACGACGCGCTCACCGGGCTGCCGAATCGCCGGCTGCTGCTCGAACGCGGCGAGGAGGCACTGGGTCGCGCGGGTGGTCGGGGTGGCCGGGTCGCCCTGCTGCTGCTCGACCTGCATCGGTTCCACGAGGTCAACGACACGCTCGGGCATGTCGCGGGCGATCGCCTGTTGCAACAGGTCGGCGCGCGGCTGGCCACGCTGGTGCGGCCCGGGGACACCGTGGCCCGGCTCGGCGGGGACGAATTCGCGCTGCTGTTGCCGGGGTTGGACATGGGCGCCGATCGGCAGACCGCCCAGGAGGTGGTCCTGGGCCTGGCCCAGCGGATCGTGGACCGGCTCGGCGAGCCGTTCGATCTGGACGAATTGACGCTGGACGTGGAGGCCAGCGTCGGCGTGGCGATCTTCCCGGACCACGCGTCCGATGTCCTCGGGCTGTTGCAATTCGCCGACGTGGCCATGTACTTGGCCAAGCGTTCGCGCAGTGGCGTGGAACTGTACGACGATTCGCGGGACGTGAACACGCGCGACAAGCTGCTGCTGCTCGGCGATCTGCGCCGGGCGTTGGACAACCACGAGGTCGAGTTGCACTACCAGCCGAAGATTCGGCTCGCGGACGGCCGGGTGGACGGCTGCGAGGCGCTGGTGCGCTGGCGGCATCCGACCCGGGGGCAGGTCTCCCCCGAGGAGTTCGTGCTGCTCGCCGAGCAGACCGGGCTGATGCCTCGGCTCACCCGCTATGTGGTGGACGTCGCGCTGGACCAGGTCGCACGCTGGCACGCGGAGGGCATCGAGGTGCCGGTCGCGGTGAACATCTCCGCCCGGGACATCCATGTCCCCTCGTTCGCCGACTCGGTGGCCGCCGGGCTGCGCGAACACAACGTGGCGGCCGAGGCGTTGCAGTTGGAGATCACCGAACGGGTACTCCTGGAGGAACCCCAGCGGGCCGCCGAATCACTGGACGCACTGCGCCGGTTGGGGGTGCGGTTGTCCCTGGACGACTTCGGGACGGGCTATTCGTCGCTGGTGCATCTGCGCCACATCCCGGTGAGCGAGATCAAGATCGACCGCTCGTTCGTGGCCCGGCTGACGATGAACGAGGAGGACGCGGCAATCGTCTGCTCGATCGTTCAACTGGCGCACTCACTGGGCCTGCGGGTGGTCGCCGAAGGGGTCGAGGACGAGGCGACCTACCAACGATTGCGCGAGGTGGGCTGCGACGCCGCGCAGGGATGGCTGATGTCGAAGGCCCTACCAAGCGACGAGGCCACCGCATGGCTGTTGCGACACGGCGCCGGCCGCCACGGAACGAGCAGCCACGCAACGCCGGTGGGACCCACGGAAATCCACTCACACCGACGCGCGGACGTGAGCTGAGGGCGGCCGTTGGCCGTTCGCTGGTTCATGACCGAACCCCTATACTCCGTCCTCGGCTCAGTCGAGGGCGGCCAGGGCCGCCGCGATGAGCGACCGTGCCGAAGCACCGCGCACAGCTGCCTTGGACTGCCGTTCAAAGGCTCGGGCGTACAGCTCGATCTGGCTGGGCTGCATGAGGGTGGCAGCAGCATCCAAGGTATCCGTATGAACCCTGGTGTCATCAAAGATGGTGAAGGTCGACATCGGCCACACGTTCCGTTGTGCCGAGAACGGAATGATGCCCACGGCAACGTTCTGGAGGTCCATGACTCCGAGCAGATGGCCAAGCTGCGCCGCCATGGTCTCGGCGCCGCACAGCCGGTGCCGCAACACCGACTCCTCGAGCACGAACGCGAAGCGATGCATTCCGTTGTTCAGCACTGCGTTGCGTCGCATTCGGACCGCCACCGCATCGCCTACGTCGTCCGGAGTTCCCCGGAGGTTCGCGATGGTCGACAGCAAGGCCGTGGCGTATCCGGCCGTCTGGAGGAAGCCGGGGATGACGTCGGACACGTAGACCCTGAATACGCTCGTTTGTTGATATAGATCCCCTACGGACTCTTGCAGGCGGCGGAGGCCGGTCCGCTGGAGTTGCTTCCACTGCGGGTGCCACCAGGATTCGCGGTTCTCCCAGTCGATGCGCTCGCCCCGATGCCATGCCTCGAACCGGTCCGTGGGGGCGTAGGAGTCACGCAACTCCAAGTGGACAGCCGTGCGTTCGCACCGACCAAGCAGCTCGGCGAAGCCGACCACGCTCGACGGCATCACACGCCTCCCTGATCATCGGAATCATCCGGGCGGGGATCCTGACGATCGCCTCGCCGGCGGGCACCGGAGCGTTCGCAGGACTGGTTGCCTCGCACTCCGCCCGAGTCTCGGGGCTCACCTTCCACCCCTGCAACAAGATCTCTCGAGCTTCCACATCCGCCCAAGCGGTAGGGCAGTGGTCCCGGTCGGTATCAGGGTCGATTCCCACGAACTCTACGGCCACGGCCGGCTCGCCAATCCAGGTGCTTGCTCGGACTTGCATCAACCCTGCCGAGCTGTGGAGACGACGTCAATAGCGCCATCAGCCAGGCCGATTGGTGTGCAAGCTCAGGCAAGTTTGTGGAGTTCCGGGCCGGCGACTTCCTACGGTCGTTCCAGCTGGGGCGCACCACGAAGGCAGTCAGGTCCCGTACCGCACCGTAGGAGCGAGCGAAGGGAACAGCATGGCGACAGCGACGCCGTCCGGCCGAGGCGCGGCCGGGGGCATGGCGAGTGCGACCCGCACGGCGAAGCACAAGAAGCCCGCGCCATGCGCGATTTGCCGGGGCACGGGGAAGATCATCATCAATCACGATGGCAAGCAAGAGGAACGGGCTTGCGGGCGCTGCAACGGAACCGGGACGGTCGGATGAGCAACGCTTCGCGTGAGCTGCTGGGCAGGGATCGCACACCGTTTCTACCTGACGTCGTATGGCGGAGTGTCGCAGGGAACTTCGTTCGACTCGACCGACACGAAGACCCGGACGCGTGGCACGCGGCGGCGGACGCAGACTGCCCGCTTGTCACCCAATGGGACGACGGCGCGAGCGAGGACCCGGAAGGACTGCCGACCTGCTCCGCCTCCATGCCCTCACTGGTTCGGGCCATGCTCGACGAGTGCGACATCCTTCCCGGACATCGCGTCCTGGAAGTCGGCACCGGAACCGGCTACACGGCGGCACTGCTCAAAGATCGGGTCGGTAGCGCCGGCGTGGTCGTGTCGGTCGAAGTCGACGCCGGCATCGCGTCGGCGGCCCGGGAACGGCTTGCGGCGGCCGGGGTCGAGGTTGACGCCGTGTGCGCCGACGGGTTGGCCGGATGGAAGCAAGGCGCGCCCTTCGATCGGGTGCACATCACGTGCGGTATCCGGGCCATTCCCTCGGCGTGGTTGCGGCAGTGCCCGGACGGGAAGCTGGTGATGCCCTGGGGGCCGGCCAACGACGACGGCGCGGAGCGGCTGCTCAGCATTGACATGGCCGGCGGCATCGGAATCGGGCGGCTGGGCGAAAAGCTGTCGTTCATGAAAGCGCGCTCGCAACGGTCGACCCCTTGGTACGACTGGCCGGACACCGGGGAGGCCGGCAAGGCAGAACTGCCCGTCACATGGTCCGAGATCGAGGGACCCACCAGCCGCGACGACGAATTCGCCTTGGGACTTCTCAGCGGTACCACGTTCCGCCTGTCCGGCAGCCACGACGACGAGGATGGGCGTGTCCTGTGGTTGGAACGCGGCGGCGAATACGCGTCGATCGGGTTCGGCAAGCACCACGCAACCACGATCGCCGGTGACTCGACGGTCATCGGCGCGTACTGCCGAGGGTTGCGGTGGTGGCTCGACCACGGCCGCCCCCGGACCGCGCGACCTGGGACTACGCGTCACGCCGAACGGCGACCACGCCCGCCTCGAAGTGTGGGTCGGCTCTGCTGAGCACCTGGTCTCATTCGGCAACACGTAGCACCGGGCCGCGAGCCCGTACGGTAAGCGCGATCGAGATCGACATCGACCGCTGCGGGTCGACACCTGATCAGCCCGATTCGGCTGCCGCTGTCGCTGCCGCTGCCGCGCGGTCGGGGGCGCCGGCTTCTACGCAGAATTCGTTGCCGGCCGGGTCGGCGAGGACGACCCAGCCTCGGCCGTTGGGCTTGCGTTGGTCGGCGACGAGGGTCGCGCCGAGGGCGAGCACTCGGTCGACCTCGGCCTCGCGCGTGCCGTCCGGCTCCAGGTCGAGGTGGACCCGGTTCTTCGCCGACTTCGCGTCCGGTACGCGGACGAACAGCAGCGCCGGGCGGCCGTCGGGGGCAATCACGGCGGCCTCCTCGTCGCCGGGGAAGTCGTCGTCGCCGATCGGGAGTTCGAGCACCTTGCTCCAGAACATGGCCAGGTCGTAGGGCTCGTACGGCGGGGCGCAGTCGAAGGTGATGTGTCGGATGGAGGAACCCACGCGATCTCCTGACGAATGAAGTCGGTGTTGGGGTGGCCGTCGGCCGGGTCGGCAGTTTGTCAGGTCGGTCGGTGTGGTGCGTACATCGGGCGGGGCGGGTACGCGGGCGGTGGCGGGGGCGTGGGCGGGGTGGTCGGGCGGGTGCTGCGGCGGCGGAACCACAGGATGCCTGCGACGAGCAGTACGGCGGCGCTGCCCAGGACGGTGAGCAGCCAGACCGGGAAGCCGCCGACGGTGAGCAACTCGTCGTGGTAGATCGCCCGTTGGTAGCCGGTGTCGTGGGCGGCGGCGCGGAGTTCGTGGTCGGCGGCGATCCGGGCCGGGATCGGGAAGGACTGGTCGAGCGCGGTCAGGAACGGCGGTTTGCCCGCGATCGGGGCCAACTCGCCGGGTCCGGCGGGGGTTTGTGATTGCCGGCCGGCGTACAGCAGGTCCGGGGTCTCGCCGCCGATGTTCGAGACGGGCTCCATCCGATGCGCGGCGAGTACGTAGAGCCGGAGCCGTTGGGGCACCTTGGCCAGTTGGGACAGCCGCATCGGGTAGACGAGGTGGTCCGAGGCGAAGCTCAGGTGCAGCGGGTCCAGGCTGCCTCGGAGGGCGCCCGGTTGGGCGGGGGCGAGGCGGATCGCCACGTACTCCCAGTGTTGCCGGACGTAGGGCTCCAGGGCCGCAGCGAGGGCGGTGGGCAGGTGGAAGCCGTTTTGGCTGAGCCAGGTTTCGAGCGCCTGCGGGTCGGTCGCGGCAAGCCGGGCCACGTCGAACGCGCCCAACTGCTCACGCCCGACCACCTCGACGCCGGCGCCGGCGGCGTCCCCGGGCGGTCCGGCCGGGCGGGCGGCCCCCTTGTCGTGGCCGCCGCCGGAGAAGGGCCAGTCGCCCGACCTGGGCCAGAAGTAGTGCCGGGCCCGGCTGACCGGCTCCACCACCCGCTCCAGGTCGGCGAACAGCGCGTAGTTCCCGAGTGCGAGGGTGGCCCGCGAGGGCACCGGCATGATCCAGGCCGCCTGGTCCGCGTCCCCCGACACGGTCAGCCGCATGTCGATGTCCTCGACGCCCCCGTCCCAGCGCACCACGGAGGTCTCCTGGCCGACGGTCAACGTCCGCCCGCCAGCGGGGATGGCCGCACCACACCCACAGGCCCAGGCGGGTTGGGCCACCATCACGACCTGAACGGCCAATACGGCCAAGAGCAGCCGCAACGCCCTGGCCCACCAAGCGTTCCGCACATCCATCGCACACCATCCCCCGTCAACCACGGATCGAACAGCACTGCGACGCACGGCCTCGCGATCCGGTTCCGGCGGGGTGCGGGGTGCGAGACGCGGGCGGCGGGGTGCGGGGTGCGGGTGCGGGGTGCGGGTGCAGGCGGCGGAGTGCGGGGTGCGGGTGCGGGCAGCGGGGTGCGGGGTGCGGGCAGCGAAGTGCGGGGTGCGGAGTGCGGGGTGCGGGCAGCGAAGTGCGGGGTGCGGAGTGCGGGGTGCGGGCAGCGAAGTGCGGGGGGCGGGATGCGAGGCGCGGGATGCGGGCGACCAGGTGCGGGCAGCGGGGCCGCATGAGGCTGACCCGGCGCGCCTGGACGGCGGGTACACCCTCCCGAGCCGGGTGACGCGCAACTTTCGGGTCCGTACAGCCAACTTTCGTCGGTGTCGGGGGTGTTCCGTGGCCGGCATCGTTGCAAACGCGCGGATGTTCCCCGTGAGTGAAACCCATCCGCGCCAAGGTGATGTCCACGTCGAGTCGGCAACCGCCGCTGGTGGTGTGCGGCGGGGCCGTGCGGGCGTCACCCGGTCCCCGGGCCGCACACACACCCCGGCCCGGGGGCCTTTTACGTTGCACTTGGCTCGGGAGGGTGTACCCGCCCGCTCCACCGTTGCGTTCGGCTCGAGGGCTGCGGGATCAGCGGCTGCGGGGCGGCCAAGTCCGGCCTCGCGGCCCCCGGGGTGGCCGACCGGGATGTGCTGGATTGGCTGCGGTTTCGCGGCGGGCCTCCCCAAGTCGCCGACGGACGCCGCGGTTTGGCGCGTCAGCGCCCACGAGATGGGCCCGCCCAAGTGATCGACGCGCGAAGCGCGGAGAGCGGCGGAGCCGCAAGTTTGGGTGGGGTGGCCCGGAGCGAAGCGGAGGGACACACCACCCCGAGCGAGGTGCCGCTTTTTGCGGAGGAGCGAAGCGGGGGAGCAAAAAGCGGCACCTCGCGAGCCGGCGGCGAAGCCGCCCGACTAAGCAGTGCCGTCGATCGTGGCCGAGCCCACGACCCTGGTTCCGGCGTACAGGACCACTGCCTGGCCTCGAGCGATGCCTCTGATCGGTTCGGCCAGCCGTACTCGGACCTCGTCGCCGACCACCTCTGCGACCGCCGGGGTTTCCTCGCCGTGGGCGCGGACCTGTGCGGTGCAGGTCAGTTCGCCGATCGGGGCCGGGCCGCACCACCTGGGGCGGATGCCGACCAGGCGATCGACGTCGAGTGCCTCCAGCGGGCCCACCGTGACCGTGTTGCTCACCGGGGAGATGTCCAGGACGTAGCGGGGCTTCCCGTCGGCGGCCGGCCGGCCGATGCGCAGGCCCTTGCGCTGGCCGATCGTGTACGCGTACGCCCCGTCGTGTTCGCCGAGCTTGGTGCCCGTCGCGTCCACGATGTCGCCACGTTCGGTGCCCAGGTGCTTGGCCAGGAAGCCCTGGGTGTCGCCGTCGGCGATGAAGCAGATGTCGTGGCTGTCCGGCTTCTGCGCCACCGCCAGGTCGCGGCGCTCGGCCTCGAGGCGCACGTCGCCCTTGGTGTCGCCGCCGAGCGGGAACATCGCGTGGGCGAGCTGCTCGGTGTCCAGGACGCCCAGCACGTACGACTGGTCCTTGCCCATGTCCACCGACCGGTGCAACTCGCGCGAGCCGTCCGGGTGCTCGACGATCTGCGCGTAGTGCCCGGTGCACACCGCGTCGAAGCCGAGCCCGAGCGCCTTGTCCAACAGCGCGGCGAACTTGATCTTCTCGTTGCAGCGCAGGCACGGGTTCGGGGTGCGGCCCGCCTTGTACTCGGCGACGAAGTCGTCCATGACGTCCTCGCGGAACCGCTCGGCCATGTCCCACACATAGAACGGGATGCCGATCACGTCCGCGGCCCGCCGCGCGTCGCGGGAGTCCTCGATCGTGCAACAACCCCGGGCCCCCTCGCGCAGCGTCGCGGGTTTCGCGGAGAGGGCGAGGTGGACACCGACCACGTCGTGTCCGGCCTCGACCGCTCGCGCGGCGGCAACGGCGGAGTCGACCCCGCCGGACATGGCGGCGAGCACCCGGAGGCGGCGGCCGTTGGCGGGATGAAGCGTGTGATCAGACATAGCGCCTCAAGAGTACGTGGTCGACCCGGCGAGCCCCGAGGGGCCGGAAGAAAACCACTGCCCGCGCGGCACATGGCCACTATCGCCGCGCCGACACCGACCCCGCCGACCGGGCCCGGGTCACCACCGGCAGGATCGCCTCGCCCAGCTCGGCGACCTCGGCCTCCGTCGTGGTGTGGCCCAGGCTGAACCGCAACGACCCGCGCGCCCGCTCGCCGTCCGCGCCCATCGCGAGCAGCACGTGGCTCGGCTGTGCGACGCCCGCCGAGCAGGCCGAGCCGGTCGAACACTCGATCCCGCGCGCATCCAGGAGCAGCAGCAGCGAGTCGCCCTCGCAGCCGGGGAAGGAGAAGTGCGCGTTGCCCGGGAGGCGGTACCGGGGGTCGAGGCGTCGGTCGCCGTTGAGTTGGGCGTCCGGCACGGCCGCGATGATCCGCCGGACCAGCTCGTCCCGCAGCGCGCCCACCCGCCGGGCGTACTGCGCCTGTTCGCGGACCGACTCCTCCGCCGCCACCGCGAGCGCCGCGATCGCCGGGGTGTCCAGCGTGCCGGAGCGTACGTCGCGTTCCTGGCCGCCGCCGTGCAGCACCGGCACCGGGGTGATGCCGCGGCCGAGCACCAGCGCGCCGCAGTTGCCCGGGCCGCCCAGCTTGTGCCCGGTCACGGTCATCGCGTCCAGGCCGGTGGCGGCGAAGTCGACCGGGATCTGGCCGACCGCCTGGACCGCGTCGGAGTGGAACGGGATGCCGAACTCGTGTGCGATCTCGACCAGCTCGGCGATCGGTTCGACCGTGCCGACCTCGTTGTTCGCCCACATCACCGACACCAGCGCCACCGACGCCGGATCGCGCTCGATCGCGGCCCGCAGGGTGTCCGGTTGCACCCGCCCGTCGGCGTCCACGTCCAGCCACTCGACCACCGCGCCCTCGGCCGACTCCAGCCACAACACGGGGTCGAGCACCGCGTGGTGTTCGACCGGACTGACGAGTATCCGCCGCCGGGCCGGGTCGGCCGCGATCCGGGACCAGTAGATCCCCTTGACCGCGAGGTTGTCGGCCTCGGTCCCGCCCGCCGTGAAGACGATCTCGCTCGGTCGTGCGCCCAGCGCATGGGCCAGCGACTCGCGGGATTCCTCCACCGTGCGGCGCGCGCGTCGCCCGGACGCGTGCAACGAGGACGGGTTCCCGAGTTGGGCAAGCTGTACGGTCATCGCCCGGATTGCCGAAAGGCGCATCGGGGTGGTCGCCGCGTGATCGAAGTAGGCCATCGCACTGCGCAGCTTAGTCGGGTACGCGTGGACGCCGGCGCGGGCGGCCGTCCACCCGCCCGTCCACCCGCCCGCAGCGCGACCCGCCGCGGCCGGACCGGGAGGGCTTCAGTGCTCTTCGGCGCTGGTCCCGGAGTTGCGGCGCCACGCGCGTGGCGCGCGCCAGCCGCGCCGGAGCGCGAGTACGCGGAGCAGGAAGGCGAACATCACCGCCGCGGTGGCGGTCACCGGTCCGAACAGGTCGAACTCGATCAGTCCGGCGGTGATGCCCGCGCCGAGCAGCGCCGGGAAGGTGTAGATCTCCTTGTCCCAGCGCAGCAGCGTGGGTACCTCGCGCGCCAGCACATCGCGCAGCGCGCCGCCGCCGACCGCGGTGGTCACGCCGAGGGCGGCGGCCGGGATCGGATTCAGGCCGTACGCGTACGCCTTCGCGGTGCCGGTCACGCAGAACAGCCCGAGGCCGGCCGCGTCCAGGACGTCGATCGCGGACATGATCCGCTCGACCTGCGGGTGCAGGAAGAAGACCAGTCCCGCGGCCAGCAACGGGGTGGAGAAATAGCCGAGATCGGTGAACGCGGCGGGTGGCACCGAGCCGATGATGACGTCGCGGAGCACCCCGCCGCCGAGCGCGGTGACCTCGGCGAGCAGGGTGATCCCGATGACGTCGAAGTTCTTCCGGACGGCCATCAGCGCGCCCGCCGCCGCGAACACGAAGATGCCGATCAGGTCCAGCACCTGCTGGAGCGTGTGGTGGAAGATCTCGGGCGGCACCTGGGGCGACATAACGGATGTTCTACACCGCCGGGTGCGGCCTGTTACTCATGGGGCCGGTGTGTCCGGTGGGTCGGCTTTCGCATCGGCGTTCGCATCGGCCTTGGCCTCGGCCTTTACGTCGGACTT
Organism: Embleya sp. AB8; assembly: GCF_049739465.1. NCBI lineage: Bacteria > Bacillati > Actinomycetota > Actinomycetes > Kitasatosporales > Streptomycetaceae > Embleya > Embleya sp. AB8. The sequence goes on from NZ_JBMHHY010000029.1 coordinate 22,073, forward strand.
TGCCTCGGTCGCCTCGGCTGCGCCGGTAGCGGTCGCCGCCGCTTCGGCCGGCGCCTCGGGCGCCCGCTTCACCAGCTCGATCACCTCACCCGCCGGTGCCGATCCCGGCATGTTCTCCGGGAAGTGGCAGGCCACCTGGTGCCGTCCGGCCACCGCCGCCAGTGGCGGCTCCTGGGTCTTGCAGATGTCCTGCACCTTCCAGCACCGGGTGTGGAAGCGGCAGGCCGGCGGCGGGTCCATCGGGCTCGGTACGTCGCCCTTGAGCAGGATCCGGTCACGCGACTCGCGCCGGGCCGGGTCGGGCACCGGTACGGCGGACATCAGCGCGACCGTGTACGGATGCTTCGGCGCGGTGTACAGGTCCTCGCGGTCGGCGATCTCGACGATCTTGCCCAGGTACATCACCGCGACCCGGTCGCTGGTGTGCCGCACCACCGACAGGTCGTGCGCGATGATCAGGTAGGTCAGCCCGAACTCGCTCTGCAGGTCGTCGAGCAGGTTGACCACCTGCGCCTGGATCGACACGTCGAGGGCGGAGACCGGCTCGTCGGCGACCACCAGCTTGGGCCGCAGGGCCAGCGCGCGGGCGATGCCGATCCGCTGCCGCTGGCCGCCGGAGAACTCGTGCGGATAACGGTTGTAGTGCTCGGGGCTGAGCCCGACCAGTTCCAACAGTTCCTGGACGGCCTTCTTGATCCCGCCCTCGGGGGTGACCTTCTGCAACCGGAACGGCAGTCCGACGATGGTGCCGACGGTGTGCCGGGGGTTGAGCGAGGACTGGGGGTCCTGGAAGATCATCTGGAAGTCGCGGCGCAGCGGCCGCAGTTGCCCCCGGGACAGCGGGGTGAGGTCGCGTCCGCCGAACTCGATGGTGCCCTCGGTGGGGTCCAGGAGGCGCATCACCATCCGGCCGGTGGTCGACTTGCCGCAGCCCGATTCGCCGACCAGGCCCAGCGTCTCGCCCTGGTGGATGTCGAAGTCGAGCCCGTCCACGGCCTTGACCGCGCCGACCCGCCGCCGGGCCATGCCGGCCCGGATCGGGAAGTGCTTGCGCAGTCCGCGAACGCGTACCAGCACCTCGCGTTCGGCCTCCTTGGTCCCGGTGGACCCGGTGGACCCGGTGGTCCCGGTGGTCCCGGTGGTCCCGGCTGCCACGCCGCCCGCCTTCGCAGCCTTCACGTCGTCTCCTGCTCCGGCGCTCTCGGCCACTTCCGCGTTCCCGTTCCCGTTTCCGTTTGCGTCCGCGTTTGCGTCTGCGTTTCCGCCCACGTGCCCACTCGCGTTCACAGGCGCGGCCCGATCTCCTCGGTCCAGATCCGCTCGCGCTCCCCGAGATCGAGGTGGCACGCGGTGCGGTGGCCCGGTTCGATCTCGAGCAGTTGCGGGACCTCGGTCTTCTCGCGCCCGTCGTTGTGGTCCGCGTACGGGCAGCGGGTGCGGAACGCGCAGCCCGAGGGCAGCGAGATCAGGCTCGGCGGGCTGCCCTTGATCGGCATCAGCCGTTCCTGACGGTCCCGGTCGAGTCGGGTCAGCGAGCCCAACAGACCCCAGGTGTACGGGTGTCGGGGCTGTTCGAACAGGGTGCGCGCGGCGCCGTGCTCGACCGCCCGACCGGCGTACATCACCAGTACGTCGTCCGCGAGTTCGGCGACCACACCCAGGTCGTGGGTGATCATCACCACCGCGGAGTTGAACTCCCGTTGCAGGTCCCGGATCAGGTCCAGGATCTGGGCCTGCACGGTGACGTCCAGGGCGGTGGTCGGCTCGTCCGCGATCAACAGTTCGGGGTCGCAGCTGAGCGCCATCGCGATCATCGCGCGTTGTCGCATGCCGCCGGAGAACTGGTGCGGGTAGTCGTCCACGCGCCGGTCCGGGCGCGGGATGCCGACCCGGCCGAGCAGGTCGATCGCGTGCGCGTGGGCCTGCTTGCGGGTCTCCTGGTTGTGTACCTGGTAGGCCTCGATGATCTGGTGGCCGACCGTGTAGTACGGGTGCATCGAGGACATCGGGTCCTGGAAGATCATCGCCATTCGGCGACCGCGCATCAGCCGTACCTGCTCGGGCGTCGAGCGGACCAACTCGTGGCCGTCCAGCCAGATTTCGCCGCCGATTCGGGCGCTGGTGTTGCCGTGCAGGCCCATGATCGCCAGCGAGGTGACGCTCTTCCCGGAGCCGGACTCGCCGACGATGCCGAGGGTTCGGCCGCGTTGGAGCGCGAAGTCGACGCCGTCGACGCTGCGGACCAGGCCGTCGTCGGTGGGGAAGTGCACGGTCAGGCCGCGTACTTCGAGGAAGTTCTCGGCCTTCGGCGGCGGGCCGGCCGGGGCGAGTCGGGGCGTGTCGGCCGCGGTGTCCCGCTTGCGGCGCGGTAGCAGACGGGGCATCAGGTCCTCACCCGGGGATCGACGACCGCGTAGAGCAGGTCCACGACGAGGTTGGCCACGATCACGAAGATCGCGGCGATCATGGTCACGCCGAGCACTTCGGGCAGATCCTGCTGTCCGATCGCCTCGACGGCGAACTTGCCGATGCCGTCCAGCGAATAGACCTGTTCGGTCAGGATCGCGCCGCCGAGCAGCAGGCCGACGTCCAGGCCGAAGATGGTCAGGATCGGGGTCAGCGCCGCGCGCAGCCCGTGTTTGACGATGACGTCGCGTTCGCGCAATCCCTTGGCGCGCGCGGTGCGGATGTAGTCCTCGCTCATCGTTTCCAACATGCCGGCGCGGGTGAGTCTGGCGTAGAGCGCCGCGTACAGGAACGCCAGGGTCAACCAGGGCAACACCAGGTTCCAGGCCCAACTCCCGGGATTGTCCAGGAGGGACACGTAGTGCACGCCCTTGAAGATCGGCCATTGATAACTGAACAACGACAGTGCCAACAGGCCGGTGAAGAACGGTGGCAGGGATACCCCCGCGAGTGCGAAGCCCATCGAGAAGCGGTCCAGCAGGCTGCCGCGCTTGAGGGCGGAGATCACCCCGATCGCCACGCCGGAGGCCAGCCACAACACCGCGGCACCGGCGGCCAGCGACGCGGTGACCGGGATCCGGTCTTTGAGGCGTGGCCACACTTCCAGGTTGTTGCGGAAGGAGAAGCCCAGGCACGGCGGCGCGCAGTGCACCTTCCGCACTCCGGTGTCGTAGTCCTTTCCGGCGACGATGCCCTTGACGAACTTCCCGTACTGTTCGGGCACCGACTTGTCCAGGCCGAGGCTGTGCTTGACCTGTTCGATCGCGGCCGGGGTGGGTGACTTGCCGACGTAGCGCGCCGCGAGTTGGTCGCTTGTGGCGCCTCCCAGACGCGGAATCAGGAAGAAGATGGCGAAGACCGCCATGGTGACGATCAACAGGAGCACCACCGCTCCCGCCAGCCGCCTGAGCAGGTAGAAAATCATGAGCCGGCGACCCGGTCCGGTGCGGGGAGCGGGATCACCGCTCCCCGCACCGGAACTGACGGGCCTTCACCTCTCCTTCGGGCTACTGACCTCGTCGCAGGCTTATTGGATACCGATGTTGAGGTAGTCGTACATCCCGGAGTACGCGGGCGTGACGACCAGGTTGGTCACGTTCGTCGGGCGATACAGCAGCGACTTGGTCCAGCCGAACGGGACGATCACCGCCGACTCCATCACCTTCTGGTCCAACTGCTGCCAGATGGCCGCGCTCTGCGCCGGGTCGACGGTGCGGGTGGCCTGGTCGATCAGGCCGTTGACCGCGGGGTCGTTCAGCTCGGACAGGTTCGTGCCACCGGCGGGCTTGATCGCCCGGCCGTCCACGATCTGCTGGAAGAAGCCGAACTGGGTGGGGAAGTCGGGACCCCACTGCATGAACATGATGCCGACCTTGTTGTCCGCGACCCACTTGGGGACACCGGCGAACTGGGAGAAGTAGTCGCCCGAGGGGTACTGGCGGATCTCGATCTTGATGCCGACCTTTTCGAGCGCGTTCTGCACCGACGTGGCGCCCGCGACCTCCTTGGGCCGGTTGGAACGCGCGGTCAGCACGGTGGAGAAGCCGTCCGCCTTGCCGCACTGCTTGAGCTCGTCCTTGGCCTTGGCGACGTCACCGGTGTTCTTGGCACCGTTGGGGTACATGTCGGCGACCTTGGAACCGGTCAGCGTCGGCGGCATCAGGTTGGTGGCGATGTCCGAGCCGATCTCGCCACCCTGCGCGCGCTGCAGCTGCGACTTGTTGACCGCGTACTGCACGGCGCGCCGGCAGTGCACGTTGTCGAACGGCGGAGTCTTCGAGCTGATCGCCAGGTAGGCCAGCGCGCCGGAGACCGCGTCGTCCGCGTTCCCGGCCAGCTTCTGGTCGGTCAGGATCTTGTTCTGCGCCGGGGACTGCACGCCGGTGCCGACCACGTCGAGCTGCGCGGTGCCCGCGAAGAGCCGGTTGTCGACGTCGTTCGCGTCCTGCTTCTCCAGGAGCTCGATCCGGTCCGGCAGCGCCTTGCGCAGCGGGTCGGTGCTCGGGTCCCAGTGCGGGTTGCGGATCAGGTTGACGGCCTTGCCGGGCTCGTAGCTGCCGTCGACCATGTACGAGCCGGTCGCGATCGGGTGCTTGACGTACTCCTTGCCGGTGTCCTTGGCGGGCGGGACCGGCGCGGTCTGCGGGAGCGCGGCGAGGTAGTTGAAGTCCGCGAACGGTTCCTTCATCTTGAAGACGATCGTGTAGTCGTCCGGCGTCTCGATCGCGTTCAGGCCCAGCTTGTCCGGCGCGCTGTCCTTGTACGGGCCCTTGTAGGTGCCGTCCGGGTCCAGGTACTGGGCGAAGTACCCCGGGCCGTTGGGCAGGATCTCCTTGTCGAAGGTCCGCTCCACCGCGTACTTGACGTCGGAGGCCTTGACCTCGGTGCCGTCCTCGTACTTGACGCCCTTGCGCAGGTGGTACGTCCAGGTCTTGCCGCCGTCCTCGGTCTTGCCGACGTCGGTGGCCAGGTCCGGCTGGAACTCGTAGCTCGCGTTGCCCGGCGCCGGCTTGAAGGTCAGCAGCGGACGGGCCATCAGCCGGGAGAAGTTCCACGCGGACGCGTAGTACATGTCGCCCGGGTCGAGCGAGTCGAACTTGTCCGAGCTGACCAGCTTGACCGTGCCGCCCTTTTTGGTGGACGGGTTGACGATCTCGTTGATGGCCTTGTTGCTCGGGGTGTACTTCTTCGTCCCGCCACCGCCACCACCGCCGCACGCGGTGGCGGCCATCGCGGTGACCGCCACCATGCCGATCAGCGCTTGGGCCCTGCGCCTGCGAGTTACCGGGTGTTTCATCGCTGGTCGTGCCTCCTCGTGGGGACTTGCGGGATAGAGCGGGATGGAACCGGGGATGGAACGGTGTGGCTCAGTGGCTGCGCGGGTCGAGGGCGTCTCGGAGCCCGTCGCCCAGCAGGTTGAACGCGAGCACGGTGATGAAGATCGTGACGCCGGGGACGACCATGAACATCGGCGCGTCCTCGTAGTGCGGGACGGCGCGCGAGAGCATGCCGCCCCACGAGGCGGTGGGTTCCTGGACGCCGACCCCGAGGAAAGAAAGGGCGGCCTCGAACAGGATGTTGGTGGGGATCAGCAGCGTGGAGTAGACCAGGATCGGGCCGACCAGGTTCGGCATCAGCTCTTTGAAGATGATGTGCCGGTCGGTGGCCCCCAGGCTGCGCGCCGCCTCGACGAACTCGCGTTCGCGCAGCGACAGGGTCTGGCCGCGGACGATGCGGGCGATGTACGGCCAACTGAAGAAGCCGATCACGAAGACCAGCACGGTCACCCGGAGCGTGTCGCCCTTCAGGCCGAACGCCTCGCCCTGGAGGCTGCTGCCGATCGCGATCGCGAACAGGAGCAGCGGGAAGGCCAGGAAGACGTCCATCGCGCGGCTGATCAGGCCGTCGACCCAACCGCCGAAGTAGCCCGCCATGGTGCCCAGTACGACGCCGATCACCACCGAGAGCAGCGTGGCGAGGAAGGCCACGAGCATCGAGATCCGGGCGCCGTAACAGATGCGCGAGAACACGTCGCGCCCGTTGACCGGCTCCAGACCCAACGGATGGTCCCAACTCGCCCCGCCGAAGCTGCCGGTGGGGGTATTGAGCACCGGGTCGAGCAGGTCGTCGTGGTACTCGGTGGGTCCGCCGCCGATCAGGTCGGTGATCAGTGGCGCGAAGATCGCCACGAGCACCATGAAGATGATCACCACGCCACCGGCCATCGCGACCTTGTCGCGACGGAATCGGGCCCACGCGATCTGGCCGAGCGAACGACCCTCGATGCGCGCGCCGTTGGCCTCGGCGCTCGCTTCGGGGTGCGCCTCTCGGGCCACACCGGTGGTCTCGATCGGTGCCGTCATGGATCGACCCTCCCCGCTCACGGATGCGACGGCGGCTCGGGATCGCCGATCCCGTCGCCATACCCGGCATTGCGATCCCGATGATCTTCGGGATCTGTCGTCCGGGTGAGACTCCTCCGTGACGGGGGTCACCAACAGGGGTCGGCGAATACCTTTATTGAACCGTGATTAGGCGGACCCGATTCACCGGATGATCCGCGTAGATCGGTCACGAAATCACAACAAGGCAGCGGTTGATGACGTGACGTCAGTTTTTTGGGGGCATCAGTGTCTGATGTGGCGGTTGGCGCCGGGCGGGGCGCTCGGGCCGAGACGGCGCGGGTTGGTGTTGGTGGCGTGGGTTGGTGTTGGTGGCGCGGGTTGGTGTTGGTGGCCTGGGTTGGTGTTGGTGGCGTGGTGCGCGGATGGCCACGGGTGACGTGGTGCGGGTCACTGCGCGGGCACGGGTGGGCCTGGGCGGATTCGCCACGTGCGTCGGGGAGTTGGTCACCGCGTTCGGCGCGGTGGCGCGGGTCAGTGCGGCGGGAGTGGGGGTTGACCGAGGAGGTCCAGGCCGACGAACGGCCTTGTGTGGTCTCGGAGATACCCGGCGACCGGGTCGAAGGGGTCGTCCAGGGCCACCGAGGACAGAGTCAGGCCGGGTGGCGCGGCGGCCGATGCGCGGGCCATCGCGTCGCGCATCCGCTGCATCGTGGCCGGCTGATTGTCCGTCAGGCGCAGCCCGATGACCAGCCGTTCGGGTCCGACGGTGGGTCGCACCCAGGCCCGGTGCGCGGCGCGGACCACCTGCGTCCGGAACAGCTCGGCGCCCAGCATGGTGTGGAACGCCGGGTCCCACAAGGTTGGTTCGCCGACTTCGAGGGGGCCGGCCATCAGTCGGTCCAGGCCGCCGACGATCCGGCGCAGGTCGAGGTAGGGCACCCCGACGCCGCCGCCCTGGGCGTGCGGATTCAGCCACAGGCCCCAGCGGTCGGGGTAGAGCGAGCCGGCGATGTCGATGACCGGACAGATCTCGAACGAACGATCCCAGCCGCTGGCCCGCAGTTGCTCCTCGGACGTGAACGCCGGGGCGTAGCGCCACCCGGCCACGTCCATGTTCCCGTACTGTGCGTCGGGACTGCCCGGTTGCCCCTGCCACAGGAGCATCCACACGTGCGCCCCGGCGAGCGCCTGGAGCATCCGCTCGTAGGCGTCGTAGCGCCCGGGCGCCACCTGGCCCAACGCCTGCTCGACCTGGTTCACGACGACGTCCTCCCCGAACCCGCTGCCTGCCGCCCGCCACTCACTACCCGCCACCCGCCACCCGTACCGACGTCGCGCCGCGCGTGTGCTCAGCGCTGGTCGGCTCGCAGATAGAACGGCTCGGCCCGCTCCAGCATCCAGTCCCCCACAGGATCCTGCGCCACGTCGAGAAGCACCACGTTCACCGGCCACGGCGACCTGGCCCGGCCCAGCGCGCGCTCCAGGGCGCCGACCGCGGCCAGCCGGTCCTCCTCCTGCCAGCGGTCCAACTCGACGCCGATGAACAGGCACGGCGGATCGGACTCGATCACCCCGAGGCCGCGCCGGGCGCTGAGCACGACGGGTACGTGGGTGAACTCGGCGGCCGCGGCGATCAGGAAGTCCATCGGCTCCTCGTCCGGCTCGTACAGCCGTACCCGCGCGCCACGCGCCCCCACCCCGGGCAGCCGGGCCAGTTCCAGGACGCCCTGCGGCGGGATCGGGATGCCCACCTCGCCGCCCGGATTGACCGCGATCCCCACGTGCGCCGGCAACCCGCGCGCAAACTCGCGCATCGGCGCGACCGTGCACCCCATCGGTCCGGCCAGCCGGCGGAACTGCTCCTCGGAGGAGAACACCGGTACGTACGGCCGGCCGCCGATCTCGGTGGTCGGCAGCGTCAGTTCGGTGTCGGCGGGGCCGCCGCCCTCGGGCAGTGGCACCCACACGTCCGCCTCGGCCAGCGCCTCGAACAGGGCTTCGGCCCTGGACGGATCGTGCATCGCCGCGACGAGCGCGCTCTCCACGGGATTGGCCGGAAACGGCATGGTGGTGCTCCTCTGGTGTCCGCCGCAGTTTACGACCTGCCCGCCGGCCGCCGTCGGGACTGCGCTGGGACGGGATCTGCGAAAACGATTTGCCTGAGATGCCGCGCGGCGGTTCGGTCCAGCAGCACGCATGAGCCGAAGCCGTCGGGGGCCGCCGCGAGCGGGGGTCCGGCGGCCAACCACGGAGACAGTCGGGCGAGCAGTTCGCGCCATTCGCGGTGGTGCCGGGCGAACACCGACGTGGACACCCCGCGCCCGCGTTCGTGTTGGCCGGAAAGTGCCTGATGGGCCGGCACATCCAGGAGCAGGGCGTGCGCCGAACCGCCGCGCCGGCGGGCCGCGCGTACCAGTACCCGACGCAGGATCGGATTGCGCCCGCTGTCGTGCACGACCACCGCGCCGGCGCCGCGCAGCGCCCGGGCCACCTCGCCGTAGTGCGACAGGCGGACCAGCGGCCGATAGACCCGGTACGGAAGCCGGCCGGCCCGTCCCGCCCAGCGGGCCCGAACCACGTCCGCGTCCAGTACGGCGACCCGCGGCCCGGGGGCGATGGTGCGGGCCAGCAGCGTGCTCTTGCCCGCGCCCGGGAGACCGGTGACCACGAGCACGCAGGCGGCGGGATAGGCCAGCACGTCGACCACTGCGGTGGCCGCCGGAACTTCGCCCGATGTCGCCGGCCCGGGTCGCTCCGCCCGGAGATCGTGCACGGACCGGGGCACCAGCACGCCGCCCGTCGCGGCGCCGGTATGCGCCCCCGCCGAGTCCGTCCCCACGAATCCTCCCCCTGTACCGAATGCGCGCCGCACCCACGTGCCGTGCGCATGCTGCCGCACCGGGCGCACGAGCGGTCGCGAGCCGGCGCGAGCGGGCATCGCGAGGATCCCACCGGACCCGGCGGGGGATTGACGGCACGCGCTAGCATGCCGGGCACAACCTCATAACGGCCGTCGACCCCACGCGGAAGAGTCCTCGTCAGCGAGCGAGGCGCCGAAGGAGCAACTCCTCCCCGGAATCTCTCAGGCACCGATACCGCATGGGTCAGGCACTTCTGGAAAGCAGTCGCACCGTCGGTGCGGCTCACCCACGGTGCAAATCGCCTGCTTCCTCTTCTTTGTTTCGGGTCGCAGGCGGTGAAGCTCTCAGGTTCCGATGACAGAAGGGGAGGGCACCCACTTTTCGACCGATACCGGTCGAAAAGGGCCGAAAGCCATGGCAGGGAGCCCCCTTTGTCCTCGTATTCGTCGCAGTACTCGCACTCGTCGCGGTCCTCGTCTTCGCCGCAGTACTCGTACTCGTTGCAGTACTCGCACTCGTCGCGGTCCTCGTCTTCGCCGCGGCACGCGCCGCGCCGTCCGGCGCCGATCGCCGACCCCTGCGCCGCGCCGATCGAGTGCGCCCCCGACCGGCCCGCGCCCGCCGGGTGTTCGCGCCGGCGACCCCTCGAAGGAGTCTTCGCATGACCACCGACCGCCGGACCCCGCTCGACGCCGTACACGACGCGCTCGGGGCCACGATGACCGACTTCGCCGGCTGGCGGATGCCGCTGCGCTACGGCAGCGAGCGCGACGAGCACAACGCGGTGCGCACCACGGCCGGCCTGTTCGACCTCACCCACATGGGCGAGATCGAGGTCACCGGCCCGGAGGCGGCGCGCGCACTCGACCACGCGCTGGTCGGCTTCGTGTCGAAGATCGGTGTGGATCGTGCCCGGTACACGATGATCTGCACCGAAGAGGGCGGCATCGTCGACGACCTGATCGTGTACCGGCTGGGCGACGAGCACTTCGTGGTGGTGGCCAACGCGTCCAATGCCGACGTGGTCGCGGGCAGCCTGAAGTACCGCGCGCAGGGCTTCGAGGCGAGCGTGCGCGACGCGTCCGAGGAGTACACGCTGCTCGCGGTCCAGGGTCCCGCGTCGACCGAGATCGTCGGCTCGTTGACCGACGCCGATCTGCCCGCGCTCAAGTACTACGCGATCCTGCGTACCGAGGTGGCCGGCGTACCGGTGCTGCTCGCGCGTACCGGCTACACCGGCGAGGACGGCTTCGAGCTGTTCGCCGCGCCGGGCGACGCGGTCGCGCTGTGGGAGGCGCTGCTCGCCGCGGGCAAGCCGCACGGCCTGGTGCCGGCGGGCCTGTCCTGCCGGGACACGCTGCGCCTGGAGGCGGGCATGCCGCTGTACGGCCACGAACTGACCCGGGACACCACGCCGTACGAGGCCAATCTGGGCCGGGTCGTACGCCTGGACAAGCCGGCGGACTTCGTCGGGCGCGACGCGCTGGCGGCCGCTTCGGCGGACGTGCGTCGGACCCTGGTCGGGCTCACCTCGCCGGGCAAGCGGGTGCCGCGCGCGGGCTACCCGGTGGTGGACGCGGAGACCGGCGAGGCGCTGGGCGAGGTCACCTCCGGGGCACCTTCGCCGACGCTCGGCGTGCCGATCGCAATGGCGTACGTGACGTCGGAGCGGGCCGAGCCGGGCACGCGCGTGGCGGTGAACATCCGAGGCAAGCTCGAACCGGCCGAGGTGGTCGCACTGCCGTTCTACAAGCGCGGCTGAGCCGGGTTCGTCTCACTTACTCGTCTCACTTACTCGTCTCGCCTATCAGTACAAACAGCTACAAATCAACCTGAGCAACAGACCACCCGCATTCGAATGGAGAATGGACCCGTGCAAGCACCCCAGCACCTGCGCTACAGCAAGGAACACGAGTGGCTCGACGAGGCGGCCTCCCCCGCCGTCGTCGGCATCACCAAGCACGCCGCCGACGCGCTCGGTGACGTGGTGTTCGTCGAGCTTCCGGAGGTCGGCCGGGTGGTCGTCGCCGACGAGCCGTGTGGCGAACTGGAGTCCACCAAGTCGGTCAGCGACCTCTACTCGCCGGTCTCCGGCGAGGTGGTCGAGATCAACGACGCCGTCGCCGAGGACCCGGCCCTGGTGAACTCCGACCCCTTCGGCGAGGGCTGGCTGTTCAAGGTGCGCATCGACGGCGAGGCCGAGGGCCTGCTGTCGGCCGACGAATACGCCGCGTTCTGCGGCGAATGATCGAGATCGACCCGATCGAGGAGCTGACAACCGTGACGATCCTGGACCGTCCGCTGGGCGAGGTGGACCCGCAGGTCGCCGCCGCCGTCACCGACGAGCTGCACCGCCAGCAGAACACCCTGGAGATGATCGCCTCCGAGAACTTCGCCCCCGTGGCGGTGCTCGAGGCGCAGGGATCCGTGCTGACCAACAAGTACGCCGAGGGCTACCCCGGCCGGCGCTACTACGGCGGCTGCGAGCACGTCGACGTGGTCGAGCAGCTCGCCATCGACCGGGTCAAGGAGCTGTTCGGCGCCGAGGCGGCGAACGTACAGCCGCACTCGGGCGCGTCCGCCAACGCCGCCGCGATGGTCGCACTGCTCTCCCCCGGCGACACGATCCTCGGCCTGGACCTGGCCCACGGCGGCCACCTCACCCACGGCATGAAGATCAACTTCTCCGGCAAGCTCTACCACGTGGTCGCCTACCACGTGGACGAGAAGACCCACCGGGTCGACATGGAGGAGGTCGAGCGCCTGGCCAAGGAGCACCGGCCGAAGATGATCATCGCGGGCTGGTCGGCCTACCCGCGGCAGCTCGACTTCGCCGAGTTCCGCCGGATCGCCGACGAGGTCGGCGCGTACCTGATGGTCGACATGGCGCACTTCGCGGGCCTGGTCGCGGCGGGCCTGCACCCGAGCCCGGTGCCGTACGCGGACGTGGTCACCACCACGACCCACAAGACCCTGGGCGGCCCGCGCGGCGGGGTGATCCTCTCCCGGGCGGAGTACGCCAAGAAGATCAACTCGGCGGTCTTCCCGGGCCAGCAGGGCGGCCCCCTGGAGCACGTGATCGCGGGCAAGGCGGTGGCCTTCAAGATCGCCGCCTCCGACGACTTCAAGGACCGCCAGCGACGCACCCTGGCCGGCTCGGCCATCCTCGCCGAGCGGCTCACCCGCAAGGACGTCACCGACGCGGGCATCACCGTGCTCACCGGCGGCACCGACGTCCACCTGGTCCTGGTCGACCTGCGCGACTCGGAACTCAACGGCCAGGAGGGCGAGGACCGCCTCCACGAGATCGGCATCACGGTCAACCGCAACGCGGTGCCGTTCGACCCGAGGCCGGCCATGGTCACCAGCGGCCTGCGCATCGGCACGCCGGCGTTGGCCACGCGGGGCTTCGACGAGGCGGACTTCAAGGAGGTGGCCGACATCATCGCGGAAGCCCTCCTCCCCGGCTTCGACGACACCTGCAAGGCGACCCTGGCGGCGCGGGTGACGGCGCTGGCCGAGAAGCACCCGCTGTACCCGAACCTCTGATCGATCGGTCGGGTTCACCGCACCACCAACGACAACCGCAGGGCCGTCGGGGCCACCCCCCGCCGGCCCTGCGGCGTTGCGGGGTGGGGCTGCTCCGCAATGCCGCAGGGCCGGGCCGAAACGACGCCACACCGACCCTACGTGTGTCGTAGTATCGGAGGATGTTGTACGCGACCCCGCCCCTGACCCCCGACGACCTGCGGGTGATCCGCGAGATCGAGGCGTTCCGTACCGAATTCCGGCACCGCCTGGCCGAACCGCGGCGCTGGGAGGGGCAGTTGCGGCGGTCGCTCACCGCTGCGGCGGTGCGTGGGTCCACGCATATCGAGGGCTACACGATCACCGCCCAGGATGCCGAGACGTTGGTGGCGGGCGGGGAGATCTCGGCCGAGACGGACGATGCGACCCGGGGCGCGGTCACCGGATATCGCGACGCGCTCACCTATATCCAACGAGCGTCGGGCTTCCGGCTCTTCTCGTGGGATCACACGCTCCTCTCCGCCCTGCACTTCATGATGACCAGGACCGACGACGAGACCCGGCCCGGCGAGTACCGCACCGGCGGCGTGTGGGTCTCCGGCGGACCCAACCGCCCGCCGGTCTACACGGCCCCCGACCCGGACGAAGTCCCGGACCTGATGGACGAGTTCCTGGCGCGGGTGGGCAACGACGAGCCGGACGTCCCCGCTCTGGTCCGGGCCTCGATGGCCCACCTCAACCTGGTCTCCATCCACCCCTGGCGCGACGGCAACGGACGCATGTCCCGGGCCGTGCACACCCTCGTCCTGGCCCGGGACGGCGTCCTCGCCCCGGAGTTCTCCAGCATCGAGGAGTGGCTCGGCGCCGACGACTTCAACACCCGCGAGTACTACGCCGCGCTGCGCTCCGTCCAGGCCGGAACCTGGCAACCCGACCGCGACGCGCACTCGTGGATCAGGTTCTGCCTCACCGCCCACCACCTCCAGGCCCAGGAGGTACAACGCCGCTTCGAAACCGCCGCCCGCCTGTGGTTCCGCCTCGAAGCCCTCGCACGCCGGGAAGGCCTCGACGAACGCACCGTCTCCGCCCTGTACGCCGCAACCAACGGCACCCTGCGCCGCACGACCTACCAGACCGAGGAGGGCCTGACCAGGGATCAGGCGTTGGGCGACCTGCGCACCCTCCGCCGCCTGGACCTGATCGAGTCGATCGGACACGCACGGACCCAGCACTACCTGGCCGGCCCGGAAGTACGCCGGGCCCGCAACGAGATCCACAACGAGGTACACGCGGACCTCTACCGCGAGCCCTACCCCGACTGACAAACGGCCGGCCCCCGGCCCGCCCTCGACCCGATGTCCCGCCATGCCGAACAGGCGGCGGACCGCTGCTCGATCGAGGTCACACGACAACGTCGATCAGCACCAATCGCGACAACAACACCACCGACATCCAGTGCTTCGCCTACGACGCCAGGCGCCGCCTGGAGAAAGCCTGGGCCGACACTGCCGGCATCACCACCCACCCGTCACCGGCATCGGCGGCCGCGTCACCGCGAGGCCCGACCCCGACCCCGACCCCGACCAAGAACACCAACATTGCAGCCTCAAGCAATACGTGGATTGCCAGTAATGCAGTCGTCCATATGCCTTACGCAAAGAAGTAGGTCATGCAGATCAAGGTTGTTCAAAGGCATGGAATCGACCCCGAATTGGTGGCCTTCACATCCTCGGTGGGCGAGGGAGTCGGGGTCTGGTGCGGTGAATCCACCCCCGTTGTGGACGCTCATTACGATGTCGAGCTGGAGGTCTCTGATGACCTAATTGATTGGCGTTGACCCCCTGTGGGAGGGCCCACAGGCTTCGTGTATCGCCCGGATGGCGTGCTGGTCGTTTCAGGAGCCCTCGACAGCGTGGGCCGTGACTCGCTTCCCTGGGTAACGATGAGATTGGGACTGGGTATTCTCAGTTTCGAAGTGACTCGACGTGATGAGCTGCGGGTCGGTGACGTAATCAGTTTCGAGACTTCCTGGTTGTACCTATGGCCATTCGCGCTGTGAAGTTCATAGGCAATCGGCCGGCAATGGCGCTTGCAAGAATGTCTGGATGATGGCGTCATCGAGTCATGCTCTTCGATGTGCCCAGCCTGGACGATCGCGACGCGCGTGCCCTCCACGAGATCGAGGAGATGCGCACGCGACTGCTCCACATGCTTCGTCCGGAGTTGCGCTGGTCCGGGCAACTGCGTCGTAACCTGACCGCCCGCGCGATCGCCGGCTCGAACACGATCGAGGGATACGCGGCGTCCGTGGACGACGTGGAGGCTCTTCTCTCGGGAGCCGAACCCCTCCATGCGTCCGAGGAGACACGCGTGGAAGTCGAGGGGTATCAGCGCGCGACGACCTACATCCACGGCCTCTCCGACGCGGGCGACGACTTCCGCTACGACACCGGGCTCCTGAACGGCCTGCACTTCATGATGCAGGGCCACCACGTGACCAAGCGGCCGGGCCGGTGGCGCAAGGGCCCGGTCTACGTGACCTCCCCGGAGGACCCCACCGTCGCCGCCTACACCGCACCCGAGCCCGCCCAAGTCCCCGCACTCATGGGGGAATTGGTGGCGTGGCTCAACGACGGCGACCTCGACGCCCCCGTGCACGTACGGGCCTCCATGGCGCACTTGAACCTGGTGAGCATCCACCCGTGGCCGGACGGCAACGGCCGAATGTCGCGTGCGCTGTCCACGTTGGTCTTCTCGCGTGAAGCGCTGATGCCCGCCGAGTTCTCGTCCATCGAGGAGTGGCTGGGCTACGGCCAGAACACCTACGCCTACTACGGCGTCCTCCAGGAGGTCGGCGGCCCCTCCTGGGACCCCACCCGCGACGCGCACGCCTGGATCCGGTTCTGCCTGGGCGCGCACCACCGCCAGGCCCAGATGGCCGGCCGACGCGTGGACCTGTACGCCCGCATCTGGCGCGAGCTCACCGAACACGCCGAGCGCACGGGCCTGGACGAACGCGTCGCGTTCGCCCTGATGCCTGCGGCGTTCGGCACCAAGGTCCGCCGCCCGGTGTACCAACACGACGCCGACATCAGCGAGCAATCCGCCGTCCGAGACCTCCGCGAACTCGTCACCCAGGGCTGGCTCGAACCTCACGGCAACGCCCGAGCCAGGCACTACACCGCAGCACACCGCATGGCCCCGATCCTCGAGAACGTCACCAGGGCGATGCCCGCCTACGACGACCCCTACCGCCGCTGACGTCCGGGCGCGCGTCGCGAATCATGTTGCGGCGGGCGCGGTTCCGGCCATCACGTAAATGCGGGCGGTGTGCTCGGCGCAGTCGGCGGCCGGAGCCTCGGCGCCGGCTCCGGCCGCCGACGGCCGGTGCGTGCCCGGTGTCGTGCGCTTCGGGTCGGTGTCAGGGTGTGCCGAGCCAGCGCTGGGTGGCTGTGTGGAGTTGCTTCGTGGCGTCGTCGGCGGCGGTGGAGGCGGCGTCCTGGTCCGCGGCCCAGATGATGATGCCGTCGGGGCGTATGAGCAGGCTCGGCAGGTGCGGGTCCGTGGTGGGGTCGGCGGCGTGGGCGATGCGTTCGTCGAGATGCCGCACCGCGTCGGCGAATCGGCCGTCGGGTGTGCGGTCGACCAGGACGAAGCGGCCGTCGTGGGCGAAGTCGGCGAGTCGGCGGCCGGACGACAGGGCGATATCGCCGGTGATGGTTCCGACGGGTGGGATGGCATCGTCCGCGACGTCGTAGCGCTGCATGATGCCCTGGGACAGGGCGAGCATCCGGTTCGTCGCGCCCGGCACGGTGAACAACTCGTCGCCGACGACCTTGCGCAGCTGCTCGGTGCGTTCGTCCCCGCGCATGAGGGCGACCTGGGCGCGCGTCCAGTCGAGGACCCAGTCGGCGATCGGGGCGCGCTCCTCGTCATAGGTGTCCAGCAGTCCGGCCGGCGCCCAGCCGTGGACGGTCGCGGCGAGCTTCCAGCCGAGGTTCACGGCGTCCCCGAAGCCGAGGTTGAGGCCCTGCGCGCTGAACGGCGAGTGCACGTGGGCGGCATCGCCGGCGAAGAGCACCCGGCCGTGGCGGTAGCGCTCGACCCGGCGGGCGTTGTCCGACCAGCGCGTCGCCCGGCCGTGTATCGCGCTGAGGGTCACCTGCGTTTGGGTGACGTCGCGTACCGCCTCCTGTAGTTCGGCGAGGGTGACGGGAGCGTCGCGATCCTCGGGGCGGGGGCCGAAGCGGGCGACGAGGATCCGGCCGGGGACGGGGCCGTAGGCGTAGACGCCGCGGGGCGTCCAGTTCCAGCCGTGGCGCAGGCCGGTGGTGTCGTCGAAGTCGGCGATGGCCTGGTAGCCGACCAGTTCGGGGTCGGTGCCGACGAAGTCGACGCCGAGTTGCTTGCGGATGGGGCTGCGTCCGCCGTCGGCAGCCACGACCCAGCCGGCGGTCAGCTCACCCGCGTCGGTCTCGACCACGACTTCGGCGTCCGCGTGGAGGTCGGCGCCGGTGCCGCGTACGCCATTGACCGTGACGCCGCGGCGGAT
The DNA here is from genome assembly GCF_049739465.1 of Embleya sp. AB8. Taxonomy (NCBI): domain Bacteria; kingdom Bacillati; phylum Actinomycetota; class Actinomycetes; order Kitasatosporales; family Streptomycetaceae; genus Embleya; species Embleya sp. AB8. Next base: position 39,325 of record NZ_JBMHHY010000029.1, read on the forward strand.
GTCGACGCCGAGCCGCGCGCAGTGGTCGGCGAGCAGTAGTTCCAGGTCGTACTGGGGTACCGCGACTCCGCCCGCCACCGCGGTGTGGGAGGCCAGTACCGGATCCTCCTGGTCGACCAGGTCGTTGCGGAACATGATCCCCGCGAAGTGGCCCATCACCGGGAAACGCGGGGACGTCTGCGCGAACCCGCCGACGACTCCGCGGGTGACGGCCGTACCGCCGCCGGCGGTGAACTTCCCGGCGGCGGTCATGCGGCGGTGCTGGATCTGCTCCGCGGCCGGCAGCAGGCCGCGCCGGTCGAGGATTTCGGCACTGGCCACGTTGATCGAACCGGCCTTGATGGTCGAGTCCGGCTCCCGGAGCCGTTCGAGCACGGTGACCCGCACACCCTGGAGTGCCAGTTCGCCGGCGAGGAGAAGCCCGGTGGGTCCGGCTCCGACGACGATCACATCGGTCCGCTGCATGGTGCACCCCTTACACTGGATCCATTGGTTAACCCGGTAGGCTTACCGGATAAGCCTTACCGGGTAAACGTAACACGAGAGAGGTGGGCCGTGCCGAACCGAGGAGACCGAGGTGGTGCGAAGACGCGCGCGCGGATCGCGGAGGTGGCCACGGAGCTGTTCCTGGAGCAGGGCTTCGACGAGGTCACGATCGCCCAGGTCGCGGCTGCGGTCGGGGTCTCGAAGGTGACGGTGTTCGCGCACTTCAAAAGCAAGGAGGACCTCCTGCTCGACCGACTGCCCGACGCGGTCGACATGTTGCGGACCGCGATCCGGGGGCGCGCCGAGGACGTCGGCCCGGCGCAGGCGTTCCGGACCCTCGCGCTCACCCTCGTGGACGAGCGGCACGTCCTGTCCGGAGTGGGTGACGGCGTCGAGCCGATGCTTCGTACGATCGCGGGCTCCCCCGCGCTCATCGCCCGACTCCGCGTGTTCGAGCACGAGGTCGAAGCGGCTCTGGCGGCGGATCTGCGCAACGACGCACGCTTCACGGGCGACCCGGACCTGGTCGCGGCGCTGCTGATCGCCGCCTACCGCACGGTCGCCGTGGCCGCGGCCCAGCGCCGACTCGCCGGGGACGACCTCGCCGAGATCACCGCCATCCACCGCGACCGCCTCAACCAGGCCTTCGACGCGGTCGAACACGGGATCTCGCCGGGCGGCACCACGCCGCCGCTCGGCTGACCCGCATCCATGGCGCCGGAGCGGCCGTCATGCCCACGCAAACGAGGCTCTCGCCTGGGGAGTCGACGACCCACCGACTACCCCCGGGGCAACTCCGGCGTGAAACACGGCACTTGGCGTCGGCGACCCGAAGTACCGGCACCGCAGAGGTTCGACGCGAGTACGCTGCCAATGAGGTCAACGGTGATCACATCGTGTCACCTTGATCGACAACCACGGGGGTGGCTTATGGCAGGCAACGACGTCAAGATCAATCCGGCGGATATTCGGGCGACGTTACCGAGGTTCGTCGCGGAGGCCGACCGACTGCGGATGGCCGCGGACGCGTTTCGATCCGAACTCGTCGCCTTGGGCGAGCCATGGGGCGACGACGAGAACGGGCGCAAGTTCGGGACCACCTTTGCGGCGAACCAGGCGGTGATCGTGCGGAGTTCCGACATCCTGGCGCAGGGGGTGGCGAGTATCGCGCCCACCTTGGAAGCCATGGTGGGCAACACGGTGGGGACGGACCAAGCCAACGCACAGCGCCTGAGCTGAGGTTCGCCGCATGGGACTCTTCGGAGACGCGGTCGATTTCGTCGAGGACGGCCTGGACAAGGCCGGGGACGTCGTCGAGGACGGCTTGGACAAGGCCGGCCAGGCAGTCGATTTCGTCGTCGACCTCGCGGAGGCCGGCCTCGACGAATGCATGAAGGTACTCAAGGGCCTGGTCACCCTGGGCGACGACGCGGTGGAACAGGTCATCCGGTTTCTGGGACTGCCCTGGCCCAAAGCGGACGAGGACAAGCTCCGACAGATGGCCGGCAGCTACGAACGGATGGCCGCCACCCTCGACCAGGTGAGCGCCGGCGCGGCGGGTCCGGCCCGGGCCATCATCGCCAACAACAGCGGCCTGCCGATCGACAACTTCGCCACGTTCTGGAATCGATACGAGGGCGGCGGCCAGAGCTGGCTGCCCGCGACCGCCGCTTCGTGCCGCGACCAGGCGACGTCACTGCGCAAGCTGGCCGACGCGGTCCAGACCCAGAAGACCGTGCTCAAGGCCGAGATCCTGGCGGTGGCCGCGACCATCCTGGTCGGCGCGGGACTGTTGATCGTGCCGGGCGTCAACATCATCTCCGGCGCGGCGATGTCCGCGGCGACGGCCGCCGCCGAGTCCGCCGCGACCGCGTGCGGCCTGGCGATCAGCGCCACCGTCCTGGAGATCATCGGCTCGATCGCGGGCAGTGCCGTCATCGGCGCGGTCACCTCCGTCGTGCTCGACCTCGCCGTGGCCCAGCCGATCAAGATCGCGATGGGCGCGCAGGACGGCCTGAAGACCGACCACCTCTTGGAGACCGCCGCCTACGGCGGGGCCGGCGGCGCGGTGGCCGGCGGGATGTCGGCAGGCGCCCAGCAGCTTCCCAAGCTGGCGTTGCCGACCCGCCTCAATGCCCTCACCACCTTGACCGCGAAGGCCCCGACGCTCCTGAACAGCATCCCGGGCCAGGTGGTCGCCGGCGGTGGCACGGCCGCCATGATCGACGCGGCCACCGGGCGACCGGTCACCCTTCTCGACGTACTGGCCGGTTCCGCGGGTGGTGCCGCCGGCGGCGGCGCGGCGAGAGTTGGGCCACGAGGCCGCCCGAGCATCACGGATACGCTCGCCGGCACCACACCCGAGAACCGAGGCGAGGGGAACTTCTGGACCGCCGACCTGAGCAACGTCACCGGCAAGACGACGCAGGCCCGAAATCGCGCCATCGAGATCGCGATCAGGGAGGACTTCCCGGATCTGAAATTCACGCACACCGCGCAATACAGCCCGTGGGTAAATACGGGTATCGCGAAACCGAACCACGGAACCCAAATCGGATTCAAGTCTTTCGAAAGTCGCCTGGAGCTCAGAAAGACGCTTGTGCACGAGGAACTGCATCACCGGTGGTTCGGGCAGGGCAATTTTACGAGCCATCACCCTCGCGACGGCTCCGGAACTTCTGACAAGTTCTATGAAATCGTCAACCGCTATCTGCGCATGAGAGGATGGCTGGAATGATCACCCAAGGTGCGCGGTTCACGGAACATTGCGGCGACTGCGGTGGCGTCGTCGAGGGGTGGTTCGGCCAGTTCATCGACCACGAAGCCCTGCGCTGGGCCGTGGATCGGCGCTGCGAGAGTTGTGGGCTCGTGATCGACGACGGAGGGGCGGGCCCGGCGCCGGACTTCGTCAGAGATCCCATTCTGGCCGAACACGGCGCCTGGCTTCTCCTGGTCGGGGATGCTCCCCGGGCAAAAGTCCAGTCGCTCAAGGCATTTCGCGAGGTATTCGAAGTCGATCTCAAGACGGCATCGACGATGACCGGCCAGGCAATGGCGTCCGGTTGGCCCGGGACGTATGTGGAGGTCGAGTTTCTCGCGGGCGTGTTGAGGAAGGCAGGCGTACCGGTGGAGATCGTCGCGCCGACCGCACCACCTGCGGCGATCGGGCCATCCGAATAGCATCGTCGGCCCGATATTCGACACCGCCGACCGGCGAAAATCGATCCCGCGCCCGGCCGAGATCGCCGTGATCGGACTTAATCGCCGTGATCGGACATATTCGGGAACTTGGCGCCGATGCGAGCGGGGGGTCCGGCAGTTGGCCGGCATGTGGGGTCGGCTGCGGGACGTGTGTGGGGGGCTGCGTGGGGGTGCTGTGTGGGGTGCGGTGGCACGCGGGCAACGTTCGCGGGGTCTGCGGATCCACCCGGCACCCGAACACCGCCGCGTCGAGATGTTCCCCAAGCGGATGTGGCGGAGCATGTCGAGAACGGCCCGGTGACTCCGTCCCAGGAGCGGCGGATCCAGCCACCGTGCCCGACCACGACCAGGAGACTCCCGGCATGGCTATCCAACGGATGGACAACGTTCTCGTCGTTGTCGAGGACCTAGACGCTGCCATCGCGTTCTTCGTCGAACTCGGCATGGAGCTGGAGGGCAGGGCCCCGATCGAGGGGCGTTGGGTCGAGAGGGTCATCGGGCTCGACGACGTCCGAGAGGAAATCGCAATGTTGCGGACCCCGGACGGCCATGGCCGAGTGGAACTGGCGCTGTTCCACTCGCCGAAGGCGACCAGCCCCGAGCCGAAGAACGCACCGGCGAACACGCCGGGCCTCCGTCGCATCATGTTCACCGTCGACGACATCGAGGATGTCGTCGCCCGCCTGCGCACCCACGGTGCCGAGCTCGTCGGCGAGGTGACGCGGTTCGAGGACGTCTACCGGCTCTGTTACGTCCGCGGCCCCGAGGGCATCATCGTCGGCCTGGCCGAGCAACTCGACTGAGGGAAGGCGGCCGAAGGGGCCGTGCGGCGAAGGGACCACTCGGCCGCCACCCCGGCGGGCGAGCCGCGCCGGGCCGCCGGTCGCATACGCACCCGCGAACTCCCGACATCACCCCTGCGCGCAGGGCCGTCGAGCGGGCGTCCATGCCTCGGATGCCGGGGCGCGCGGTGTACGGCGCCGAGTCGAAACCGCAATCGGTCCGGGCGTTCGGGTATTTGGGCCCTCCGGCCCTCGGCGTGGAGATCAGCGTGCGCCGCCCTGGCCGGCGCTGCCCATCGGGCCGACGGTGACCGGGGAGCCGGCGCCGGCGGTGACCGGCAGGGTGGCGGCGCCCGGCCAGGGGATGGTGGCCGACTTCGTCTCGTCCGGCGGGGTCACCACCAGCCCGGTGATCCGGACGCCGGAGCCGCCCGACCCGTTGAGCGGGTAGTGGACGCCGAAGGACACCGACGTGTTGGCCTTGAGGACCATCGGCGAGACCGGCTCGCTGGTGCGCTTCGCCGACAGCGGCCCCGCACTCGTCTTCAGGTCGACGCCCGCGAATCCGAACATCGTGCAGTCGCCGCCGAGGTTGTTCAGCGTCACCGCGACCGTACCCTCGCCGTCGCCGTCGATGGTGGCGTCCGACGCGAGGAAGCTCAGGTCGTCCGTGCGGCACTTGCCGATCGTGCCGTTGCCCCCGGAGCCGGTCCCGGCGGGCTTGTTCTGTCCACCGGAGCTCTTCCCGGTGGAGCTCTTCCCCGTCGAGTCCTTCCCGGCGGTGTCCTGCCCGGCGGAAACCTTCCCACTGCTCTGATCACTGCTCTGATTGCCGCCCGCGCCGCCCGACGAACCGGACGCGCCGGCCATGTTGTTGGCCGGAGCGACAGGCGAAATTCCTTGTGCAGCACCAGAGTTCGACTTCGAGTCCGAGTCCGAGCCCGTGGCTTGGCAGGCCGTCATCAGCATGGTGCCGGCGACGAGAGCGGCGGAGACGAGAAACGCCTTGCGACGGTTGCCGAACATGAGGAACCCCTTGGTATCCAGCGGTGGTTGACGCCGAGGCGGTTTCGGCCCCCGGTGCGCTTGCTCGATCACTATGTCGGGGCGGTGAGCCGAGGCGATACGGGAGTCGTCGGCCCACGACACCGCTGTCGCAGACCGGTGACATGGTCACGGAAAAGACCAAGGGTCGGCCCGGTACGCCCCGTTCCGCACCCTGGCAGCAACACGAATGCCCTGGTGACAGCCATCGCGCTGCGGCTCGGCGGACACTGTTACAGGAGCCCCACCGTCCCGCGACGCGGACATGGGTGGCCTCCGGATCCGGCCGAGGACCGGGCGCCCCCGCACCGGTCAGTGGGTGCTGGGTGCAGGGCGCGCAGTGTGCGGAGCGCGGCGATCAGAACCGGGGCGTTCATCGACGACTGGCACGAACTGGCGTTCCCCGCCCAGGTGTTGCGGTAGCCCTCGTCGGCCGACAGTACGGTGGCGCCTGGCCGACGCTACCGCCGCCAACCGGCACGCAGTCCCCGCGCAGGGCGGCTTCGACCCCGACGACTCCGGCCGGAACGGCGACTGCGATCCGGGCTGCGAGTGCCGGCCGACGCCGGAACTCGGCGAGTTCGTCAACCGACCCTGTCACCGCTTGTACCGACCGCCTCGGACCATCCGCCGTCACCGACAGCGACGGTCGGCCTCGCCTATCGGCCGGCGGCCGTCGGCACGGTCACGTTGGTGGCCATGAAGCAGTTCCTCAGCCGGTGGTCGGGGCCGATGCCGGAGCAGCCGGGCCGGCCGGGAGCGGGACGAGCAGTGCGGCCGTGCACTCCTCGGCGAGGGCCTCGGCGTGGGCCGGAAGGGGCGTGCCGGCCCGTAGATGGCGGCGGACCAGCGAGAGGGGGAGGTCGATCAGGGCGATGGCGACACGTTCGGTGGCCTGGGGACTCTCGCTGCCCAGGGCCGCGGTGAGGGATTCGAGGGCGGTGCGTACGCGGTGGTTGCCGCGCTCCGCGCGGTGCACGTATTCCTCGGACCAGTCGGCGCGCCCGAAGTCCTCGGCGCCGTAGAGGAGGACAGCGGCTTCCTGCGGGTGGGCGCGGCTCCAGGCGACGACATGGCGGGCCGCCGCGCGGCCCGCCCGCTGCGCGTCGATGTCGATGTCGGCTTCGAGGGCCTTGAAGTAGCCCTCCTGGAAGCTCTCGACCGTCCGCAGCCACACCTCGGCAAGCAGCGCGGTCCGTCCGGCGAACCGGTGGTACACCGAACCGCTGGGGGCTCCGACCTCCTTGGCAACCGCGGACATGGTCACCCCGGCCGGGCCCGACATCGCGGCCAGTCGCACGGCGGCGTCCAGAAGCTGGTTCGTATCGAAGCGAGGTGGTCTGGCCATGATCTGGAGAGTACTCTCTATAATATTAGAGAGGAACCTCTAATATGACTCCCGGGAGAACGCATGAGCGTCTACAACGTGCACGAGCGCCTGCTGGCCGCGAAGGAGAGCGAGGTGGGAGCGCTGATCGACACCCTGTCGAGCAGTGACGACCAACTCTGGGCGCAACGGGGTTGGCCGCAGATGAAGTTCGACCGCCCCTTGCAGCCCGGTGCGATCGGCGGGCACGGCCCGGTCCGCTACACCGTCGCCGCGTACGTCCCCTCGAAGTGGGTGCGTTTCACCTTCAGCGGACCGAGCGGCTTCCACGGATTCCACGAGTACGCCGCCCTGGCCGTCGACGAGGAGCACACGCTGCTGCGCCACACCCTCGCCATGAACGCCCGCGGCCCGGCCCGCCTCTCCTGGCCGATCATCTACCGGCGGCTCCACGACGCGTGCCTGGAGGACAGTCTCGACCGCGCCGAACTCGCCTGTACGGGCACGGTGGCGCGCCCGGCGCGGTGGAACCCGTACGTACGGCTGCTGCACGGCCTCAAGCATTGACCACCGGGTACACACGCTCGCGCTCGTGCCCGCGCCCGGACCGCGACGGGTCGACACGTTGCAAAGGGTCGCGGGCGGCCCGAGCGTAGGCGATTCGCAAACCCGAATGAGGACGCCCCCCAATCGGCGGGGGCGTCCTCGCGGGTGGTCGAACCGGTGCTCGTCAGCCCTTGATCGATGTCACCAGTGCGGTCCACGCCGGGGCGCCGAACAGGTGGACGGGGCTTTCGTCGCCCCGCTTGCTGTCGCGAACGGCCATGGCTTCGCCGCCGAACCACTTGGTCTCGACGCAGTTCTGCGCAGCGTCGCTACGGCTGCTCTTGACCCACCCGGAAGTTGCAGTCTTCGTGACGCTCATAGTTCCTCGATCACCTCTTGCTCGGAAGCCTTCCCGGTTTTCAGCTCTGCCCGCGCCGGACGGCGTCGAGCAGTGCGGTCCATCCGGTTCGCGGGTAGCGGTGGATGCCAAGTGCCCGATCCTTGCTGTCGCGCACCACCACTCCGTCCGCAAGCGGAGCTACTTCCACGCAGGCGCCTTGATCGCTGCTGCGGGAAGCAGTGCGCCAGGCGAGGAACGCGATGTGATCAGCGGCCGGGAGAGTGTCGTTCATTCGGTCCTCCTTAGCAGGCCGCCCGGAGACGAGCCGCGGTTTCCTGGGGATCGAGCGCAAGTGCCGTCAGACGGTTGAACATGTGCGCGAACGCGGCTACTTGCTTTTCGCGGTTGAGCAGCACGTTACCGCTCGGGCTGTCTACATAGATGGTGACCTCGTCGAGGCCGAAGCTCAAGATCGAGAATGGGCCACGCAAGCCGGGGTGCATGCCCTTGGCGAGGGGCAGTACTTGCAACGTTACGTTGGGACGTTCCGCCTGTGCGAGCAGATGAGCCACCTGTGCTCGCATGATGTCAACGTTGCCTACCGGGCGCAGAAGGACCGACTCATCGATGATTGCCCAGAGTTCCAGGCAGTCAGGGCCGTCGAGACGAGCTTGTCGCTTCTTGCGAACCGCCATCAGGGCATCGACTTCACTTGCCTGCTCCGAGCGCGCTTCGGATAGGACGGCGCGCATGTAGTCCTCGGTCTGGAGAAGACCGGGAACCCAGTTGACCTCCCACGTTTGCAGTTGGCCAACCTCATTCTCCAGTCCGACATACACACCGAGCCCGGCCGGTAGGACTTGGTCGTACTCCGTCTGTTCCCACCAACCTTCCTCGGTTGCCTTCCCGAGAGCGCCCAAGAGCCTGGCGCGATCCTGTTCGTCGGTGACGCCGTACTGGTCGAGCATCGCCCGGAGTTCGATTACGCGTGCCAGGCCCATGCCGTTCTCGATCCGGCTGACCTTGGAGCGCGAGCAGCCAAGCTCCGCCGCGACATCTTCCAGCCGTAGACCGGCGGTGTCCCGAAGTCGCTTGAGTTCGGCTCCCAGCACCTTTCGCTGACCGGTGGGGCCAAGAACTGCTTCCGGCATGCGGTCACTTCCTTTGCCACGTGAGCGCTGCGTGGATACCCGCAGCGAACTTGCCGTACGAGTCGAAGTCTCCGACACGTGGCATCTCTCGGTCGATCTCCCATCACTCGTTCGGGTTGAGATTCCCCATTCAGGTTGTGCCGTGAGATCTCGTGGCGGCATCGTGAAGCCAGTCAAGCCATGGATATGTGGCGGTATATGCGGATGCGCCCGAGTAGGGGCGCGGTTCGCTTCGGACGAGGTGGCGCCCACGGGCGCCCGTGAAGGTAGGACGCCATGACTCATGAGCGCGCGCCGAGTTCTCTTTCCCCGGCCGAACACGTAGCTCCGGCACCGTGCTTTCCGGCCCGCTGCCCCCACCTACGCACGACCACCTACGGGCCGGTTGCCACGTTCACGACGCGAGCCCGCCCCGAACACCTCAAGACGATCCGGGCCTGGGTCGCCGCCACCGGTGACGCATGGGCGATTACCGCTGATCAGACTGACCACCGGGCACACACGCTCGTGCCGGCGCCCGGACCACGACGGGTCGACACGTTGCAAAGGGTCGCGGGCTGCCCGAGCGTAGGCGATTCGCAAACCCGAATGAGGACGCCCCCCAATCGGCGGGGGCGTCCTCGCGTGTGGTCGAACCGGTGCTCGTCAGCCCTTGATGGACGTCACCAGCGCGGTCCACGCCGGGGCGCCGAACAGGTGGACGGGGCTTTCGTCGCCCCGCTTGCTGTCGCGAACGGCCATGGCTTCGCCGCCGAACCACTTGGTCTCGACGCAGTTCTGCGCGTTGTTGCTACGGCTGCTCTTGACCCACCCCGAAGTTGCAGCCTTCGTGACGCTCATAGTTCCTCGATCACCTCGTTGATCTTTGCCAGCGTCTCCTTGGGTGAGAGCGCTGCCATCCGGAGTTGTTCTCCGGCGGTCTCGTACCGCCCATACGTCGAAGGATCCTCGACAATCAAGGCCGACGACAAGCTCTCGATGATGACTACGGAGGGGTCGCCCTCGGTCGGGAAGGTCATCGTGGTGAATGCGCCGTTGTCGCCAGGATGTGGTCCCACCTTGAAGGGCAAAACCTGCATGGAAAGGTTGGGCAACCGCGCCATGTCCACCAGGTGCTCCAGCTGTTCCCGCTGAACGTCCGGATCGCTCGTTTGTCGAAGGGCGCGCTCACCCATCACCACCCAGACCTTCGGAGGCGGTGGGTCGGTGCGGGTAAGAACGGCTTGGCGTTCCATCCGCAGATCGACGAACTTCTCGACTTGCTGAGGGTCTTGCCACACCAAACCCCCTTCCACGATCTGGATGGCGTTTCGTCGGGTCTGTAGCAGGCCCGGGATCGTCTCGGTCCAGATTCCGATCGTGCCGGCGTCCTGCTCCAGGGACAGGTAGTCCGCGAATGTCCCGTCGACGATCACCTCGCCGTAGCGGGCCGCGTAGACGGGTTGGAGACTTCTGCGCACCAGGGTCAACAGATCGTCTCGTGTTGCCTCGTCGGTCACTTCGTAGACGGCGTAGTAGGCATGCAGGTCGCGCGGATAGACCCTGACCTGCCCGTTCTCAATCTTGCTGAGGCTGCCGGTGGTGCGGTCGAACAACTTCGCCGCCTCTTCGAGCGTGAGGCCGCGCGCCTGGCGCAGTTCCTTGAGTGCTCTCCCGACGCGCAACCTACGGATCGTTCGCGCTGCCATGTCCCCTCTCCCGCAGTTGGGTTCAGGCACAGTCTGGCCTGCTCGGGCCACCGCCGCCCAACGGATGGAAAGTTTCCATCGATGACTTGCGTCGAAGGCTGCGCGCATGCCATAAATTGTCTCAAGCACAGTGCGTTCCGCTTTCACTACGGACCGCAAGCAAGTTCGTTGAGCCACACCCCCCAACGCAAGGGGACAGATGTGCCTTCCGACGCTTCCGCCTGCTCGGCCTCTGCCATCAACGCCCAATCGACGGCCTGCTTTTGGGTCGTGACCAGTGATGCCATACCGGTCAAACGAGCACGCGAGCGCGCCCTCAGGCTCTGCGCCGAGTGGCGAGTGAATGGGGATGGACTCGCCCTTGTCCTGACGGAGCTCCTCACCAACGCGTTCGAGCACGGACGCCTGAAGGCGACCGACCGCGTGGTGGTGAGGATTTGCCGACGCCTGCGAGAGATCGAGTTGGTTGTCGTCGTCCCCCAGGCCGCCTATCGGATACCAGAACCAGCAGAAGACTTGAACGCGGAGGACGGTCGCGGCCTCACGATCGTCCACGCGTTGACTCGCGAGTTCGCGTGCATCGAGCGCTTTCCCGGCTACCAGACGCTGATCGCTGTCCTGGGCATCACATGACAGCCGAACGCAAGCCGCGCCCGCTCTTGGACTACGGAGTCAGGGTGGTGGACATCGCAACCGGCTTCATGGGCATCGTCGACGGATTCCGCGGTGAAGAAGCTCTCCTGCGACCCCTGCCCGGCAGTCGGACCCCATGTGGCTGCCCCACCACGAACGCCTTGATCACCAATCTCCGGGTGCAAGCTGCAACGAACGAGCGCCCGTGCACCCACAGAACTCTTTCCGGGCAAGCTTCCTGACGGTCCGTCATCGCATTGGCGGGCGGTCGGCAAGGGCGCGCGGCATGGGCCCTGGACGGCCTGACCGAAGCTCACTCCGCGCGGATACACCGCGATCTCGCCAAGCCTTCTGCATCCGGATCCGGCCCTGACCGGTCGCCGTGTGATGCCCCCTGCTTCCGTCCGCCCGAACTCGCATGTGGAGATGCAGTGTTGCCATCGCAAGATTCCGCGCCGATTTCACCCTCGGGTCCGGCCTGGCTTCCGGTACGCCCGCCCGCCGTAGGGCCGTTGCGGGCCCGGCATCCGCTCGATGGTGTCGTAGTCGCACGTGATGGGCCCGTTCGACCGCCCGGGTTGGCGTGGCGGAACCGGATCGACCTGTCGATGCGAGCGGCGTCTCCGGTGGGGGCGTTGGGATATGCGGTGGATCGGTGGGGTAATTCTCGGTTCGAGGCGCGGTGGGTGGATCGGGTCGTCGCGGCTGGGGTAGACGTCGCGGCGGGTGGGGCGCGGGTGGATGAGCCGCATGTAGCGCACCTGGGGTGGGTGCGCGAGGTGTTGGACGGTGGGGGCGGGCTGCAGCTTCCGATTGGCTTGCTGGGTCCGGATGTTGCGATCGAGTCGTCTCGGTTGCTGGTGCGTGGCGTTGGGGTGGTGGGGTGCGTGCCGGTGCATCAGGAGGGGCGCGGGCCGGGGTTGCTTTTGGATCCGCGTTACGCAATCACGGTGGTGTGTCTGCTTGCTCGGGATCCGGGGCTGCGGAGCGTGGAGTGGGCAGGGGTAGCCGAGCACACTCCGGGCGAGAGGTATCTCCGGCACGACTATCGCTATCCGTGCGGTGCGTTCGGGCCGTTGCCACGGTTGCGGCGGTCTTCGGTTCCGGCGCCGCGAGTACCGGGATCGGGCGTAAGTCTGCACCGTGCGGCGGAGCCGCGTTGGTACGGGACGCCGGTTGGTTTGGAACCCGGGCAGACGCTTGTGGTGGACGCTCGGACGTTGTGGGCGTGCGGAGCGGGCGAGCAGCCGTGGATGGCGTTGATTGTTCGGTTGATCGCGCCGGGGGCGGTGATCGCGCGGCCTGAGTGCGCTCCGCCGATCGTGCGGGTGAGCGGGGCATTCTCGTACTGGAACAGCCCGGGTCGGCACCTGCACCTGCGCGAGGCGCGGCGGCGGTCGGCTCGCGAGCTGGGGCCGTGAGCCGGCGTCGGGCGCAAATGGCGTGCGCTCGGCGGTAGTTGCTCTGCGCGTTCGGGCGGTGGTGACGACCGGCGGTGACTCCCGGTGGTGACTCCCGCCCGCGCTACCTGACGGTGCGGGCGGTTGGGCGGGGTCGGTCGGTCTGATCGCGGGGCGGCCCCGTTTCCTTCTTCTTTTGTCCATGGGTGAGGAGTGGTGTTGCCGATGATTGGGCCGGAACGCGATTCGACGGGGCCGCCGCCGTGGGTGGTGGAGACGGTGGCTGCCCTGATCGGGCCGATTCGGCGGTTGGAGCCGGTGCGTTTGCGGTTGCGGCCCGGGTCGGGGGTGTGGCGAGTGACGGGTACCCGGGGCGTCGTCGCGTTGAAGGTGGCCTCGGCGGGGGCGGATGGTGGGGTGCTGCGGGAAGGCGATGTTGTTGCCGCGCTGGATGCCGGGAGGTTGTTGCCTCGGTGGCTGTTGGCCGCGCGTGGGAGAGGCAACGACGTTGCGTGGATGGCGACTTGGTGGCAAGCGGGACGGCACCTGCTCGGGGCCTGGCGGTCGTTGGCCGCATCGGACAATTGGTCCCCCGATACGACGCGCGCCGTGTTGGCCGACGCGGCGGCCTGCGCCCGCGCGCTCGCGGATCTGCACCGGGCGGGAGTGCGGCATGGGGATTTGCGGCCGGAGCGGCTGGTGTGTGGGCTTGGTGGTCGTGCGGCAGCGATGATCGTGGGTTGGGCCTCGGGTGCATTCACTCGGCGGTCGGCGTCCGGGTTGGTCGCCCCGGCCTACACCGGCGGCTGCCCGCTGTACGCGGCTCCGGAGGTTGGTCGTGCGCTTGTCGAGGGGCGGGTGCCGGAGCGGTCCGAGGCTGCGGATGTGTGGGCGTTGGCGGAGTCGATCCGCGTCGCACTGGGTGGGCGGCCACTTCGGATCGGGTCGGGCGAGCGGCCGTGGGAGGTGGTTGCGGCGGGCCATCCGCGCCCCTTCGCGGCGGGAACTGCCCGCCGACTACCGGAACTTGCCGCATTGTTGGCCCGCGCGCTCGACCCGGACCCGCGGGCGCGGCCGTCCGCCGACGAGATCGCGTGCCTGCTCCAGGACGCCGTGTCGCATCGCGCTCGGGCGGAGCGGGGAGAGGCGACCACCCGCTCGTGGCACACCCGGGTCCGCTGGGCACCACTGCGGTGGGCGGTATGACGCCGCCGTACGAGGTGCAACCAAACCCCGACGCCGCTGCACCAGAAAGTCGACCCGCGTCACACCCGGCCGCCGCCGCCACCGAACTCATGCCCGACGGCATCGTCCGTGCCCTCACCGCAGGGTTCGGCCGCCTCCTGGCCCTCACCCACCTCAAACAGCGGCCCGGCGCATGGTCGGCGGTCGTCGACACCGAGGCCGGCAGGGTCTTCGTACGCGCCGCCGCCGGAGGCGGGATCGCCCGCGCGGCCGTCGAGGGACTACGCCGCGAAGCACTCGTGGCGCACGTCGTATCCGGCCTGACCCCGCCGCTCCTGGCCCGCTACTCCACCTCCGGCCGGCACGTACTGGTCTTCGGCCACGCCCCCGGCCGCCGCGCCGACCTACGCCCCGGCTCCGCCGACCTGGCCCTGGTATCCGCGGAACTCCACTGGATCGCCCGCACCTGGACGCAGGCGGGCGTACCACCCCTGGCACACCGATGGCGCGGCGACGAACCCCACGTCGGCCGCCCCCCGTTCGGCGGCGACGTACTCATCCACCCCGACCTCGCCACCAACCTCCGCGTACACCGAACCACGTCCCGGGTATGGGCCCTGAACTGGGGCAGCGTCCTGACCGGACCCGCCTGGGCCCAATTCGCCCTCCTGTACCCGCCGTTGCGGCGGGCCGGACACGAACCACACGAAGCCCGCGCCTGGTTGGCCCAGTTCGCCCCCTGGCACCAAGCACCACCCGAACGAGTACGCGCCCTGGCCACCGCACTACGCACCGGCACGACATCCACGCAGGAGGCCCGCTACTGGGACGAACTCCGGACGCCCTGACCGGCGCCCTGCCCCAAGAAGCGGCTCGGGACGTCATCCCCACTCCGCTCGGCGCACCATCGCCATCGCCAGGGTTGCGGCGGCCAGGATCGATCACGACCGGCGGCGCCGATGTCAGTGGCTGCAATTACGTTCGCGCTTCGACCGACTCGAATCCTGGGAGCAGCGCATGGGTGTGCAGTTCTATTGGCATCGCGTTCCGGAGACGGACCTGACCGTCCGATCGCCGAACGAGCTCGACGCCGCGATCTCGGCCGAGGCCGATCGGTACGAAGGCAGCGAGAAGCTCTTGATGCTGCAAAACCTCGACGTATACATGCACTTCGCGCTTGTCCACGGGCGCCCCGACGGCCCCGGGGAGGATCTCATCGTCTACAACGGCGAGCAGCGCACCGAGGGTGTCGAGGATCCCGACTACGGATTCGTCGGCGCGGAGGTCTTCGTCCAAACAGCCGCCGACGTCCGAACATCGGCCGAATCCGTACGCGGGTTGCCCTTCGATACGTGGATCCACGCCTGGGACGCCGAACTCATCGAGGCTGCCCGGTTTTTCGGCGCCGGAGGTGAGTGGGAAGCCGGCCGGTCGGAACGACTCGTCGAGGCGCTGAACGAACTCCGAGACTTCTATGAAGCGGCCACCGCCGCCGGTGAAGCGATCGTCACCAAAGCCGTGGCCTGACTCCCCTCATCTTCGCCACGGCCAAACTCTCGTCACATCGCCGACGTGCCCATACGATGCGGGCCTCGGATACGGCTGCGGGGGTGGCGGATGGGGTTGGTGGGGCGGAAGTTCGGGGAGTTACGGGGCGAGGTGGCGGGGACTCTCGGGATGCGGCGGCGGATTCGGCAGTGGGTCGGGATCGGGTTCGTCCTCGGGCTGCTGATCGGCGCCGGCTTGGCCGCGGGCGTGGCGGCGTTGTACTGGCCGGAGGAGGACAAGCCGCTGAAGATGACGATGCGTGAGTGGGAAATCCCGGTCAAGGACCCGGCCGTACTCAGCGGGCAGACCACGTTCACCGTGCAGGGACTCACCTGCGGCATCGAGTGGATCACCGGTACGCACGCCGAACACTTCGCCAAGGGCCGGCTGTGTCGGGTGAAGGTGTCCATCGCCAACAACTCGCTGGCCACCGTGCAGATCGCCAACCTGGAGCAGCGCCTGGTCCTGCCCGACGGCACCCAACTCGGCATGGACCTCGAATCGATGGAGATCAAGCGTCAGCTGCGCGACTTCACCCTCGGCGCCTCCGACACCCTGGTGGAGGACCTCTGGTTCGACATCCCGCCCGGCAGCTCCCCCGCCGCCATCCTCCTCCGCGCCAACCCCGACGCCCCGCAGGGTCGTGCGGAGCTGCCACAGAAGGACTGGTCGAAGAGGTAGTAGCAACCGGTCGGCGACGATAAGCAGGGCACACCCGATCCTCGCGTAACCGGAGCAGCCGTGAACCACCTTGCACTCGAGCGCATGTGCACGCCCGACGACCTGTTGGGCATCCGTACCGGCGGCCGGCGGGTCGAGTTGCTGGACGGTGCGCTCACGGTGGGCCCGGCCGTGTCCCGGCGACACCAGATGGTCTCCCGACGTCTGGCCATGCTGCTCGAAACCGCCGCTCGGGACGCCCGGGTCGACTGCGTCGTGTACGAGAGCATCAACGTGCGACGCGGCAACGACCTCACTCAGCCGGACGTCGTAGTCATCGACGGACCCACGGCGCGGGCCGGCGAGGACGACACCTGGCTCGATCCGGAACACGTGCTGCTCGCGGTCGAGATCGTCTCGCCCGGGCAGGCCGGGCGAGACGGGGTGGACAAGTTGAAGAAGTACGCGTCGTGGGGCATCGAGTACTACTGGGTCCTGGAGCCGAACGACTCCGTGCTGGAGGGGTTCGAACTGCGGGACGGGGCGTACACGTCCGTGACCCGGGTCGAGGGGACGCACGCCGCGATGCCGCCGGCGCCGTTCGAGGTGACGGTTCGGCCCGACGAGTTGCGCCGACTGCGCTAGCGCCCGCCCGAAATCGTCGTCGCCGCGCGTACCACGGCCTCGACCAGTCGATAGTTCTCCGGGCCCGCACCATACCCGGACGGGAAGCCGAAGCGGCGGCGCGTGTACGCGTAGGCCACCCCGCTGTCCGGGTCGGCGAGAGCGAGTGCACCTATCGCCCCGCTGTGGCCGAACGCATTCGGGCCCAGGACACGATAGCGGCCACTCATCTCCTCGAAGCCCAGGCCGAAGACGTCCTCATTCCCGGTGACCAGATCGGTTCCGCGATAGTGGACCCGGGCGAACTCGGCGGCCGTATCCGGCTTCAGCAGCGGCGCCCGGCCGTCCACCTCGCTGATGGCCGCGGCGTACATCCCGGCCACACCCCGCGCCGTACCGACCCCACCGGGCGAGGTGGGTCCGAGCACACGCACGGCTCGGGAGTTCGCGAAGGCCGCCAGATCGGTCGGCGGGGTCGCGTTCTGGTTGAACGCGACGCCGGTGACGCTCTCCGGGGCGGTGGGATTGGCGGCGAGTTGCTCGGCCTCTTCCGGCATCGGCACCATCGGCAGCACATCGGCACGGCGCGATTCGAGCGCCGTCGGCAGGCCCAGGTAGAAGTCGAGCCCGTACGGCGCCCGAATCCGCTCCTCGAAGATCTCCTGGATCGAGCGGCCGGTCACCCGCCGCACCACCTCGCCGGTGAGCGCGCCGATCACGAAAGCGTGGTAGCCATACGCCGTCCCCGGCTCCCAGAACGGCTGTTGACCGGCGAGTCGCGCGGCCATCAGTCGATCGTCGGCCAACTCCTCGGCGGTGAAACCGCCGTCGACGCCGACGACGCCGGAACGGTGCGCGAGCAGCTCGCGCAAGGTGAGCCGGCCCTTGCCCTTGGCTCCGAACTCCGGCCAGTACGAAGCCACTTCGCGGTCGAGGTCGAGGACACCTTCCTGGACCAGGAGCGCGACCACGAGATGGGCGGCGCCCTTGGTCATGGAGTAGACGCTGGTCAGCGTGTCGGCCGTGGTACCGGGCCCGGCCCACAGGTCGACCACCCGGCGGCCGTCGAGGTAGGCCACGAGCTGCGCCTCGGGCGGCGCGGCGCGCAGTTCGCCGACCACCGCGGCGAACTCCTCCCGTACGCCCTCGAACCCCGCCGCTACGGTGCCGTGCACCGTGCCGTCGTCGTACGCCGTGGTCGCCATGGTCTGTCCCCGTTCTTGATCATCTGCCGATCGGAAGGGCACAACAGCTGTCCGTGGGCGGTCATTCCTGCGGTGACGGAAGTTTGGCGACAGGATCGCGGGCGTTGCGGGCCGCGCTGCGGGATTGCGGGGGTTGCGGCGACTCCGGCGATTCCGGCGGTGGCGGCAGGTCCGGCAACCCCTAACATCGGGGCGAGTCGACGCCTGACGGGGGCGCGTCGTCGAGGAAGGCGTACTTGTGACGCATTCGCCCATCGAACGGAAGCCGATCCTCGCGTTCGGCTGGTTCCCGCTGCCGAAACGGGTGGCCGAGCGGTACTTCGTACCGGACTATCGGCTGATCGGCCGCGACACGAAGCTGGAGCGGGTACGGGCGATCCGGTCCTGGCTCGGCCTCGCCGTACTGGTGTGGATCGCGGTCACCTACGGCGGCGCCGACGAGGCCACCAAGGGCTGGATCAACGGCTTCTTCGTCTCGGTCGTCGTCGCGCTCGTCGCGTGCCCGATCGCGGTGGGCGTCCTGATCGCGCTGACCCGCCCGAACCTGCGGGCCGAGACGCGCAAGAGCCTGATGTTGCCGCTGCGTTCGCTCGGCCTGTTCGTGGTCGTCTCGGTGGCCACGCTCGGCGGCCTGGGCTCGCTGGCGTACGGGTCCCAGGGGATCAACGGCAGCGGCGGCGCGGCGGCGTTCTTCCTCACCCTGTTCGGTCTGATCGTTTCCGTGTGGGTGATGCGCTTTTGGTACCTGGCCGTCCGGGCCATCCCCCAGCACCTGTTCCGCGCCGTGGACGGCCACCCGCTGCTGCCCGCCGTGATCGCGCCGTGGCTGGCCTGGTGCGGCGCGCTGATCGACCTCGGCGACGACGGCGGCAAGGGCTCGGTGCCCACCGCCATCCGGCTGGCCGGGACGCTCGGCGGGCCGATCACGATCACCGCGATGTCGCTGTGGGAGATCCGCCGGGTGCGCAGCCGCTACGGGGTGACCTTCCGGGGTGGGCCGCACCCGACGCGGGCGCCTCAACCGCCGATGCCGCCGCCGATGCCGTTTCCGAACCAGGGCGGGCCGTGGCAGCAGCAGACGCCGAACCCCTACCAGCCCGGCCAACATCCGGCCTGGCAGCAGGGGCGACCGCAACAACCGCCCCCTCCCCCGCCTTGGGGACCCCCGCGCCGCTGAGTCGGCCGCCTCAGTCCGTCAACAACCGCTCCCGCAACCGCGCGATCTCCCCCTCGCTCACCCCGAGCCCCTCGCGCACGTACCCCTCGACCGACCCGTACCGTTCCTCGGCCGCGTCGAACGCCGTGTCCAGGTACTCCACGTGCACGTCGAACACCGGCTTGAGGTGCGCCGGGTCGAAGCCGCGCGCGGCGATGTGCTTGAGGATCTCGCTGTTCTTGCTCGCGAGGTACTGGGCGCTGGCCAGGTAGTCCTCGACGATCGTCGCCCTCGGCACGCCGAGCAGGGTGAGCAGCAGCGCCGAGGTCCAGCCCGTACGGTCCTTCCCCTGCGAGCAGTGGAACACCGTCGGCGCGTCCACGGCCGCCATCCGCCCGAACACCTCGCGGTAGGCGACCCGGGCGCCCTCGGAGGTGACGAACCGCCGGTACACCTCGCACATCAGGTCCCGCCCGGCCGTACCGCCGAGCAGTTCGCCCGCCCGGTCCGGATCGGCGAACACCTCGCCGAACAGCTCGTCGTTCTCCCGCCCCATCACATCCGCGATGAGCAGCTCGGCACCGGCCGGCACCCGGTCCGGCTCGCGGTCGCGCTCGGTCTCCGAGCGCAGGTCGATCACCAGGCCGATGCCGAGCCGGACCAGCGTCGCGGCGTCCGCGGCATCGACCTCGCCGAGGCCGTCGGAGCGGTACACGAGACCCGTACGCACCTTGCGCCCGGTCGCGGTGGCGTGCCCACCCGCGTCACGGAAGTTCGGGGCGGTGACCAGGATCGGCGTCGTCGGGGACGTCATGGTGCGCGGTCCTTCGCTTCGAGGAGATGCCGGGCAGCCGGCTACCGGGCGGCTGCCGGGCGGCTGCCGGGTGAGAACGGGTACCACCACCCTACGCGACCGTACGGCCTACCGACCGGCCACCCGCGCCCCACCCGGCCCCCACTACGTAGGCGCCCACACCGCGTGCTCGACCCGCAACAACATCGCCGACCGCCCGGCCAGCCGCAGTCCGCTGCCGCCCGCGACCGGCTCGCTGTACCGCGCCATCGGGTCCCCCTCCAACGCCGTGTCGAGCACCACCTCGTACGAGTGCGCCCACGGCTCGTCCGGCAGCGTGAACCGCATCGGCTGCGACGACGCGTGCAGGATGAACAGGAAACTGTCGTCCACGATCCGCTCACCGCGCGGGCCCCGGCGGTCGATGTCCAGGCCGGACAGGTACATCCCGAGCGTCGCGGTCGGCGCGAACCAGTCCCGGCGGGTCATCTCCCGCCCGCCCGGGGTGAACCAGGCCAGGTCGCGCAGCCCGTCCGGGGCCACCGGCTCGCCCGAGTAGAAGGCCCGCCGACACAACACCGGATGCGCGCGGCGCAGGTGGATCAGCCGCGCGGTCAGCTCGACCAGCGGCCGCCACTCCGGCGAGTCCAGCGCCGACCAGTCCACCCAGGACAGCTCGTTGTCCTGGCAATAGGCGTTGTTGTTGCCCGCCTGGGTACGGCCCATCTCGTCGCCCGAGGTGATCATCGGGACGCCCGTGGACAGGAGCAGCGTGGTCAGCAGATTGCGGATCTGCCGCTTGCGCAGCGAGACGACGTTGGCGTCCGCCGTCTCACCCTCGTAGCCGTGGTTCCAGGAGCGGTTGTTGTCGGTACCGTCCCGGTTGTCCTCGCCGTTGGCCTCGTTGCGCTTGCGCTCGTAGGTGACCAGGTCGCGCATCGTGAAGCCGTCGTGCGCGGTGACGAAGTTGATCGAGGCGTACGGGTTGCGGCCGTCGCGCTGGTAGAGGTCGGACGAGCCGGACAGCCGGTACGCCAGCCCGCGCACGTCCGGGCGGGCGCCGCGCCAGAAGTCCCGTACCGCGTCCCGGTATTGGTCGTTCCACTCGGTCCACAGCGGCGGGAACGCGCCCACCTGATAGCCGCCGGCCCCCAGGTCCCACGGCTCGGCGATCAGCTTGACCCGGGAGAGGACGGGATCCTGCGCGATCACGGTCAGGAACGAGGACAGCCGGTCCACCTCGTGCATGGACCGGGCCAGCGCCGCCGCGAGGTCGAACCGGAAGCCGTCCACGCCCATCTCCGTCACCCAGTAGCGCAGCGAGTCGGTGATCAGCTGGAGAACGTGCGGCTGGACCACATTGAGCGTGTTCCCGCAGCCGGTGTAGTCGGTGTAGTGCCGGCCGCCGTCGGCCAGCCGGTAGTAGCCGCCGTTGTCGATCCCCCGAAAGCACAACGTCGGCCCGCCCGGACCACCCTCGCCGGTGTGGTTGTAGACCACGTCCAGGATCACTTCGAGGCCGGCGGCGTGCAGTGCGTGCACCATGTCCCGGAACTCGTGCACTTGGCCGCCGCGGGTGCCGGGTCCGGGGTGGCCGTTGGGTCCGGGGTGGCCGCTGGGTCCGTTGGGTCCGCCGGGTCCGGGGTGTCGGCTGGGTCCGTTGAGTCCGCTGGGTCCGCCGCGTCTGGCCGCTGAGCTGTAGCCGGCGTGCGGCGCGAAGAAGCCGACCGTGTTGTAGCCCCAGTGGTTGGTCCGGCCGGCCCGCAACAGGTGTTCCTCGGACACGAACTGATGCACCGGCAGCAACTCGACGGCGGTCACCCCGAGCCGGACCAGGTGGTCGATCGCGGCCGGGTGGGCCAGGCCGGCGTAGGTGCCGCGCAGGTGGTCGGGTACGCCCGGGTGGCGCGCTGTGAAGCCCTTGACGTGCAGTTCGTAGATGACGGTCTCGGCCCACGGGATCTTCGGCCGCCGATCCTGCGACCAGTCGGCGTCGTCCGCGACGACCACCGACTTGGGTACGTAGGGCGCCGAGTCGCGGTCGTCGCGGATGGTGTCCGGGCCGCCGCGGACCTGGCCGAACACCGCGTCGTGCAGGGTGAATTCGCCGTCGATGGCGCGCGCGTACGGGTCGAGCAACAGCTTGGCCGGGTTCCACCGCGCACCGCGAACGGGGTCCCAGCGCCCGTGTACGCGGTAGCCGTACCGCTGGCCGGGGCGGACGCCGGGGACGAAGCCGTGCCAGACGCGGAAGGTCTGCTCGCGGAGGGGGAGGCGGGTCTCGCGGAGCGGCGTCCGGCCGGAGCCGTTGGGGCCGTTGGGGCCGTTGGGGCCGGTGGGCCCGTCCGAGTCGTCGTCGAACAGGCACAGTTCGACCGCGTCGGCGTCGCCCGCCCAGATGGCGAAGTTGGTGCCGGTGCCCTCGAAGCGGGCGCCGAGCGGGAGTCGGCGGCCGGGCCAGGGCGGGGGGACGTGGCCGTTGGTCGAGCCGAGGGCGCCCGGTGTGCCTACTCGTGCTTCGCTGTCGGTCGAACCCCAGTCGAGCGTCATGGCGCGCCTCCCCGTTCCGGTTTCCACCGGGATGTTCCCGCCGGGCCGGCACTCGTACACCCGCTATGCCTTTACATTCCTTTACCCCCGTCGTACCCCTGCCCGGGAACGCCGCTGCGGCGGCATCCCCCGAGGGATGCCGCCGCAGCGAAAACCACGATCGGCCGGGTCGGTGCAGCCGATCGGACCGGTCCGGTCAGAACAACGGACGCCCGTGGTGCGCCAGGTTCGCGCTGTGCGGGATGTTGACGTTGGGCTGGTAGATCACCACGACGCCGGAGTTGCCCTTGACGCCCGCGGTGTTGTTCTGGTTCGAGGCGCCGGAGCCGGTCGCGCTCTGCTGGGTGGCGTTGTAGTTGCCGTCGACGCCGCCGAGCACGTTCCCGCTGCCACTGTTGTTGGTGGCGGAGGTGTTGGTCGACGCGTTCGAGCCGTTGTCGGCGCCGGTGCCGATGCCACCGTCGGCGCACGCGGCCCCCGCGCCGAAGAAGAGCAGACCGGCGGCGAGCGGTGCCACAGCGAGGGTGCCGAGCTTGCGGTTCATGTGGATCCTCCGTAGGTACGACTCATCAGGTACTGCACGTACTGCACGTCCTGTACGTCGGGTACTACGACGTGCAGGGACGTTCAAGGACGTTCAGGCACTGCACGTCAGGTACGACGTACGACGCGAACCGTCACGAGGGGCGAACGATCCGATCCCCGCGGCGACTTCGTGTGACCAAGTTGTCGCAAGCGGTGAGCACAAATCCAGCGATACGGCCCGACTTCGCTCGGGAGAGTGACATGGAAGCCCCCAAACCCCCAACGAGCGCCGACACGGAGGGTTGCGGTTGCGGCAGGTTTTCCGCCGAATCGGCCTATTCGGCTGATGATTTCGGCCACTCTTCCGGTTTTGGTGACTTTGTCGACGCACGGTGAGTGACCGGATGATCGATCTCTTATCGATCTCTTCCGGCCGAGCGCGAAGTTGTGCCTCAAGTCGATGCGCGAGACCCCAACAGGGGGCGCATGCTTCCATCTTCACGCGAGCTTCACGAATACCGGGTTTAAGTTCCCGGGCGCGCCTTCTTCGGTTGGGTCGCCGGCGGGTACCAGTAGGTACCAGTAGGTACCAGCAAGTACCGATAACTGCCGGTCGGTTGCCGGTAGGTTGCCGGGATGCCAGTCGTCGTCACCGGAGCCGACCAACCACTCGGTCGTACTGTAGCGCTCGAACTCGCCCGATCGGGAGGGGTCCAATGCGATGGGACCCAATCCGACGGGGCGCAACCCGGTGGGGCCCAACCCAGCGTCGAGGTGCGGGCCACCGTTCGGGATCGGCACGCGGTCGGTGCGCTGCGCGCGGCCGGCATCCGGGTCGCGGTGAGCGACCTGTCCGACCCGCTGCGCCTGGGCGCGGTGTTCGAGGGCGCCCACACCGTGCTGCACCTCGATCGCGGCCCCGACGGCACCGGTTGGCCCGGCGACACGTGGGAGTGGTTGCTGGAGGCCGCGGAGGGTACGGATGTTCAGCGAATCGTCACGGTCTCGCCACAGCCGCCGACCCGAACGCTCGTACAGGGGTGCGAATTGATCATCTGTCAGCTGGCCGAGGAGGCTGCGGATCGGCCCGGATACCCGCAATGCCCGGAATACCCGGACCCGACGCTGGTCCGCGAACTGATCGAGGCGGATCGCCGGGCCGAATGAGCGACTCGGGCTCGGGGCAACCAACTGGGGGCGGTGGGCGGTTGTCCGGGAGAATGACCCCGATCACCCATTCACCTCTCATTTGCCCGCGCATGACCGTGATTCCGGAACCACGGCGGATGTTCGATTCGTCAAAATCGAATGAAACGTGAGGTATGGCCATGGCCCCGCCGGGTCGGTCGGTCGGTCGGCCCGTCCGTCCGTCGGTGGGTGGATCGGCCGGTCGGGACCCGGCACCGAGTGAAAGGACAGCCCGTACATGTCATCAGCAGGATCGAAGCGGCCGCTGCGTCCGATGCGGTCGCCGGCCCGGTGGCGCGCGCTGCCCGCACTCATACTCGGCGCACTCCTGCTCGTGTCGGGTTGTAGCTCCGACGGCGGCAGCGACAGCGGCGGCAAGAAGCCCGGCGGTACGAACAACACAACCACCAAGGATGACCCAAAGAAAAAGGGCGCCGACCCGGCCGCCATCACCCTCACCCCGGCTGACGGCGCAAACGCGATCGACCCGCAGGCCCCGCTCACCATCGTCGTGGGCGGCGGCAAGCTAGCCGAGGTCAAGGTACTCAACGCCCAGAACGAGCCGGTAGACGGCGCCCTCGACCCGGACGGCAAGACCTGGAAGCCCAAGGTCCCCTTCACCCTCGGCGGCAAGTACACGACCACCGCGACCGCCACCAACGCCGACAACGCACCGACCACGGCGCGGGCAACCTTCACCACCCTGTCCCCCGACAAGAAGGTAACCGCCCGCTTCAGCCCGGAGGACGGCGCGACGGTGGGCGTCGGCTATCCCGTGTCGCTGACCTTCGACTACCCAGTGAAGAACAAGGCCGCGGTGGAGAAGGCCCTGTCCGTCGACGTCGAACCGAAGGTGGAAGGCGCCTGGCACTGGTTCGACAACACCCGCGTGGACTATCGCCCGAAGGACTACTGGGCCCCCGGCACGAACGTGAAGGTCAACCTCAACCTACGCGGAGTCGACGTCGGCAACGGCGCGATCGCCAACCAATTCAAGAGCTACAGCTTCAAGATCGCCGCCACCAAGCGCATCGCGATGGTGGACGTGAAAGCCCACACCATGAAGGTGTACGAAAACGACCAACTGATCAAAACCATCCCGATCACGGCCGGCAAGTCGCCGAAGTACAGCACGTGGAACGGCAAGATGGCGATCACCGAAAAGTTCGAAAAGACCCGAATGAACTCCCAAACGGTGGGCCTGGGCAGCGAATACGACATCGACGACGTCCCCTACGCGATGCGCATCACCACGTCGGGCACCTTCGTACACGGCAACTACTGGGCCGACCCGAGCGTCTTCGGCAACGACAACACCAGCCACGGCTGCGTATCGATGACCAAGGACAACGCCAAGTGGCTGTACGACCGCGTCATCGCGGGCGACATGGTGGAGATCTCCGGCTCCGACGAACGCACGGTAGACGCGGACAACGGCCTGGCCGACTGGAACCTGAGCTGGGACAAGTGGACGGCAGGCGGCGCACCGGCAAGCACCCCAGGGACAACAACGCCGACGCACTGAGCGTCGTAGGGGTGAGCGGGGCCGGGGCCGGGGCCGCGAGGGTTGATGCGGCCCCGCTCACCCATCCCTCGGGGACCAACGCCTAAGGTCGGATCAGCACATCAGGGCCGACCAAGAGGAGACCGCCATGGGCGAGTTCGTAAACCTGGAAGCAGCCGACGGCGTAGGCACGATCCGCCTGACCCGCCCCCCGATGAACGCCCTGAACCTCCAACTCCAGGAGGAACTGAGGGCGGCGGCCCAGGAGGCAACCGAACGCCCCGACGTCCGAGCGGTAGTCCTCTACGGCGGCGAAAAGGTCTTCGCGGCAGGCGCGGACATCAAAGAAATGGCCAACATGTCCTACACCGACATGGCCGACCGCAGCACAGGCTTGCAATCCGCCTTCACAGCGGTAGCCAACATCCCCAAGCCGGTGGTCGCCGCAATCACCGGCTTCGCCCTGGGCGGCGGCTGCGAGCTGGCCCTGTGCGCGGACGTGCGCGTCTGCGCCGACACGGCAAAGCTCGGCCAGCCGGAAATCACGCTCGGCATCATCCCGGGCGCGGGCGGCACCCAGCGCCTGCCTCGCCTGATCGGCCCGGCAAAGGCCAAGGACTTGGTCTTCACGGGCCGCTTCGTGGGCGCGGAGGAGGCTCTGGCGATCGGCCTGGTGGACCGGGTGGTTCCGGCGGAGGAAGTGTACGCAGAGGCGGTGAAGTGGGCGGGCCAGTTCGTCAACGGCCCGGCTTACGCGCTGCGAGCGGCGAAGGAGGCCATCGACCGGGGGTTGGAGGTGGACCTGGCCACCGGCTTGGAGCTGGAACGCCTGCAGTTCACAGCGTTGTTTGCGACGGAGGACCGCACCACCGGGATGCGCGCGTTCGTAGCGAAGGAAAAGCCAAAGTTCTCAGGCCGTTGATCCGAAGAACACAGCCCCGCCTGCGTGAACCGAAACGATTGCGGGGCTGACGAGCGAGCATCTCGTTGGCTCGGCAGTCGCGGTGGTATCGGCGAACAGTCGATGAACGACCCGAGTGAACGCGGCGGTATCAGGTTTCTGCGCGCCTGGCCGTGTGCCTTGAGCAGGTCAGGGCGACGAGGACCGGCGCAACGAAACCGGCCATCCAGTCTCGGCCGCCGCAGCGACGCCGACTCAACCTCGCACTTGCCTGCATAAGAGATGGTCTCATTTGGCGTATCGCCGGTAGCAGATGAGTGCGGCTGCGATGCTGACGAAGGCGCCGAAGTGAGCGGCCTTGACCTCGTATCGGCGGTGGAGTCGGCGGAACGCGTTGAGCCAGGCCACCGTTCGCTCCACGACCCACCTGTGGCGGCCCAGGCGTCGGGAGGAGTCGACGCCACGGCGGCCGATGCGGTGGGCGATATGGCGTTTCCGCAGGTACGCGCGGATGAAGCGGTGGTCGTAGGCCTTGTCGCCGTGAAGCTTGGCGGGCTTTCGGCGCCGGGGTCCGCGGCGGGAGCGGATCGGCGGGATGCCCTCGACGAGCGGGATCAGGGCCTGACTGTCATGGGTGTCGGCGCCGGAGATCCCGATCGAGATCGGCAGACCGGTGCGTTCGGCCAGCAAGTGGATCTTCGACCCGTTCCTGCCCCGATCCACAGGATTCGGACCCGTCAGCTCCCCTTTTTCAAGGCCCGCATGTTCACCGAGTCCACCGCACACCGCGACCAGTCCAACTCGCCCCGCGCGCCGAGCTCGTCCAGGAGGACACGGTGGAGTCTCGCCCACACGCGGGCGCGACTCCATTCCGTGAATCTGCGGTGGATCGTCTGCCAGGAGGCGCCGAACACCGGCGGCAACTGCCGCCACGTGCAGCCGGACGTCGCCACGAACACGATCCCGGCCAACACCTCGCGATCCCCGTGCCGTCGCCGACCACCACCCTGCGGACGGGTCGGCCTCGACGGCACCACCCGCTCGAACAACTCCCACAACTCGTCCGGCACCAACCGCTCCACAAGCGTCACCGCATCAGACTACCGATCAATCCAAATGAGACGACTTCTAAGTAGGGGAGTCGCACACCGCCACGACGAACTCACCTTGGGTCAGCCTGAGCGGGGTACACGAGCAGCAGCCGACTTGGGCCACCTGCCGATTCCGTACAGGAAATCAGCGCAGGCGTCGGGGTCCTGGGCCGCCCCGTCCACGCCTCGACGCTCACCGCGTCCACCTCGCGCCACCCGGCGCTCTCCAGGACGCCGAGCCGGATAGAGGCGTCGTACGCTGGCGGTCTCCAGGCGCTCGGATCGTCATAGTCTTCCGCATCCTCCTCCGGCCCACTCCATCCTCCCGTCGCCCACGCCACGTAGAGCATGTCGTCGTGCACCGCCATCACCGGCCAACCGTGACCGGTGGCATGCCCAAGCACCACCGGCTCCGACCACGTGCCACCCTCCAGGACGGTGTGCATGATCGCGGCGGCGTCACGGCTCTCGTCGTCGTACCGGCGGAACACCCTGTGCAGCTGGCCCCGATGAAAAGCGAGGTCGAAGTCGAACCTGCCCACGACGGGCAGCGCCACTGCATCCGACCAGGACGTGCCGTCGAAGGTCAGGTGATACATGACATCGGTGTTGTCGTACTGGTACGCGGTGAGCACGAACTCGTCCGACAGCCGCGGGGAATATATCTCCCTGGCCCCTTCGCCAAGCTCGGCCGCCGGATCGAACCCGTGGAACGCAAGGTGCAGCAACCCTTCGTGGACCGTCAAGACCGGTTGTCCCTTGGCCGCGTGGCTGAACTCCCGTGACTCCCAGCTGCCGTCCGGGCGCAACGCGGCCAGCATCAACACAGGAAAGTCATCGGTGGAGCGCCTGGTCAGGTAGGCAAGGTAAAGCGTGTCACGGTACGAGGCGAGCGATACCGGACTCACGACAGGTGCAAGGCCGACCCGGCGACGTTCACTCCAAGAACCTCTACCCTCGTCGGCGGCAGGCGCGAAGACGGTCCACCAGAGATCGCCCCCGCACCACAACGAATCGTGATGCACACAATGCACCCCTCCATCATGCCGGGCCAACGCCCCGAACCCGCTCTCCGCCAGGCCGGACACTGCATCGCCCGGACCGAACCCCTTCCCGTTCTCGAACACCGACCACATCAGACCGAAGTCCACCGACATCCCCAACACTCCAATCCGTGAGCCCCTGAACGCCCCATCATCCAGCGGAAGGCACGGCGAAGCATGCTGTTGCCCACCACGTCGTAGTCGAAGGACTGCCAGTACGGGTCCGGGCCGCAGAAAGTGTTCTTGGACGGGGCCTGCGTGGTGCAGCCCCCGATGCCGGGGACGTTCGGGGCCGGGAGGGTGGTGACGCCGGCGGTGTCGGTCCAGGCTTCCTTCAGGCGACGGCGGGCGTCGTAGGCGAAGCACTGGGTGTCGGTCGAACTGCCGTCGCGGACGGTCCTGATGGAGGTGACGTCGCCGCTGGGCTTGTAGGTGTACGAGGTGACGTCGATGTTCGTGGTGGCGCCGGTCTCCTTGTCCCACTTCGTAGACAACAGACGGCCGGTGGCCGAGTCGTAGGCGATCGTCATCGCGGCCTGGCGCGGGGTCGAGCCCAGGACCGCGCGGACGTTGCGGCCGAAGACGTCGTAGTCGGCCCAGTTCAGGTACGAGTCCTTGGTGCTGCTGCCGAGCGAGCCGAGTTGTCCGGTCGGCTTGGAGACGTAGTTGAGGTTCTCCGCCGGGAGTCCGCCCTGGCGGGTAGGACGGTGTAGATGGGCCTGCCGGTGACCTGTTCGTAGTAGGTCTTGGTGTCGTAGATGCCCGCGAGCTTGACCTCGGTGGCGGGGATCGTCAGCCGAGTACCGGAAGGCCGGTAGGAGCCAGCTTCGAAACCGGTGATCTCCGAGACGTATCGGGCCCCCGAAGCGCCGTCGACGTAGCGGGTGGAGCCGTCCGGCCGGCCCTTGGCGAAGCAGTCGTAGGACCACGACGCGAGGAGGTTCTCCGGTGTTGCCGCCGGGCCCTTGTACATGCCGGTCTTGCGACCGAGGTCGTCGTAGGCGTAGGTGAGCTTTCGGCCGCGGGCGTCGGTGGTGCCGGTGATCCGGCCGACCTTGTCGTAAGTGGTGTCCGAGGGGCCCTTGTCGGGGTCGTCGGTGTGGGTCTTACGGCCGAGAAAGTCGTACTGGTAGGTCCAGGTGTTGCCGCCGCCGTCGGTGACCGTCTGGAGTTCCTCGCGCGGGCTGTACGCGTAGGTGATCCTGGAAAAGTCGGTGCCGGTGGGCGCTTCGCCGTTGTACTCGCGCAGTTCGCGTGGCTTGCCGCGGGCGTCGCTGATCGAGAGGGTGGCGGTGCCGCCGGTGGGAGGTGTGGTGGCGACCTGATCGGCGCCCGCGTAGGTGGTGCGCGGGTCTCCCACTGTTTGACCGACAGGGAGGAGAACGACTCGACGGTCTTGCGGCCCATGCCGTCGTAGACCACGGCGTTCTGCGCGGGGACCTCGTTGTCATTCGCGATGAAGACGGACGTCGCCGGTGCGAATTTGTCGTCGTAGTACGGCTGGTTGGTCTTGAGGGCCCGCCCGAGGCTGTCGTAGAAGGTGTCGGCGATCAGGCGGCCGGTGGCCTCGTTCCCGGTAGTGCTCTGGGTCTGGCGTTCCTGGAGGAATGCGCCCAGGAGTCGGTACGAGGTCGCGTAGCTCTTGTCGACGCGCTTCGTCTCGGTCTTTACCACGGACGGGGCGGTCTTGTTCACCGCGTAGGCGAACCGCACGTCGGCGTCACCGGACTTGGGGTGTCCGGGCTTCCAGGCCGCGAGCAGGCGGCCCAGGGCGTCGTACTCCTGCTCGACCACCAGGCCGTTGATGTCGACGACCTTGACGGGGAGGTTGCGCGAGCCGGCGACCTCGGTGGTGGTGGTCCAGCCCTTGGGGTTCGTGACGGTCGTCTTCGTCGGCAGCGCGCCGGTGGCTGGCTCGAACGCCGTGGTGGTGGTCTTGTTCTCCGCGTCGGTGACCTTGGTGGCTCGGCCGTAGGCGTCGTACTCGGCGGTGGCGGTGGTGAGCCACTCCGGGGTGCCGTCGACCTGGTAGGAGATCGCCGCACGGGTGGAGGTGGCGTCACCGACGGCACCGACCTGGCCCCAGGGCTGCGCGTCGTAGGAGGTGCGCGCCAGCGCGTACACCGTGTCCTTCGTCGCGGCGGTGGAGCAGTCGCCGACGACGGAGGTGGTCTCGGTGGGTTTGCCGATGATCCAGGCGGCGGTGTTGTGTGCATACAAGGGAATGGCCGATATGTCCTACACCGACATGGCCGACCGCAGCACAGGGTTGCAATCCTCCTTCACTGCGGTGGCCGAAATCCCCAAGCCGGTGGTGGCGGCAATCACGGGCTTCGCGCTGGGCGGCGGCTGCGAGTCGGCCCTGTGCGCCGACACCGCAAAGCTCGGCCAGCCGGAAATCACGCTCGGCATCATCCCGGGCGCAGGCGGCACCCAGCGCCTGCCGCGCCTGATCGGCCCGTCGAAGGCCAAGGACCTGATCTTCACAGGCCGCTTCGTCGGAGCGGAGGAGGCGCCGGCAATCAGCCTGGTGCACCGGTGGTCCCGACGGAGAAGGTGTACGCGGAGGCGGCGAAGTGGGCGGGGCAGTTCGCGAATGGCCCGGTGTACGCGCTGCGAGCGGCGAAAAGGAGGCGATCGACCGGGGGTTGGAGGTGGACCTGGCCACGGGCTTGGAGCTGGAACGCCTGCAGTTCACTGCGCTGTTCGCAACGAAGGACCGCGCAACGGGCATGCACGCCTTCGTAGCGAAGGAAGAACCAAAGTTCTCCAGTCACTGACCCAACGAACATGGCTGCCCCCGGCACGAGCCGAGCACCTGCGGAGCTGGCGAGCAGCCACCTCACCGGCTCTGCGGTCACGAAAATCTAGCGTTTGGCAAACTCGCACTCGCCGACGCTAAGAGGAAACTGCACACCACCACAGCGACTTCACACTCGGTCGGATAAGCCACACGGCCCGCGTGGCGGCCACGCGCGATCGGTCCGGGTCTCTCGAGGAGCTTGCAACTTCCTCGGGCCGGACCGCACACCACCGACCAACCTCACCAAGCGGCCCAGGAGTTCTTTGCTATCGGAGTAATGACACGCTCGTGCCAGGTGGCGACGGCCTCCTTGACCCGTCCCACGCGGACCAGCAACGAGGCCAGGGTTTCGACGTCCCACTCGCTCCTGCTCGGTGTCAGGATCTCGACGGCCTCGTCGAGGCGCCCGGTGAGCGTCAGGAGATTGACCAGATGGCCCCTCATGTTCGAGGTGTCGGCGTCCGGACGCGCGCGCACTTCGGCGATGGCCCGCTCGGCAAGGCCCAGCTCAGAGAGCAACCAGACATGCAGGGCGAACAGTTCGACCGACATGTCGCCGACTGCGGCCAACCCGTCGACGATCGCCAGGGCCTCCTGCGCCCGCCCGCGCTCGACCAGCCGGATGAACAGAGACTGCAGAACCCAGGCCTCGTAGTACGCCAACCCCGATTCCGGGCGCAGCAGTTCGACGGCCTCGTCGACGCGATCGTGCCGGAACAGTATCTCCGCCGTCTCCAGCGCGGGGTTCGGGTCACCGGTCGCGACGAACGGTCGCAGGGCGTCGACGGCGTCGTCCACGCGGCCCTGTTCCTCCAGGAGGATGGCCAGGCGCGAGGCCGCGCGTGCTCCGCGTGCTCCGCCGGCTCCGTCGGCGAAGTCCCGCAACTGCGCCTCCCGGCCGTGGCGCGCCAGGGTGTCGGCGTACTGCTCGACCACGTTGACCGACCCATTGGGGTGGTGGACGCGGGTGGCCAGCAGGGCCAGGGCCTCGTCGACGCGGCCCTGTCGCTCCAACACCTCGGCGGGCAGACCCACGACGCCGGGGAACTCCCCGAACGGCGGCTCGGCGGGCACCGCGGGCAGCAGGCCCAGCACCTTGTCGTCACGGCCGCGTCCGGCGGTCAGGTCGACCAACTCTCGGGCGCGGGACATGTCCGCGGTGTGCGGGGCCAACAACGCGATCACGTCGTCGATCCGGTCCTCGCCGGCCAGGAGCACCGCCAGCCGCTCGATCGCGAACCCCTCGCCGCGCTCCGCCGCCGGCCGGACCAGGGCGATGGCCTCGGCTCCTCGCCCCCACCCGACCAAGTGCTCCGCGACCGTTCGCACCGCCTCCCACCAACCGGTGTCGGCGAACGGGGCGAGCACTCCCAGCGCCGCGTCCCACTCACCCCGCGCAGCAAGCAACGACGCCCACTCCCGCGCACAACACCAGTCCCCTCCCCGCGCCTGGAAGCGGAGCTCGTCGAGGTGGTCGCACTCGACCAACGCCGACACCACCCCCGGCGGCAACCACGGGTCGAAGGCATGAAAACGTCGATCAAGCTCGGCAATGGTGTCCACACCGCGAAACCGTAACGGCCGACACCGACCGGTCCACATCGACATCCGCACTGGCGGCGTCACGTCCGTGCTCCATCGAGCCAGACGGCACGGGCATCGTCGCGCGCTGGCACGCCGTGGGAAAGCCGAGCCGAAGGCAGACGGCCTGGTGGACCGGGTGGTCCCAACGGAGGAGGTGTGCGCCGAAGCGGTGAAGTGGGCAGGCCAGTTCGCGAACGGCCCGGCGTACGCGCTGCGAGCGGCGGAGGAGGCAATCGACCGTGGCTTGGAGGTCGACCTGAACACCGGCCTGGAACTCGAACGCCTCCAGTTCACGGCGCTGTTCGCGACGGAGGATCGGGCAGCGGGGATGCGGGCGTTTATGGCGAAGGAGAAGCCGAAGTTTTCGGGGCGCTGATCCGGCCCACGGAGCCGAAACTCCTTGACCACGTGCACATCGGCGACACCGCCAGCGTGTACGTTCAGATACAGCCCCGCCTCCAGCGCCAGGCCGTCGACCGCTCCGTCAACCCCGCAAACACCATCGCCAACCTCCACGACGGCAGCGAATTCACCACTTCGTACAGCACCCGTCCGCCGACATTGCCGTCAACGCATCAGCAGTTCCTCCCGGATCACGCCGGGCGGGCCGTTGATGCGCCCGCGCGTCGTTGGAGGCGCTCGCACCGTGGCGCCGGTCCCGGGCGGCCCACGATCCAGGGAGGACCATTCTGGGTCGCGCGATGATGCTCGCGGTCGGCGGGGACTTTCACTCTGATGTCGGCGCCCTCCGGAAACAACCCAACGTGGTCAGTCCGGTGACGTCCCGCTCTCTTCTTCACTGGCTTCCCGGCAGTCTTGGCTGCGGTGACAGCGACTACCGGCTCCGCCGGTGGCGACGGTTAGCCTTGATGCTTCGTGACGGGTCGTCAGCCCGCCCACTGACGACCCGTCACGAAGCATCAAGGCTAGAAAGGCGATCCTGCACCACTCAACCGTTGAGCGTTGCATTAGAGGTCGGCAACCGCCGCATCAGCGATGCACCTACAGCCCTATCGATATAGAAACCGCCACAAAATACAGCCACCCGGACGACTAGTCATCCTTCTCCAGATTGAGACGGACGCTTCTTTAGCAAACCGGAATCCTTGCGCATATGCGGTGGCACCACAGACCTTGGACGATTGATCACGACAATCAAAGCCCCCAGGATCACAAATCCCGGCACACCGACCCCTATGCCAACCAGCGTAGTTATCGCCGAAATACTCGAGGGATCATCCCCACCGAGAATCGACGCTCCAAAGCCGATTAGAATGCACCAAAATATACCACAAAATGCCACTTGCGCCCTGACAATCCCCCTGCGAAGGCTGTCACGGAAACCAAAGATTCGATATGCCGCATCAACCGCCTTTTCACTTTCAGAATTACGCCAAAGCGAGTAGAGATTCCATGTAGAGAAGCCCGCAAACAATATTAGAACTATCAGAACGATCACGGCGGACCTTTCGTTCTCGCAAAAAGGAAAGCCATTCTGGCTCAGAAATTCCGAGAGTGTTCGAGAAAACTTCTTCCGGTACTCCTTGACCTGAAGCGCTCACACGATTTCTTTCATCACGAACATAACGAAGGAGAAGCGAGGCCAGCGTACCACTGGCCTCGCTCATCATTCCGAAGGTATTACTCAGCCAAACAGCTTGTGATAGGCATCCTTAAATCCGTTCTTAATTGTCGGCGACGTGATGGTTGCAAGCCCTGCTGCGACAAAGGCGCCGGCGCCCGCGCCAACAAAAGGCGCGGCAGGGCCGAAGACGGGGCTGAGCACCATACCTGCTCTCCCTCCCCAGACAGCACCTTGGATCGTAGCACCGCCAACATAGGCGAAGTCAAAACCGGTCTCGGTAGTTGCCGCCACAACGCCTCGCGTCGTCACACCGTCCTTATTGTTGGCTTCATAGTTGGACCAAGCCGTCAGGCCTAGCCCGACAACCCCGACACCTCTTCCCCATTTGGCTAGAGCCGGGGTTCCCGGTGCGCGTACTCTCGTTCCGTCCGGAGCAACCGACTTAATGTCCTGGATCATTCCTTGGGGTATGGCCACACCCATTGATCCAGCGGTAAGCAGGGCGTTCGACGAAGAGCATAGTGAATTCTCTGCCTGCGAATCCATCCCACAATTCGGAGTCCAATCGAGCACCCAGGGCTCTGGGGCATTGTCCGCAGCGAGTATCGCTGTTTGGGGAACTGGCTTGGTGAGCAAGCAAATCCCACACCAGCTAACTTCCTTGGGCGCCTGGGAAACTCGAGGACCGATGGGCGGAGGATTCTTCCCGCTTCCCTTCTTCCCGTTTGAGAGAACTGGCTGCTTGGGGTGAGAACTCGAGACTGGTGGCTCGTCATTGAACGTTCCGGCGGTGTCTGCCTTGGAGGGGCCGTTGCCGCTGTGTCGCTGTTCGTTGCTCCAGGTGTGGTCGATATCCGGGTCGCCCCAGATCTCGCCCATTCCTGAAGGATCGCTGGCGCTGAGGGGCGAGTTGCTGGCGTAGGTATAGCCGTGGATCTGTTGGGCGTCGGTCAGGTTGATCAGCGGGTCGACGCTGATGAAGCGGCCAAGGGTGGGGTCGTATTCGCGGGCACCGATGTGGGTCAGCCCGGTTGAGTCCATGGGCTTGCCGAGGAAGCCCTTGTCGTCGGGCCATTGGCCGTTGGCCTTGGTGGGCTGTGTGCCGCGGGGTTCGCCGAAGGGCTTGGATTGACGGCGCGTTGCCGTCAGGGTGGCGGCGTCGAGGGTGCTGACCGGGGTGCCGTGGTGGTCGGCCGCCATGTAGGTGAGTCCGGCAGTGCTGTTGCGGACGACGGTGGCGCCGCCGGCGGTGGGGTAATAGCGGGTGCCGATTACCGGGCCGGATTGGTCGGTGTTGGTGGTGAGTTCGTCGCCACCGAGGTACAGGGTCGTCTTGCCGGCCTCGCGGCGGATGATGCGGTTGCCGTCGGCGTCGTAGACGTAGTCGCTGTTGCCGGTCGCGGAGGCGACCTTGGTGAGCTTGTCCTCTTCGTTCCAGGTCAACGTCTGGAGGTTGGCGTCGGCGCCGGGGCGGGTCTTGGTGTTGCCGGACTGGTCGTAGGTCAGGCCCGTGGTGACCGCTTCGCGGGTGCCGGTCTTGACGGTGACCGTGTCCAGGCGGTGGGTGCGGTCCGTAGACGCGGCGCCCGCCCGGTAGCCGTACTCCGTGGTGACGTTCTTCGTCGGGTCATCCGTCGCGTCGTGCTCGACGAGCT
Organism: Embleya sp. AB8; assembly: GCF_049739465.1. Lineage (NCBI taxonomy): Bacteria > Bacillati > Actinomycetota > Actinomycetes > Kitasatosporales > Streptomycetaceae > Embleya > Embleya sp. AB8. The sequence goes on from NZ_JBMHHY010000029.1 coordinate 75,523, forward strand.
TCGTGCGGTTGCCGACGACGTCGTAGTCGAAGGACTGCCAGTACGCATCCGGGCCGCCGACGGTGTTCTTGGACGGGGTCGGGGTGGTGCAGCCGCCGATGCCGGGGACGTTGGGCGCCGGGAGGGTGGTGGTGCCGGCGGTGTCGGTCCAGGCTTCCTTCAAACGGCGCTTGCCGTCGTAGGTGAAGCACTGGGTGTCGGTGGTGTTGTTGTCGCGCCTGGTGCTGATGGAGGTGACATCGCCGGACGGTTTGTAGGTGTAGGTGGTGGCGTCGACGCTCGTGGTGGTGGAGGTCTGCTTGTCCCAGTTGGTGGACAACAGGCGACCGGTCGAGGGGTCGTAGTCGCTGGTGAACGCGGCCTGCCGGGGCGCGTCGCCGAGGGTGGCGCGGATGTTGTGGCCGAAGGCGTCGTAGATGCCCCGGTTCAGATAGGCCCTTTCGCCACCGAACTTGGTCAGCAGTCCGCGAGTGTTGTAGGTGCTGCGCAGCGTCTCGGCGGGGAGGCCGCCCTGGGCGGGGGCGTCGGTGGCCACCGGCAGACCCAGGACCGGCTCGTAGGTGGTGGCGGTGGTGTAGATGCCGGCGAGTTTGCCCTCGGCGGCGGGGATGGTGGTACGGGTGCCGGTGGGGCGGTACGTGCCGGATTCGAAACCGGTGATCTCGTTCGTGTACTTGGCGCCGCTCCTGCCGCCGACGTAGCGGGAGGAGCCGTCCGCCTGGCCCTTCGCATAGCGGTCGTAGGTCCACTCGGCGAGGAGGTTCACGTCGGAGACGGAGTCCTTGTAGGAGGCGGTCTTTCGGCCGAGCGCGTCGTAGGTGTAGGCGAGCTTCTGACCGCGGGCGTCTGTGGTGCCGATCACCCGGCCGACGAGGTCGTAGCGGGTGTCGGACGGGCCCTTGTCCGGGTCCTCGACGTGGGTCTTGCGGCCCAGGAAGTCGTAGGTGTACGTCCAGGTGTTGCCGCCCGCGTCGGTGACCGACTTCAGTTCCTCGCGCGGGGTGTACGTGTAGGTGATCTTCGAGTAGTCGGTGCCCGTGGGGACTCCGCCGTTGTACTCGCGCAACTCACCGGGCTTGCCGCGGGCATCCGAGATGGACACGGTCGCGACACCGCCCGGCGGCGGGGTGACCCGGGTCTCGTCGGCGCCGGCGTAGGTGGTGGTGGTGCGCCACTGTTCGATGCCCTTGGAGGAGAACGTCTGGGCGGTGGTGCGGCCCATGCCGTCGTAGACGACGGCGTTCTGGCCGGAGATCTCGTTGTCGTTGCCGACGAAGACGGTCGTGTCCGGGTCCGAGGTTTCGTCCAGATAGGGCTGGTTGGTCTTGAACGGGCGGCCGAGGCTGTCGTGGAAGGTGTCGGTGATCAGCCGGCCGAAGCCGTCGTTGGCGGTGCTCGACTGGGTCTGGCGTTCCTGGAGGAAGCTGTTGAGGATCCGGTGCGAGACCGCGTACTTCTTGTCGGTTGTCAGGGTGCGGGTGGTGACCACCGAGGGGCCGGTCTTGCTGGGGGCGTACGCGAATTGCAGGTCCGCGTTGTCGGCCTTGGTGTGGCCCGGCTTCCATACGGCGATCAGCCGGCCGAGGGTGTCGTACTCCTGCTCCACCGTCAGGCCGTTGGCGTCGAGGGCCTTGACGGGGAGGTTGCGCGCCCCGGCATAGGTGGTCGAGGACGTCCAGCCGGTGGGGCCGGTGACGACCACCGTGGTGGGCAGGGTGCCCGCGGCGGGGGTGTAGGTGGTCGTGGTGACCTTGTTCTCGGCGTCGGTGGCCTTGGTGACACGGCCGTACGCGTCGAACTCCGACTTCGTGGTGGTCACCCAGTTCGGGGTGCCGTCCGCCTTGTAGTCGATCACCGCGTCGGCCGAGGTGACGTCGCCGACCGTACCGACCTCACCGAACGGTTTGTTGTCGTAGAGGGTGTGCGACCACGCGTACACGGTGTCCTTGGACGCTGTGGTTTCGCAGGTGCCGATCAGGGATCGGACCTCGGTGGGTTTGCCGATGATCCACGCGCTCGTGTTGTGCGCATACGTGGTCTTCGTGCAGTACTCGGGCAGGCCGTCGGCCCTGTCCGACACCGTCTCCGGAAGACCGTGGACCGCCTCGAACGTGGTCGTCTTGGAGGTCTCGCGCCAGGTGGTGCCGTCGGCGAGGAGGCTGCGGTTGCGGTTCTTGGAGGTGGCGGTGCGCTGCGCGGTGAGCGGGGGAAGGCCGCGGGCGCGGGTGTGGGTGGCGGTGGCCGCGGAGGAGAACGGGGTACTGAGGGACGTCGCTGCGACGGTGCCGCCGTCGCCGGTGAACGTCTGGGTCTCGTAGGCGAATCCGGCGTGCTGGTTCGCATCGACGAGGGTGGTGCCGGTGGAGTCGGTGAGGGTGACGGCGCGCTTGCTGCCGTCCTTCTTCACGTCGGCGTCCATGCCGCGCAGGTAGAACGTCGCCGACTGGGTGACGCGGGTCTCCGGCGCCACACCCGAGCGGGTGATCACCTGGCCGTAGCCGCGGAACTGGTTCCAGGTGCGGCGGTCCTTGCTCTTGGGCTTGCCCGCTTCCTTGTCCTCGGTCAGCTCGGAGTCGTCGCGGTGCCAGGCGGCGCCGCCGACGTACTCGTAGCGGGTCGAGCGGTCGGGGGTGGTGGTGGCGATGTCGTGTTCGGTGACCTCGGCGACGGTGTACTTGTGGAACCAGTGCAGGACCGGTTCCGCCTCTTGGTCGTAGTTCCACCAGATGGGGTAGCACGCCTTGGTGTTGGCGTCCTGGGTGGGCAGCGTGGCCGGGGTGCATTCGGCGTTGTTGTACTTGACGGTGGTCTGGCCGCCGGTCTCGTTGGTGATGCCGGTCAGGCGGCGGCGGTTCATCGGCGGGGCGAGGTCGCCGGCGGCGTCTACCCGGTTCTCCATGCCCTGGCCGGTGAAGTCGACGGAGGGGATGTCGATCTTCTTGGTGCCGTCCCAGGCGGTGCGGGTGATCGAGTTCAGCCACAGCGTCGGCGAGGAGCCGTCCAGGGGGTCCGGGTAGTCCTGGTCGAGCGCGTACTCGTCGACGGTCTGGTAGGCGGAGCCGACCAGGGACTGAGTGGTGATCCTGGTGAGGCGGCGGGTGGAGAAGAATGTCTGGCCGTACTCCTCGCACTTGCCCGACGTCGCGCACTGCTTGTCGACCGGCACATCCGGCCACTTCGACGCGTTGGCCTTGGTCATCTTGGCCGGGTCGCAGTCGAAGCCGTCCTTCTTCAGGCACCGCTCCGCCGTGTCGAAGACGACTTGGGCCGTGGGTTGCGTGGTGTCGGACTTCTTCGACCCGTAGGTGATCTTCGCGAGGGTGCCGCCCCGGGTGTACTCGGTCAGGGTGCCGGAGCCGACCAGGACCGCGCCGCGCGTGTACCGGTTCGTCTCCGCGTTGTACCAGTAGGTGACCATCCCACCGCGGGCGTCGACGACGTAGTCGAGGTTCCAGCGCCAGGCCTGTTGGCACCACGAGGCGTCGAAGCCGGATGCCTTGTTGCAGGGTTCGCCGGCGTTGTTGCCGTAGACGGGTGCGGACCACGTCGAATTGGTGGCGGGGTCGGTGTTGTCGCCGCCGGGCTTGTGGCCCACGCCGAAGTAGTACTGCACGCCGTCGCCGGTGGTCAGGCGCCAGTACTCGCCGTTGTCGTCACCGTTGACCGCGCCGGTCAACGGCTCGATACGGGAGTCGTCGTCGCCTTCCAGGCGCCACTTGGACTTGTCCGCGTCGTCCTGGACCAGGGTCGAGGACTTGCCGTTCAGGGACAGGGTCAGGGAGTTCTGGTTCGACCAGCACTTCTCCCCCGACTTGTCCTGGCCGTCGCGTGCGCAGGACTGGTAGGAGCGCTCGACGAAACCGGGCGAGTACTCCCAGCCCTCCCCGATCCACGACGCCTGGTTGTTCGTGGAGGTCGTACGACCGTCCACCGAGCCGGAGTTGTAGGACAGATTCACGGTCGGCGCGGTGCCACCGATCGCCGGTGGGACGCCGATGCCGTACGACCAGTTCATCGAACCGGAGTTGCCGCCCGCCGACCACTGGCCGGACGGGGACAGGGAGGTGGCCTTGTAGTCGCCGGACGGGCCCGAGGCGTCGGCGGTCGCCGCCAGCACCATCGCACCCGACCCGGTCGCCGACGGGGAGCCCGCGACGCCCGCGGGGAGGTCGACGTCGGCGATCACCCGCCGCTTCACACGGTCGTTGCGCGCGCCGGCCACGGGGGTCTTCACCCGGCAGGCGGCGATGTCGGGGGTGTTCAGTGCGCACTCGGGCATGGCGACCAGGCGCAGGCGGGAGGACCAGTCCGCGCCGAACGCGTCCTTGAACGCCGTGTAGTCGACGCCGACCGTGACCCTGCCGGAGGTGCCGGCGGTATCGGTCGGGCGGAGGGTGATCAGGACGCCGTCGACGCCGGCCTTCTGGGCGGTGTCGTGGTCGGCGACGGTGACCTTGACGCGCCCCGGGGTGTTCCCGGCGCCCGTCGCGGGGGCGGTGAGGGTGTTCGAGCGGAGGGGGCCGGGGGCGGTGGTGTCGGGGGTGGTGATCCATACCGGGGTGCCGGGGGCGTTCCCGCCGGTGGGGGCGGCCAGCAACGACGATCCTCCCCGCGCGACGAACGACGACGCGGGCGCGGGGGCGGTCTCGGCCTCGGCCTGCCTGGGCCAGGTGGTCGCGGTGGGTTTCCACGAGCGGTGGCCGTCGCCGGCAAGGGGGCGCGCGTCGGGCTTGGGTGCCTTCTTCCCGTGCACGGAGGGCGTCTTGGGCAGGTCGCGTGGGGACCATCCCTCGTCGGCGGGACGGGATTCGATCCAGTCGACGGCCTGGGCCGGGCCCACGCTCGCCGTCAACGCCAGGACCGTCGCGCCCGTCACGAACAGGCGCGCCGCGCTGGACCCTCGACCGCGCCGGGACCTCCTCGATCCCCACGACCAACCACGCATGACAACCAACCCCCACCCGGACGGATCCCGCCCCGAGCAGGCGAAAGATCACAGACGGAGCGCACCGTAGGCCGTAAATCCCGTGCGGGTAAAGGCAGTTCCCGAGAGTAGATGTGTGCTTCGTCACTACAACCTCAAGGGCCGTCCGAGAGTCCCCAGCAAGTCCAAATCGCCCGTTGGGAACCATAGTTCGGCATTCCATCCGCACTTACAGGCGACTTGCATCCTTGTCGATACATCCAATGAGTCGACGTGATCTGCGCCACACGGTGAGAGCTTGTGGCCAACCGGTAGGTTCCGCGCATCTATGCGCGTTCGCGCCCCGCAGCACCGACTCTTCGAGGAGCACCCTCCATGGGGCACCCGCCTCCCCCCGCACGCCCACACCCGCGACGCCTGTCGGCCCTGGTCTGCGGACTGGTCACCCTGTCGATGACCTGCGCGGCCGGCGCGGCCGGCGCCGCACCCCGCAACGCACCCATCGGCGCAGCTGCCGGCGCGGGCACAGCAGCACCGGCGGGCGCCCCCTCAGCCGAGGCGAAGGCTGCGGCCGAGACCGCCGCCACCACGCAGGCCGTGCGCAACGGGGTGCCGGTGCCGGTGCCGGAGGCGACGACCGAGACGGACACGGTCACCGCCGAGCCCGACGGCTCGCTCAAGCTCCGACGCACCGCGCAGCCCTCACGGACGAAGAAGACCGGGACCTGGCGCGATCTCGACCCCACCCTCGCCCGGGCCGCGGACGGCACTGTCCGACCCGCGAGCACCACCGGCGACCTCGTACTCGGCGGCGGTGGCACCACGCTGCTGGCGTCCATGGGCGAGGGAAACCGCAAAGTCACCTTCACCTGGCCCACACCGCTGCCCGCGCCCGTCGTCACCGCCGACGGGGCGCTGTACTCCTCGGTGTTGCCGGACGTCGACCTCAAGGTCACCGCCACCGCGCAGGGCGGGTTCTCGCACACCCTGATCGTCAAGAACGCTCAGGCCGCCGCCAACCCGCAACTGGCCACCCTCAGGCTCGGCATGAGCACCGAGGGCGTCACCGTCACCCGGGAAGACAACGGGGCTCTCGCCGCGAAATCCCCGGACGGTGCCACCGCCTTCCGCGCCCCCACCCCGATCATGTGGGACTCGCGCACCACCCCCAAGAGCGGCGCTGCGAGGACGAAGTCCACGCTCGCGGCCGGCGCACCGGACACCGGGTCGAGCCCCGGGGGCGACCTCGTCTCCACATCCGACGCTCCTGGAACCCTCGCCACCACCGTGCCCCTGGGCACCACCGTGACGGCCGGCTCCCTCACGTTGACTGCGGACCGGGGCGTGCTCGCCTCGCCCGACACCGTCTTCCCCGTCTACATCGACCCCGCCTGGGTTCCGACCCAGAAGACCCAGGCCGGCGAGTGGAACTGGGTCTGGGACGCCCCCGGTTACCGCGACACCCCCGGCAACACCAGCAACAAATACAAGCCCGGCGTCGGATACCAGGGTTGGGAAACCGAGAAGGGCATCGAAAAGACCTACTACAGCGTCGCCCTCAATCTCCCCGGCAAGCAGATCATCGACGCCAAGTTCTACGCCACCCAGGTCTCCTCCTCCGCGTGGTCGTGCGAGAACACCAGCACCTACCCCGTTCAACTCCACCAGGTCGCCAACACCCTCGACTCCCACACCACTTGGAACACCCGACCCGCCGACTGGGGCCTGTGGTCCACGATCCGGGTCCCCAACTCCAACACCAAGGGCGAATGCGGCCCGCGCCTGGCCGAGTTCGGCATCACCGACCAGGTCAGGGCCCGCGCGGGCGAGAGCATCCTCACCTTCGGCCTCTTCGGCGACGAGAATGATCCCGCGGCGTTCAAGCGCTTCTCCAACAACCCCGCCGACGCCTACCTGACCGTCAAGTACAACACCAAGCCGAACACCCCCTCCAACCTGCGGATGACGCCGGTACCCGTCAACGGCGCCGCCTCCGGGAACGCCGGATACATCGGTGCCGTCAACCCCGCCGTCGGCGGGGTCAGCCTCCACGCCACCCTCACCGACCCCGACGGACCGCAGAACGTCAAGGGCCAGTTCAATCTGCGCGAGGTCGGCAACGGCGATCCGCTGGTGTACGACAGCGGGTGGGTCTCGTGGGGTGCCAACGGCCACGAGGCCCGCGCGGACCTTCCGGCCGGCACCCTCGCCGACGGCAAGAGCTACCGGTGGTCCGTGCGCGCCGACGACGAGAGCATGTCCGGCGACTGGGCACCCGACACGACGTTCACCGTCGACGCCACACCACCGTCCACACCGACCGTCGCCAGCGTCGACTACCCCACGAACGGCGGCGGCAAGACCGCCGGCGACAAGGGCACCTTCGCCTTCACGGCCACCGACAACGCCTCCGGCGTCGACACCGTCGAATACGCGCTCAACGCCGTCATCCCCGTCGGCGGCGCCGCCCGCGCCACCTGGGACGACGTCAACAAACTCTGGCGAACCGACGCCCTGCCGGTGGTCAACTGGGGCACCAACACGCTCTACGCCCAGACCGTGGACAGGGCCGGCAACCGCTCCCAACCCACCATCTACAAGTTCTACGCGCCCTCCAACCCCAACGCCAAGACCACCCTCGGCGACATCACCGGCGACGGACGCATCGACCTGCTCACCGTCGACGACACCGGCGCACTGCGCATGTACTCCGCCGACACCGACCCCGCCGCCGGTGGCACCATCGCATCCCGTGCCGTCCAGGGACCACCCGGCCCCAATGGCAAACCCACGTGGACCGGGTCACTGATCACCCACCGCGGGGGCGCCGGCATCACCTACGACGACCTCTACGCCCACGCCGGCGGACAGCTCTATCGCTACGCCACCGCCGGCGCGGGAGCCCACGGCGAATACTTCACCCGCGCGGTCCGCGACGTCGTCACGCGGCCCACCATCTGCTTCGACCCCTCCCGCCCGAACGGCACCTGCGCCGCGTACACCACCGACTGGACCCGGGTGCGGCAGATCCTCGCCCCCGGCAACGTCGACAACGACCTCACCGGATCCGGCGTCGCGCGCCTGGACCTGCTCACCGTCGAGGACAACGGCAACGGCACCAGCGGCCTGTGGCTCTTCCACGGCGACACCAGCGGCGGCGCCTTCGACAAGGCCATCCCCCTCGGCGCCGCCGACTGGACCAACCTCGACCTCATCGCCCCCGGCGACACCACCGGCGACGCCCTCCCCGACCTGTGGGCACGCGACCGCACCACCGGACAACTCTTCCAGTACGCGTCGAGGAAGAACGCCGACGGCGGCGCCGACGTCACCGCGCTCGGCAACACCGCAGCTCGGACGGTGATCGGGACCGGATTCGACGCGGCCGCGTATCCGAAGCTCAACTCGGACGGGGACCTCGACGGGGACGGCCGGGCCGACCTCTGGGCGCAGGCCGCGGACGGGCGGTTGTACGTGGCGCTGGGGATCGCACCCGGCCCCGACGGCAACACCTTCGGTCCGATGCGACTGATCGCCGACAACCAGACGCCCTGGACCACCTGCGAGAAATACCCCTCCGCAGGCGACGCCAACGTCAAGCTCGACCTGTGCGGACCCATCCTCGCCAAATACAAGGCCACCGGCGGACCCACCGGGCCGCTGCGGCTGCCGACGAGTGGGGTGCAGGGCGACGGCGGCATCGGGAAATTCGCCGACTTCCAGGGCACCGGGAACGGCGCCCTCACCGACGCGCACATCAACTGGTCGCCCACCACCGGTGCCTGGTCCCAGCGCGGCGGCACGCGCACAAGGTGGCTGCAGAGCGGCGGCCTGAACGGGCCCCTCGGCTACCCCGTCTCCGACGAGGACGTCGTACGCGACGGCGCCGGAACCGACATCGGCCGCGTCACCCGCTACGCGGGCACCGCGAACACCGGGGCCGGCGCCGTCACCTGGACCCCGGACACCGGAGCGCACCTGATCAGCGGAGAGACCTACAACCGCTGGCAGGCCACCGGCGGCCCCCGCGGCCCCCTCGGCTTCCCCGCCACCGAACAGGCCAACACCCCGACCAAACCCGGCACCTACACCCACTTCCGCACCCCCGGCGCGGGCATCGACAACGGATCCGTCTACACCACACCGAGCGGCGGGGCCTGGGCCGTCTACGGCAACATCCGCAACCGGTGGGCCGCACTCGGCTGGGAACAGGGATATCTCGGGTTCCCCACGAGCAACGAATACGACGTCACCGGCGGACGCCGCAGCGACTTCCAGGGCGGCTACATCCGCTGGAACGCCACCACCGGAGCCACCCTCGACCACCTTCCGAACGACTCCACCAACGCCCAACGCAACGAATACTCCGGGGACTTCGACGGCGACCACCGCGCGGACATATTGACCGTCTACGACTACGGCCAGGCCACCACCGCGTTCTTCGTCTCCTCCGGCAACGCCGACGGCACCTTCGCCCCGCCCCGCCAGGTCTGGCTCAGCGCGGCCGGACACTGGGACACCACCCGCGTCAAGTACACGGTCGGCGACTTCGACGGCGACGGACGCGACGACATCGCCGCCCTGCACGTGTGGAACGACGGCAGCACATCCCTGTTCAAGTTCATGTCCCAGCCCGGCGGCGTCTTCTCCGGCCCGGTCCCCGGCTACGTCACACCCGCGGGCAACTGGGACTGGGCCAAGGCCAGCATCATGGCCGGCGACTTCAACGGCGACGGCAAGAAGGACGTCGCCATGATCTTCGCCCAGGTCCAGGACCCCGCCGGCGGCACCACCTCCGTCCGCACCTGGATCATCCGCAACGACGGCACGTTCGACACCCCCATCCCCGGCTGGCAGTCACCACCGGGCACCTGGAACGCGAACTCCGCCAAATACGCCGTCGGCGACTACAACGGCGACGGACGCGCCGACATCGCCGCCCTCTACGGCTGGTCCGACGGCAGCGTCACCCTCCACACCCTCCTCGCCCAACCCGACGGCACCCTCGCCGCACCCGTGCAATCCTGGCGCGCCGCCCCCGGAACCTGGGACTGGAACAAGGTCCAACTCACCTCCGGCGACTACAACGGCGACCACCACGCCGAAGTCGGCGCCATGTACGACCTCGGCGCTGGAGTCACCGAATTCCGCGTCTTCCCCACCGGCTCCGACGGCCGATTCACCAACCCCACCACCGCCTGGCGCTCCGCACCCGGCACCTGGGACACCACCTACGCCTACCCCGTCACCGGCGACTACAACGGCGACGGACGCGACGACATCGCCGCCATGTACGAATGGAACGACGGCAGCACCACACTGAACACACTGCTCGGCAACACCGACGGCACCCTCAAGCAACCCGTCCAAGGTTGGAGAGCCCCACCCGGCACCTGGTAACTCCACCTGATCGGCACACCACGGGATGGACCCGGCGCCCACGCGCCGGGTCCATCCCGTGGTTCGGACCGACACCGCTCCTCATACCGGATACGGGAGCCAAAGCCCCGGAACCAAACGCCGTGCAGGACAGGGAAAGGGAATGCGTCGACGCTCGGCAAGGGCACCCCACCGCAGGATCAACGACAGCGATGAGCCTGCTCGACGACGCCACGACGACCCGGACCCCCAACGCACCCCCACCGGGCCCTGGATGCCCTGAGCGCCACGCCGTCGCCCTCTCCGCGCTGCGCCGCTACGTAGCCCGCCCCGCCTGCACCAGCCCCGACTCGTAGGCGAATACGACCGCCTGCGCCCGGTCCCGGACGCCCAGCTTTGCGAACAAGCCTGTTGCGTGGTTTTTCACCGTCTGGACGCCGATGCTCATCGCTTGAGCGATCTCGGCGTTGTCCAGCCCCGCCGCGATCAGCCTCAGCACCTCGACCTCCCTCGGGGTCAGGTCGCGCAGGCCCGTCGTCGAGGTCTGTGGGGCCGATGGGGCCTTGACGAAGGACTCGATCAACCGCGTCAGCAAGCGCGGCGCCACCGCGGCCTCGCCCAAGTGGACCGTGTGGACCGCTGCGATCAGGTCCTCCGGCAGGACGTCCTTGGGCAGGAAGCCGATCGCGCCCGCGCGCAGGGCGCCGACCACGTACTCGTCCATGTCGAACGTGCTCAGGGCCAGCACTCGGCAATCGGGGAGTTCCTCGGCGAGTTGGGCCGTGGCCTTGACGCCGTCCAGGACCGGCATGCGGATGTCCATCAGGATCACGTTCGGGTGCAGTCGGTGGGCCGCCTCGACGGCCTGGGCGCCGTCGCCGACCTCGCCGATCACCTCGATGCCCGGGTCGGAGCGCAGGATCAGGGCCAAGCCCCGACGCACCAGCGGCTGATCGTCCGCGAGCAGCACGGTGACCGGGGATGCCGGGGATGCCGGGGATCCCGGAGATGCCGGGGATCCCGGCGATACCCGGGATGCGTCGTCCACGCCCATCAGTTCCAGTCCTCTCCTGGCTCCACCGGCGGCAGCGGTACGAGTGCCGCCACCCGGTAGCCGCCCTCGGCGCGCCTGCCCGTCTCGAGCGTGCCACCGTGCACGGCGACTCGTTCGCGCATGCCCAGGAGACCGTACCCGCCGCCCGCCATCCCGGTGCGCCCACCGCCCCCGCCACGCCCGTCGCCGTCGTCGCAGATCTCCACGGCGACCCGATCCGAGCGGTATTCGACCCGGACGAAGGCCCGCGCGTTGCCCGCGTGTTTGCGCGCGTTGGTCAGCGCCTCCTGCACGATCCGGTACAGGGTGAGCCCGATCGCCCTCGGCAGCGGCCGCGACTCGCCCAGTTCCTCGTACTCGACGGGCAGCCCGGCCGCGCGCGACTCGGCGAGCAGCCGGTCGATCTCGTGCATCCCCGGCTGGGGTTCGGCGGGCGCGTCCTCGGCGACGTCGGTGCTGCGCAGTACGCCGAGCAGTTGGCGCATCTCGCGCAGCGCGGTACGTCCCGACGACTCCAGCGTGATCAGCGCCTCGCGCGCGGTGTCCGGGTCGCGGTCCAGGGTGGCCCGCGCGCCGCCGGACATCAGGTACATCGTGGTGATGTGGTGCGCCACGATGTCGTGCAACTCGCGGGCGATCCGCCGGCGTTCGTCGGCCACCGCACGGTCGGCCAGCAGCCGCCGGTTCAGCTCCACCTGGTCGCGCCACCGGCCCACCCCGACGCCGGCCATGATCACCACGCCGATCGCCAACGCATCGGCGGGCAACATCCACGGGGTCGACTCGGTCTCCCGCACCAGGTGCACCGCCTGACCGGCCAGCATCGCACCGCCGGCGACGGCGATGGCGGGATAGGTGCCGGTGCGGGCCACCGCGTACAGCGCGACCACGAGCGACAAGGAGATGCTGTGCACGGTCATCGAGACGACCATGGACATCGCGACGTAGGCCGCGACCACCCCGAGCAGTACGTACAGCGGGTAGCGCCGACGCAGGATCAGCAGACCGCCGGCGAAGACGACCAACAGCGCGCCGACCACGGACATGTGCGGCCCGGCCCGATGGTCGGACGAGAGGTACGAGGCGAGGTCGGCCACCGTGCAGCCGAGCGCGATCAGCAGGTCGTTGCGCTTCCGGAGCCACGGAAAGGCCCGGATCCGCCGCCGGATCAGCCCCACGACACCCGTCGTCGGCGCCGGTTCGGGCACCGCCTCGACATCCGCCCCGGTCGGCGGTGCCGGGGCGGCCGGCCCGGGGACGGCCGCCGTGGCCGTCCCGACCGCTGAGGGGTGGTCGGCGCCCATCCGCGGGCCTCCTTCGTGATTCATGCCGTTCGATGCGATGCGATGCGATCGTCGTTCGATTGGATTCGATTCGATGCGATCGTCGATCGATTCGATGCGATCGGCGACGGGCGTCGCCGGCCAGGCGCCTCCCCCCGGGGTCGGTACACCGACGTCGCCCGCAAGTGTGCAGGTGCGCTGTGCCGTGCGCCCGCCGGCCCCGACCGGCTACCCGACGCCGACGCGCGGTTCGTGCATGCCATTCATGCCATGCCATTCATTGCATCCGCTCCATCCACTCCATCCATTCCATCCTCTCCCCTCCCGTTCTTGAACCGCTTCACGGGCGATCCCCGGCCCCGGACCCGAGTCCTGGTTGCCCGTCGGTCCCGGACCGAGGTCCCGGTCCGGTCCCCTTCCCCCGGTCGATGTCCGGAGGGGGTCGGCCGTGATGACCTTGAGTCAATCCGGAGATCCACGTTGCGTTCCCGCATCGAGCTCCTGCGTTTCGATCCGACGGCGGAGAAGGAAAATGATCCGTAGAACCACCGCATTCGCCACCCGTCATCGATGGCTGACGATCATTGTCTGGGCAGTTTTCGGCCTCGCCCTGACCGCCGTCGGAACCCCGTTGATGAACAGCGTCACCGATTCCTCGACCGGCAACTTCCTGCCGAAGAAATACGACTCGGCGGCGGCCATCCATATCGCCGAGAAGAAATTCGACGAGAAGCCCGACCCGAACGCGGTGACCGTCCTGGTGGCCCGCGCCGACGGCGCCAAGATCGGCCCGCAGGACCAGAAGAAGGTCGCCGAGACCGCGACCGCGCTGGCCAAGAAGCCGATCAAGGCGAAGCCGGAGCAGTTCGCCAAGGACTTCTCGCAGACCCCGACGTACACGCCCGGGGTGGTCGCCCCGGACGGGACCTTCCAATTGGTCTCGATGTCGCTGACCGGAAATATGAACGACACCGGTCTCCAGGACGTCTATCGCGATGCGCGTGATCTGGCGAAGACCGAATTCCAGACCTCCGGATTCCGGGTCGGTTTCACCGGCGGTATCGCCAACACCGTCGACAACACGGACGACGAGAAGGACACCCAGGCGCTGGTCGGCATGTTGACGATCGGTCTGATCGTGCTGCTCAACGTCCTGGTCTTCCGCAGCGTTCTGGCCGCCCTGCTCCCGCTGCTCGCGGTGACGCTGATCAGCGGCGTGGCGACGGGCGCGGTGGCGGGCACGGCGAAGTTGCTCGACATCAAGTTGGACTCGTCCGTACCGTCCCTGATCCCGGTCGTCCTGCTCGGCATCTGTGTCGACTACTTCCTGTTCCTGATGTTCCGCTTCCGTGAGCAATTGCGCGCCAATCCGAATCAGGACAAGCGCGAGGCCGCCGCGATCACCGCGGGCAAGGTGGGCAACGCGATCACCTGCGCGGCGCTGACCATCGTGGCGGCGTTCGCGACCCTCGGGGTGGCCAGCTTCGGCCAGTTCCGGGTGCTCGGCCCGTCGATCGCGGTCGCCGTACTGGTCGCGCTGCTCGGCAGCCTGACCCTGATGCCGGCGATGCTCGCGGTCTGCGGTCGTGGGATGTTCTGGCCGGCTCGGGCCTGGAAGAAGGAGCGTCCGGCGGGCTTCGCCGCCCGGTTGGGCGAGAAGGTGAGCATGCGGCCGGTGCGCTACCTGGTCGGCAGCGTGGCCCTGTTGGCCGCGCTCGGGGCCGGCGCGATCGGCGTCGCGATGAGCTATGACCAGGAGGGCCTGCCCAGGACCGACGCGATCAAGGTCAGCGAGGAGATCTCCCGTTCGCTGCCGGCGGGCGTGTCCGATCCGCACACCCTGTACGTGCAGAGCAAGGGCGGCGGCAAGCTCGACGAACGCGCGCTCACCGGGCTGACCGGTGCGCTGGGCAAGGTCCAGGGCGTCGGCCAGGTCGGCAAGCCGACGCTCAACCAGGACCACTCGGCCGCCCGGATCGACGTGTTCCTGGCCGAGAAGGCGGACACCCAGAAGGCCCGCGACCTGATCACCGGCCCGGTCCGGGGCACCATCTCGAAGAACACCCCGGAGGGCACCGAGGCGCACATCACCGGTACGGCGGCCATCTTCGCCGACGTCTCCAGCGCGGTGGGCAAGGACCTCAAGCTGGTCTTCCCGGTGGCCGCGATCCTGATCGCGCTGATCCTGTTCCTGCTGTTGCGCTCGCTGCTCGCGCCGATCGTGCTGATGCTCGCGGTCGGGCTCGGGTTCGTGGCCACGCTCGGCGCCGGGACGCTGGTCTTCCAGCACATGCTGGGCCGGGAAGGGGTGTCCTTCACGCTGCCGCTGGTGTTGTTCCTGTTCGTGGTCGCGCTGGGCACCGACTACAACATCCTGATGAGCGACCGGCTCCGGGAGGAGATGGAACGGCCGATCCCGGCCCGGAAGGCGGTGGCCGAGGCGGTCAAGCACACGGCGCCCGCGATCGCCACGGCCGGTCTGGTGCTCGCCGGTTCGTTCGCCAGCCTGGCGGCCAGCCCGGCGACGGCGGAGATCGGCTTCGCCACCGCGGTGGGCATCCTGCTCTCCTCGATGTTGTTGTCCATCGTGCTGGTACCCGCGATCGCGGCGATCCTGGGCCGCGGCCTGTGGTGGCCGCACCGGGGCACTGCTGCCGCCGGCAAAGGTGGTACGCAGGGCTCGGCGGAATCGGGCGGCGCGTACGACCCGAACGACCCCGGGGCGTCGGACCGTACGCTCGTGACCGAGCCGCAGATGGCGGGCGGGTACGGGGCGGGGCCGTACCAGGGACAGCCCCACCAGGGGCAGCCCTACCAGGGACAGCCGTACCAGGGGCAGCCGCAGCACAACGCCCCGTACCACCCGCTGCCGCAGCAGCAGCACCCGAACCAACAACAACCGCAACAGCCGTACCACTCGGGTCCGGACCAGCCGCGCGGCTGACCGAGCGCAACAGCGCAACCCGGGAAAGAAAGCCCGAAGGGGGCGGTGCCGACCACCGGCACCGCCCCCTTCGGGCGTACGCATCAAGGCACTTTACGCATCAAGGCACCTTACGTATCAAAGCACCTTACGTATCAAGGCACCTCAGGATGCCTGGAGTTCGCCGATCAGCTCGCCGTCCACCCGGCCCAGTCCATCGACCAGCCGCTCCAGCCGTTGTCCGGTGCGATCACCTTGTCCGGCGAGTGGATCACCTCGACCACGTCGCCGATCAGCGATTCCTTGTAGAACCAGGCGGCGTTCATGCTCGGGTCGCCGCCACCCTTGACGTCCTGCAGGCTTACGCAGCCGTGGCTGGTGTTCTCCTTGCCGAACGGCGGGGGGTCGCGCCAGTAGTTGCCGTGTACGTAGGTGCCGGTCACGCTCAGCCGCATGCCGTGCGGGACGTCCGGGATGTCGTACACGCCCTTGGCCAGGCCCACCGACTGCGACGTCATGTGCACCGTGGCTTCCTTGGACATGATCGTCATCTTGCCGTTGTACGTGGTGTTCTCGTCGTCGCCGAGACTGGCCGGCAGCTTCTTGAGCAGCGCACCGTCGCGGGTGACCGTCAGCGTGTGCGCGGAGTTGTCCGCGACGCTGGTCTGCGCGCGGCCGACGATGAAGGTGACGTCCTTCTTCTGCTGGCCGTAGACACCCGGGGACAGCTGCTTGCCGTCCAGGTTCAGGTGCAGGGTCACCTTGGTACCGGGCTTCCAGTACTGCTCGGGGCGGAAGTCCAGGCGCTGGTTGCCGAACCAGTGGCCCTTGACGTCGACGGCGGGGTCGGCGGTGACGGTGACCGACTGGTTCACCACGGTCTTGTCCTTGACCGGCTTGGTGAACTCGATGGAGACGATCATGCCGACGCCGTACGTTTCGTTCGCGTCGATGTTGAACACGCCGTAGTTGGTGTTGGCCGGGGTCAGTGTGGTGAACGAGGACTGCAACGCGGAGACCAGCCCGGCGGCGTCCGTCGCGGTCGCGGAGACCGAGTACTTCGTACCGGTCTGCAACGCGGCCGTGGGCGTCCAACCGGCCCCGTCCGGCGAGATGGTGCCCTCGACCGGCTTGCCGCCCTGCGAACCGGTCACGGTGACCTGGGTGAGCTTCCCGGCCGTCGCGCTCACCTTGAGCACACCCTCCGTGCGCACCTCGGTCGCGCCGTCCTTCGGTTCGACGGCGACCACGGCCTTGGAGGTCTTCGGTGCGTTGTCCTCGGGGGCGGTGGGCGCCTTGGTCTGGGCGACCGCCTCCACCTTGTCGTCCTTCTTCTTGACCTTCTTCTCGTCGCCCCCGCCACACGCACCCGCGCCCAGCAGCGCCACACACACGGCGAGCGCCGGCAGGGCCCTGCGTATCCGTCGTTTCGAGCGAGGTCTCCGGTCCCTCGAAGCGGATCCCCCACCCGATGCCCAATTCGGCATTGATCTCCCTAAGTCGCGGCGCTACCAGAGGAGATGACGACACTTGCCACCCGGACCGTTACGACGCCACGGTATGAGGTGGATCACCCTCCCCGAACCGGAACGGTACTCGACCTCACCGTCAGCCCCACCCGGGCCTCAGCCCTGGTTCCGCCGGAGGCACAGTACGAAGTCCGAGTACCGATAGCGCCCGGGTCGCGCGCCGGCCGCGTCCACCTCGTCGATCGCCCGCCGGATCGCGTGCAGCCGATCCACACTCATCTGCAGCGGCGGCTCATGCGGCTGATAGGTGGTGAGGATCGGGTAATCCACGCCCGGCTTGCGGGTCATCTCGATATGACAGCCCAGTACGTGGGAGGTCGGCCGGTCCGCCACGAAGGCGATCATCCGGTCGATGGTGGCCCGAAACGCGGCCCAGTCCACGATGTACAGCCGCCCCGGATAGACGGTGTCCCCGGTGAGCAGAAACCCGGTGTGCGCGTCGTGGAAGACCACCGCCTCCGGATGATGCCCGGGCCCGGCGAAGCACTCCAGCACCCGCCCACCCAGATCCACCCGAGCCAACCGATCCGGCTCGACGTCGAACCCGAAGTGGGCCCAGGTGTCCCCGGCCGGCACCACCTCGGTGTCCGCCCGATCCACGAACTGCCCATCGCCCGCCACGTGATCACCGTGTGGATGGGTATGCAGCACCAACAGCCGATAGTCGTCCCGTGGATGCTCCCGCAGCCAGTCCGCGATCAGCTCGTCCACCACCCGCCGTAGCGGAAAGAACTCGGCCGACTCGGTCGCGCCGGTGTCGATCAACACGGCCCGCTCGTTCCCGAACAGCAGGAACATGAACGGCGCCTCGTAGTTGATCGCCATGTTCTGCCGCAGGATCACCGTATGCGCGTCGTAGGCGTGCACCTGGATGTCCACATCGGCGTTGTGCTTGGCCGACTCCGACCCGTGAATCCAGGCGACGTCCAACCCACGCGCCACCGCCGTACCCACCCCGAACGCGACCACCGCAGCTCCCGCGTGCGTCGTCTTGGCGTGCCGGGTACGGCGCACATCTCGTCCGGGGCGCACCCTCGGGGGCCGCCATCTCGGAAGTTACCAGAGCCCCTCGGCCTCCCACGTCGGCCGTGGATCACGAATCGACAAGCCGGCCACGCCACTCGGACCCCGTCGCTAGAGTTGGCGCCTGCGTCACGACGGAACGCCACTCGGGGGAGACAACCAGTCATGTCCGGACAACGATCAGGCAAGATCATGTCGGCCCTCGACCCGGGGTCCACCGGCTCCTCCGGCTCCTCCGGCTCCTCCGGTTCTTCCGGGTCTTCCGGTTCTTCCGGCTCCTCCGGTTCTTCCGGTTCTTCCGGAACAGCGGGGTCCGCCGACTCCCCCGGCGACATACCCGGGCTCCAGCCGCGCAAGGAAATAGCCCCGAGCCGGGTGCCGCCCGAGTGCCAACCGGTCGCCCCGCGCCCGCCGAGCGGACAGGGCAGCCGCGACCGGGTACTCGTCGAGACCGCCAAGATCCGCAGCGCCGCCAACGAACTGGACACGGCCGGGGGCGACTTGATGTCGTCGGGGCAACGTGCCCTGGCCGCCGTCGACCCACTGGCCTCCCAACTCGGCGGCTGGGAACTGGGCAAGGCCGTGGCGCATGTCCGCGAGCGCTGGGACAAGAAGCTCCAGGCGGTCGGCAACGACATGAAGGGCCAGGCCGGCGGCTTGTTCGCGACCGCCGCCAACTGGGAGCTGGCCGAGGATCGGGCGTACCAGCTGATGAGTGGCGGAAAGGGCTGACGGACGGCATGCCGACCTTCGATCAGGTATTGAACTTCGACGTCGGATCCCTGAACGCGCTCGCCGACAACTGGCAGCGCTTGCAGCAATCCCTTCAAGGCAAGCGCGACCAAGCGAATCAGCAGGTCATCGCGCCGCTCACGAGCGCGGTGTGGTCCGGCCAGGACGCCAAGGCCGCCGCCGGCAAACTGCGCGGCCTGCTGGACCAGTTGGAGGCCGCGCACAACGAGGCGGGCGCGATCGCGTCGATCCTGCGGGATGCGGCAGGCGACATCGGAAGGGCGCAGACCGCGCTGCGCGGGCTGGTGGACGAGGCCCGCACCCAGGGCCTCCAGGTCAAGCCGGACGGGGGCCTGACCTGGACGGCAGGCACGGACGCGCTCGCGGCGAACATGGCGGCGACCCAAAAGGCCGCCGCCGAATCCCTCGGCCCACGCATCGCCGAAGCGCTCCGCTCGGCAACCGACGCCGACACCCGCGCGTCGGCCGCCCTCCGCGCGGACGTGGACTACGGCGCCGCCGACAAGTTCAACGCCTCCGCAGTCGGCGGCGGCCCCGCCGCCGACGCGGTCCGCGCCAACGATCTCTTCGGCCGCTTGCGGTCGTTGAACCCCAAGGAACTGGGCGAACTCGAAAACCTCGTCCACAACAACAAGAACGACCCGGCCTTCACCGAGCCCCTGATGATCAAGCTCGGCCCGGACGGCCTGCTCGACAAGACCTTGTCGTTGGCCGAGTTGACCTCGCACAGCACGCCGGGCGACCCACGGATCGCCGACATGCGCCTGCTGCAACAAGACCTCGGCACATCCCTCGCCTCGGCCAGCCCCAAGTTGATCGACAACAAGGACTGGATGACCCGCCTTCGGGAGGCATCCCGCAAGGAGATCCTGCTACCCGAGGCCAAGAACCAATCGATCGGCTCGAAGGTCACCGGCTTCCAGATGCTCGGCGTACTCCTCGAAAACGGCAACTACGACTCCCGGTTCCTGCGGACCGTCGCCGAGGACACGCTCTCCTACGAGCAGCAGAAGGGAAAGCCACCAATCTGGGGACGCGACACGAACACGCCGATGCAGTTCCCCCTGGACCTGAGCGGCACCCCGGGCGGCGGCGTCGACCCGATGATCGGCGTCATGAAGGCGGTGTCCCACGATCCGAAGGTCGCCCTCGATTTCTTCTCGGGCCGCGACCAAGGCCCCGACGGCCGCGTGTTCGCTCCCGGCGAGATGCACGACCGCCTGAACTACCTGCTCAACGAACGCGGTTTCCCGAGCGCCTCGGTGGGCGCGTACAAGGAAGCGATCACCGGCGCCTACCTCGACGCGGCGGGCAAGGCGCTTCAGGCCGGCGCGACGGGCATCCCCTACGGACAACCGCCCGACCCCGTCCACCCGGCCCCACCACACAGCGCAGCTTCGGCGGCGCTGGTCGGCGAAGTGGTGAAGATCTACGGGCAGGGCGACCATCAGGGCCAGATACTGGCCGAACTCCGGGGAAGTATCACCAATTCGCTGACGCCGTACATCGCGGATGTCCACGGCACGCTCAACGCACTGCCCGGCTCCCCGGTCGACCCGCCGGCCGGCGGGTGGAACGTCGGCTCCTCTGCCGTATTCCGGCGCAACGAGCTGAGCAATGTCCTCTACGGCCTGTCCGCCGACCCGAAGTCCGCCGCATTGCTCCTGAATGCCGAACAGGTGTACGGGATGTACACGATCAATGCACAGCCGTACGCCACGGAACCCAGGATGGTCGAAAACGCCTGGAAAGATACCGCCAATTCCCTATCCGTCATCAACGCCGCACGGAATCAAGCTGCGGCCGACCTCGCGGCGGGCGACGACGCCAAGTACAACCACGCCGTCCTCTGGGAGAGCAAAGCGCTTTATCACGGGCCGGGCTTTCTGCTCAATCTGGCCCCGGGCGTGTCGGGTGACCTCCTGCAACGAGGCATGAACCTGCTCTCCGATTTCTGGGCGGAGAAGGAGACGGTGGACAGCTCGGGCGCGGTGACGAATCAGGCCGCCGATAACAATCTGGACGTCGAGACGCGGATGAGTACCCTGTTCAACAAGTGGGCCGCACAAGAACAGTGGCCGGTGGGAGCCGACACCCACCAGATCCAGAAGGACTTGGGTAGGGAAGTCCACCGCATTCTGGTGGAGGGAACGTCCGACCTGAAGTTCACCCAGGGGCGGCAATGAGACGCTCTTTCGCGCAGCCGTTCGCGGCAGGCAAGTCGACCACGACACGGGCCGGTTGGGCTGTCGGCATGGTCATGGGTGTGGCGATCTCGATGGTTGCCGGGTGTACTGCGGAGAGCGGGCAGAAGAAAGCCACGTCGAGTGGGGTGTGTTGGGACCTGATCGACGGGGCGACGTTTCCGGTTCATCCGACCCCGGACAAGCGGGAAGCCAAGCCCCCGGTCGCCCTCAGGCGTGATCTTCCGATCTGCAACGCCTCGCTCGCAAAGCCGCCGATACCGGCCGTCGAGCTTCGACTGGACTGGACTTTCGCCGCGCTGAGTCCGGACGACGTGCGGCAATTCCCAACCGATCCGGTTCGGTATTTCTCCGGCGGTTCGGTGTCGCGTCGCGACAGTGGTGTTCGGGCATGGGCCTATCCCGCCCCATGCCCCGAAATCACGACTCCGGAGGGGCTGGATGGCCACCCCCTACGTCTTCGGATCGAGGTAACCGCGATCAGCAAAAACCCGGGGGTCGATCAGGAGCAGTGGACCGCCGACGCCGCCGTGACCGCAGCCAATCGCGCGTACGCACAAAACCACTGCTCGGCCCCGCCACTGGCGTCCCCGGCGGTGTTGCGATGATGACCGCCGCCCTGGGCAAACGCGTCGTGACCGCAGCGGTCGCCTTGGCTCTCGCGGGAGCCCTGACAGCCTGCGCGGACCCCCCGAAAAAAACCCATCAGGTGCACGAGACCAAGGCACCGCCGCCGAACGCGTATTGCGGGGAGTTGCTCCCCAAGGCCGAGGTCGCACGTTTGGTCGAAGCACCCGATATTCCCTGGATCACCGGCGAAGGCAATGTTCGCCCGCCGGCGCCGAAGGTGTTCTGCATCGCCGAATTCGAACACCGCGGCACCAAGATGGACTTGACGATCGATTGGGACACCGAACTCGTCACGACCGGAATGGTCGCACCCACCCGACTTGCCGCGCCACCTCGTGACTACCCCGGCGGGGTCGCCCTGGCCAACCTGGATGGAACGCTGTGGGCACGCGCGCTGGCGCCTGCATGCCCGGAGTTCCCGGGCGTGCAAGAACGAAACGGCAAACAGTTGCACGTCGTGCTGACCCTCTCCGTCACCGGCCCCGCACCCACCCTCGACGCCCTGCGCCAGACCGCCGCCCTCTCCGTCACCGCGACCAACAACCTCCTCGACGCCAACCACTGCACCGGCCCCCGCCTCACCGTGCCGACCGCTCTCTGAGCAGACGCCTCGGGCCCCGCCGTCCCGAAAGACGCCGGGGCCCGAGGGCTCGAGAAGCGAGCTACCGCAACGGCATCCCCTCCGCGAACCCCTCCCCCTCCGGCGGCGCCGCGATCAGACCGAGTTCCGCCGGTCCCGCCAACAGCGGGTGTGTCGGCATGACCCGCACCGTGTACCCGAACGGACCCGTCCGGTCCAGCGCCAATGAGCCCTCGTAGAACCAGCGGCCGTGTTCGTCGCGCCGGCCCGCCTTGAGCGGGGCCACCATCGCCGCCACGATCCGGTCCGCGTCGTCGACCCGGCCGTGCACGATCTGCACCTCGACGTCGGCGGGGGCCAGTTCGCCGAGCGAGACGAAGACCCGCAGGTTGAGCGTGTTGCCGACCTCGGGGGCGTCCCCTATCCCGCCCGACTCCACGTGGTCCACCCGTACCCCGGCCCAGGACCGCCGCACCTGGGCCTTCCACTCGGCCAACTCCCGCGCGGCCGACCCGGTGATCGCCCGCCCGGACAGCGCGGCCGGCGCGTACAGCACGTCGACGTAGTCCTTGACCATCCGGTCCGCGAGCACCTTCGGGCCGAGCGTGGCCAGCGTGTGTCGGACCATCTCCAGCCACCGGGTGGGCAGATCCTCCGGCCCCCGGTCGTAGAACCTGGCCGCGACCGAGTTCTCGATCAGGTCGTACAGCGCCGCCGCCTCCAGGTCGTCCCGGCGGTCGACATCCGTGATGCCGTCGGCGGTCGGGATCGCCCACCCGTTCGAGCCGTCGTACCACTCGTCCCACCACCCGTCCAGGATGGACAGGTTCAGGCAGCCGTTCAGCGCGGCCTTCATCCCGGACGTCCCGCATGCCTCCAGCGGACGCAGCGGGTTGTTCAGCCACACGTCGCACCCGGGATACAGGTGTTGCGCCATCGCGATGTCGTAGTCCGGCAGGAAGACGATCCGGTGCCGCACGTCCTCGCCGTCGGCGAACCTCACCAGCTCCTGGATCAGCTTCTTGCCGCCCTCGTCGGCCGGGTGCGCCTTGCCCGCGATGACGATCTGTACCGGCCGTTCGGGGTGCAGCAACAGCCCACGCAGCCGGGCCGGATCGCGCAACATCAGGGTGAGCCGCTTGTAGGACGGCACCCGGCGGGCGAAGCCGATGGTCAGCACGTCCGGATCGAGCACCCCCTCGATCCAGCCCAATTCCGCGTCGCCCGCGCCGCGTTGCTTCCACGACGCGCGCAGCCGCAGTCGCGCCTCGGCGACCAGCTTCGCGCGCAGGGCCCGGCGCAGTTCCCACAACGAGCCGGCCGAGAGCCGGTCGATGGCCGCCCACGCCGAGGCGTCCTCGGCGAGTTCGACGCCGGCTTCGCGCCCGGCGAGTTCGAGGACGTCGCCGTCCACCCACGTGGGCGCGTGTACGCCGTTCGTGATCGAGGTGATCGGTACCTCGGTGGTGTCGAAGCCCGGCCACAGGCCGTCGAACATGCCCCGGCTGACCCGTCCGTGCAACTTGCTCACGCCATTGGCCCGTTGGGCGAGCCGCAGACCCATCACGGCCATGTTGAACACGCCCGGATCGCCGTCCGGGTAGGTCTCCGCGCCGAGCGCGAGGACCCGGTCCACCGGAACCCCCGGACAAGCGAGGTCGCCGCCGAAATGCCGCTGGATCTGATCGCGCCCGAACCGGTCGATGCCGGCCGGAACCGGCGTATGTGTGGTGAACACCGTGCCCGCCCGGGCGGCTTCGAGCGCGGCGTCGAAGTCGAGCCCCTCGGTTTGGGTGAACTCGCGGATCCGCTCGATGCCCAGGAAGCCGGCGTGGCCCTCGTTGGTGTGGAAGACCTCGGGTGCCGGATGGCCGGTGATCTCGCAAAAAGCCCGCAAAGCCCGCACGCCGCCGATGCCCAGGAGCATCTCCTGATGCAAGCGATGTTCGCTCGTGCCGCCGTACAGCCGGTCGGTCACCTCACGTTCGGCGGGTTCGTTCTCCTCGATGTCCGAGTCGAGCAGGAGCAGCGGCACCCGACCGACCTGGGCCTTCCAGATCCGTGCGTGCAACTCACCCGTGGGGAGGCCGATGACCACCCGTGCGGGTGCACCGTCGGCACCCCGAAGGAGGGTCAGTGGCAACTCGTTGGGGTCCAGGAGCGGGTAGCGCTCCTGCTGCCAACCGTCGCGGGACAAGGACTGTCGGAAGTAGCCGTGACGGTACATCAGGCCGACCCCGACGATCGGTACACCCAGGTCGCTGGCGGCCTTGAGATGGTCGCCCGCGAGGATGCCCAACCCCCCGCTGTACTGCGGAAGTGCCGCGGTGATGCCGTACTCCGGCGAGAAGTACGCGATCGCCGCGGGTGGGGTGTCGGGGCTCGCGCCGGGCTGCGCCAGGGTTTGGTACCAGCGCGGTCCGGTCAGGTATTCGTGCAGGTCTTCGGCTGCGACCCGCAGGCGGGCAAGGAAGCGGCGGTCGTCGGCGAGGGCGCCGAGTTTGTCGTTCGGCACGGCGCCGAGCAGGCGGACGGGATCCCGGCCGACCGCGGCCCAGGTATCCGGATCGATCGACTCGAACAGGTCGCGGGTCTCCGCGTGCCAGGACCAGCGGAGGTTCATCGCCAGTTCACCCAGTGGCTCCAGCGGAGCGGGCAGAACCGTACGCACGGTGAATCTGCGGATTGCTCTCACGCTGCGACCCTAGCCGGAAGGCGGCAGAACTTGCGACAGTGGATGCAGCGTGCTTGCAAAGCCGGCAAGATCTTGCGGATGGGTCTGGGGGCGTTTTTACACCATATGGGCCGTGCCCCGAGCGACTCGATGATCGTTGAACAGCCGGGTCTTTCCGTCCCGCCGTACCGCGGACACACCAGATATCCGCCGTCCACGGTCGCGGGCCGGGCCCCACCCGGTCCCCGCCTGGTGGTCGCGTCACGAGCAATGGCCGCCGCGCAGCGGTGAGAGGTGGACCCGAGCGATCCCACCGGTCGCCGCCGGGTCGGTTTTTCGCCACTCCCGGGTCCGGCAATCGGGGTATCGAGTGGGTTTCCGTACGGGTGCATCGCGCGCGACGCGCACGGGATGCCCGTCCGTGGGTACAGGAGTTCGGCATGACCAGTTCGGCTGGGAAGGACCCCGGGGGCGACCGCGCACCCCGGGCGGGGCAGGTCGCGGCCGACAAGGCCGCGGCACGGAAGACGACCGCCGGGAAGTCGAGGGCCGCGAAGTCCTCGACCGAACCGGCCGGGCAGCCGGCCGGCGGCACGAACACGACCGAGGCGAGCAGGACCGATGCGAACACCGCCGCGCCCGGCGGGCCCGGCAGGCCCGGTGCCGGCAAGTCCGGGACGCGCACCGGCAGATCGGCCAAACCGCCCACGCCGCTGATCGGGCGTATCCCGATCCTCGACGTGGCACCGGCGATCGACGGCGGCGCCAGGCCCGCCCGGGCGATCCCGGGTGAGACGTTCCACGTGGCCGCCACGGTCTTTCGCGAGGGCCACGACGCGGTGGCCGCCAACGTGGTGCTGCGCGACCCGCGCGGCCGGCCCGGCCCGCTCACCCCGATGTTGCCGGGCGCGCCCGGTACCGACCGGGTACACGCGAGCATCACCCCGACCACCGAGGGCATGTGGTCGTACGCGGTCGAGGCGTGGGGCGACCCGATCGCCACCTGGCGGCACGCCGCCGGCATCAAGATCCCGGCCGGCCTGGAGGTCGGTCTGGTCCTGGAGGAGGGCGCCCAACTCCTGGAGCGGGCCGCCGTCGGCGTCCCCAAGAAGGACGGCCTGCGGGCGGTCGTGCTGGCCGCGGTGGACACGATCCGAGACGAACGGCGCACCCCCGCCGAGCGCTTGGCCGCGGCCCGGTCCGCCGCGCTGGACGAGGTGCTCGCCCGGCATCCGCTGCGCGAGCTGGTCACCACGTCGGCCCGCTATCCGCTGCGGGTCGAACGCGAACGCGCGCTGCACGGCGCCTGGTACGAGTTCTTCCCCCGCTCCGAGGGCGCCGTGGTCGATCCCACCGGCAAACGCCCCCCGCGCAGCGGCACCTTCCGGACCGCGCTGGAGCGCCTGCCGCAGATCGCGGCGATGGGCTTCGACGTGGTCTACCTGCCGCCGATCCACCCGATCGGCCGGGCGTTTCGCAAGGGGCCCAACAACGCCCTCGAAGCCGGCGAGCACGATCCCGGCTCGCCGTGGGCGATCGGCTCGCCCGAGGGCGGGCACGACACGATCCACCCGGACCTGGGCACGATCGAGGACTTCGACGCGTTCGTGGCCCGGGCCCGCGAGTTGCGGATGGAGGTGGCGCTCGACTTCGCGCTCCAGGTCTCCCCCGAGCACCCCTGGGTGGAGAAACACCCCGAGTGGTTCCGCCATCGCGCCGACGGCACCATCGCCTACGCGGAGAACCCGCCGAAGAAGTACCAGGACATCTACCCGATCGACTTCGACACCGACTTCGACGGCCTGGTCGCCGAGACACTGCGGGTGTTGCGGCACTGGATGGCGCACGGCGTCCGGATCTTCCGGGTGGACAACCCGCACACCAAGCCGGTGCAGTTCTGGGAGCAGGTGCTCGCCACGATCAACACGAGCGACCCGGACGTACTCTTCCTGGCCGAGGCGTTCACCCGTCCGGCGATGATGCGCACGCTGGCCAAGGTCGGCTTCCAGCAGTCGTACACGTACTTCACCTGGCGCACCGGCAAGCACGAACTTCAGGAGTACCTCACCGAGTTGACCACCGGTGACGCGTCCGCCTACATGCGGCCGAACTTCTTCGTGAACACGCCCGACATCCTGCACGCCTATCTCCAGTACGGCGGGCCCGCCGCGTTCAAGATCCGCGCCGTCCTGGCCGCCACGCTGTCCCCGTCGTGGGGGGTCTACTCGGGCTTCGAGCTGTTCGAGCACCTCGCGGTCAAGGCGGGCAGCGAGGAGTACCACGATTCGGAGAAGTACCAGCTCCGCCCACGCGACTGGGCCGGCGCCGAGCGTGCGGGGCGCTCGCTGGCGCCGTACCTCACCACGCTCAACCGGATGCGCCGACGCCACCCGAGTCTGCAACGTCTGCGCAACCTGACCTTCCATCATGTGGACGACGACGCGGTCATGGCCTTCTCCAAGCGCACCCGAGTGGGTGACGTCGACGACCTGGTCCTGGTCGTGGTGAACCTGGATCCGCAGCACCCGCGCGAGGCGACCGTCGCCGTGGACCTGCCCGCTCTCGGGTTGGACTGGCAGGACACCTTCGCGGTGCAGGACGAGTTCACCGGAGCCGGATATCGCTGGGGCCGGCACAACTACGTGCGCCTGGACCCCGCCCACGAGCCCGCGCATCTCTTCTCGATCCGGAGGAACAGCCCGTGATCGTCAACGAACCCGTCCGCGACACCTTCGACGACACCCCGTCGCGCGATCGTGATCCCCTGTGGTTCAAGCGCGCCGTCTTCTACGAGGTCCTGGTGCGGTCCTTCCAGGACAGCAACGGGGACGGGGTGGGCGACCTGAAGGGGTTGACCCAGAAGCTGGACTATCTCCAGTGGCTCGGCGTCGACTGCCTGTGGCTGCCGCCGTTCTTCGCGTCGCCGCTGCGCGACGGCGGCTACGACGTGGCCGACTACACCGCCGTGCTGCCCGAGTTCGGCGATCTCGCCGACTTCGTGGAGTTCGTCGACTCGGCACACAAACGCGGCATGCGGGTGGTGATCGACTTCGTGATGAACCACACCAGCGATCAGCACATGTGGTTCCAGGAGTCGCGGAACAACCCGGACGGGCCCTACGGCGATTACTACATGTGGGCCGACGACGACAAGGCCTACGACGAGGCGCGGATCATCTTCGTCGACACCGAGTCGTCCAACTGGACCTACGACCCGGTGCGCAAGCAGTACTTCTTCCACCGCTTCTTCGGCCACCAGCCGGATCTCAACTACGAGAACCCGCGCGTGCAGGAGGAGATGCTGGCCGGGTTGCGGTTCTGGCTGGACCTGGGCATCGACGGCTTCCGGCTCGACGCGGTGCCGTATCTGTTCGCGCAGGAGGGCACCAACTGCGAGAACCTGCCCGCCACCCACGAGTTCCTCAAGCGGGTGCGCAAGGAGATCGACGACAAGTATCCGGACACCGTGCTGCTGGCCGAGGCCAACCAGTGGCCCGAGGACGTGGTCGACTACTTCGGCGACGGCGACGAGTGCCACATGGCGTTCCACTTCCCGGTGATGCCGCGCATCTTCATGGCGGTGCGCCGCGAATCACGCTACCCGGTCTCGGAGATCCTGGCCGGCACGCCGTCCATCCCGGACAACTGCCAGTGGGGCATCTTCCTCCGCAACCACGACGAGCTCACCCTCGAGATGGTCACGGACGAGGAACGCGACTACATGTACAAGGAGTACGCGAAGGACCCGCGGATGCGGGCCAACGTGGGCATCCGCCGGCGCCTGGCGCCGCTGCTGGACAACGACCGCAACCAGATCGAACTGTTCACCGCACTGCTGCTGTCACTGCCGGGCTCGCCCGTCCTGTACTACGGCGACGAGATCGGCATGGGGGACAACATCTGGCTCGGCGACCGCGACGGAGTGCGCACGCCGATGCAGTGGACGCCGGATCGCAACGCGGGCTTCTCCACGTGCGACCCGGGTCGGCTGTACCTGCCGAACATCATGGACCCGGTCTACGGCTACCAGGTCACCAACGTCGAGGCGCAGATGTCCAACGCCTCCTCGCTGCTGCACTGGACCCGCCGGATGATCGAGGTGCGCAAGCAGAACCCGGCCTTCGGGCTCGGTGTGTACAACGAGCTGACCTCGTCCAATCCCAGCGTGCTGGCGTTCCTTCGCGAATACGAGGACGACATCGTGCTGTGTGTTCACAACTTCTCGCGCTTCGCCCAGCCGACCGAGCTGGATCTGCGGCAGTTCGAGACGTACGAACCGGTCGAGCTGCTCGGGGGGGTGACGTTCCCCGCGATCGGCGAGCTGCCGTATCTGCTCACCCTCGCGGGGCATGGTTTCTATTGGTTCCGCCTCACCCGTGGAGAAATGACGCTGTGACGGATTCCACCCGACCCCACGATCCCACTGCCTCCGCCGTGATCGCCCTGCTGCGCGACTGGCTGCCGCAGCAGAGATGGTTCGCCGGCAAGAGCCGGCCTCTTCGTGGGGTCGGCGTGGCGCACAGTCTCGAGGTGATCTCCGGCGATCCCGCACTGCACCACATGTTGCTTCGGGTCGAGCACGGCGGCGCGCCCGAGCACTACCAGTTGTTGCTCGGGGTGCGCGAGAGCCTGCCGGACCGGCTCGCGCACGCGGTGATCGGCCGACTGCCCAACGGCAACAGCCTCTACGACGCGGTGCACGACGCGGAACTGACCCGGTGGTTGCCGGAACGGTTCGGCGCCGCGGACTCCGTCGGCCCGCTGGCCTTCCATCGCCCCGGCGCGCAGATCCCCGATCCCGACCACGTCGGCCTGGTGATCGGCGCCGAGCAGTCCAACACCTCGATCATCTTCGGGGACGACGTCATCCTGAAACTTTTCCGGCGGGTGGTCCCCGGGGTCAATCCGGACCTGGAGGTCTCGCTCGCCTTGGCCGGCGCGGGCTCGCGGCGGATCCCGGCGCCGATCGCCTGGTTCGACATGCCCTTCCCGGGCCCGAACGCCGAACCGACCACGCTGGGCCTGCTCCAGGAGTATCTGCGCACCGGCACCGACGGCTGGGAGCTGGCCAAGACCTCGGTGCGCGACCTCTACGCCGGCCAGGAGGTACGCGGCGCCGGTCCGCACGCGCACGAGACCGGCGGCGACTTCGCCGGCGAGTCCTTCCGCCTGGGCGCGGCCACCGCCGAGGTGCACGCCGACCTGGCCCGTTCGTTGCCCACCGCGATCGCCCGCGAGCCGGAGTTGGCCGCGATCGCCAAGGACATGGCCCGCCGCCTCGACGCGGCGGCCGAGGCGGTGCCGGAGCTGGCGCCGTTCACCGATCGGCTGCGCGAGGCCTATCGGGATCTGGAGACGCTGGGCCGAGCGGGGCATCCGGTGCCGCTCCAGCGCATCCACGGCGACTTCCATCTGGGCCAGGTGTTGCGTACCGCCACCCGGTGGGTGCTGCTCGACTTCGAGGGGGAGCCCGCCCGGCCGCTGAGCGAGCGGCGCTCGCTGCACTCGCCGGTGCGCGACATCGCGGCGATGTTGCGCTCGTTCGACTACGCGGCCCGACATCTGCTGGCCGGCGGCGGCGGGTTCTGGGGTCGCGGGGCGCCCGCGCCGCACCTGGTGCGCCGCGCGGAGGAGTGGGCAACGCGCAATCGGGAAGCCTTCTGTGCGGGATACGCCGATGCCGGCTCGTTCGACCCGCACTCCGAACCCGTGTTGTTGCGGGCCTTCGAGACGGACAAGGCCGTATACGAGGTGATGTACGAGTCGGGCAACCGACCCTCTTGGTTGCCGGTGCCGATGTCGGCGATCCGGCGGCTGGCCGAGCGTGCCCCGCAGCCGCACTGACGACCCGTCGATTCCCGCTCCGCACCAACGGCACAGGAGGTCCCATCCGTGACGGCTCGTCAGCACGGCCCCGCGCCCGCCACGTCCAGCACGCCCACCGGGGAGGGCGGGAACGGCGCCCGGCCCGGCCCGCCGCGCGGCGCCCGCGAGCACACCCGCCCGGCCGGCACGCCGGGGGTGCCGCCGCTGGCCGCCGAGGAGTTGCGCCGACTGGTGGACGGCGGCCATCACGATCCGCACGGGCTGCTCGGCCCGCACCCGGACGTACCCGGCGTGGACGGCGTGGTGTTGCGGGTGTTGCGACCGTGGGCCCGCGAGGTGATCGTGGTCGCCGGGGAGCGCCGGGTGCCGCTGACCCACGAGGCCGAGGGCCTGTTCACCGGGCTGCTGCCGGGCCGCGAGGTACCGGACTACCGCCTGGAGGTGCACTACGAGGGCGCCGAACTGCACACGGACGATCCGTACCGGTTCCTGCCCACCCTCGGCGAGCTCGACCTGCACCTGATCACCGAGGGCCGGCACGAGCGGTTGTGGGACGTGCTCGGCGCGCATGTGCGCTCCTTCGAGACCGCGAACGGGCCGGTCACCGGCACCTCGTTCGCGGTCTGGGCGCCGAACGCGCGCGGCGTGCGGGTGGTCGGCGACTTCAACTACTGGGACGGCGTCGGCCATCCGATGCGCTCGCTCGGCTCCTCCGGCGTCTGGGAGCTGTTCGTGCCGGACGTCGGCGACGGCACCAAGTACAAGTACGAGATCCTCGGCCGGGACGGGGTCGCCCGGCAAAAGGCCGACCCGCTGGCCTTCGCCACCGAGTTGCCCCCCTCCACCGCGTCGGTCGTACACACCCCGACCTACACATGGTCGGACAAGGAGTGGTTGGCCAAGCGCGCCGACACCACCCACCACGTCGCGCCGATGAGCGTGTACGAGGTCCATCTCGGCTCCTGGCGGCCCGGGCTGAGCTACCGCCAACTGGCCGAGCAGCTACCCGCCTACGTCACCGACATGGGCTTCACCCACGTGGAGCTGCTGCCGGTGGCCGAGCACCCGTACGGCCCATCGTGGGGCTATCAGGTGTCCTCCTACTACGCGCCGACCTCGCGGTTCGGCGATCCGGACGAATTCCGCCACCTCGTCGACGCGCTGCACCGCGCCGGGATCGGCGTGCTGGTGGACTGGGTGCCGGCGCACTTTCCCAAGGACGAATGGGCGCTGGCCCGGTTCGACGGGACACCGCTGTACGAGCACCCGGATCCGCGCCGCGGCGAGCATCCGGACTGGGGCACGCTGGTCTTCGACTACGGGCGCCACGAGGTGCGCAACTTCCTGGTGGCCAACGCGGTGTATTGGTGCGAGGAGTTCCACATCGACGGACTGCGGGTGGACGCGGTCGCCTCGATGCTCTACCTGGACTACTCGCGCGAGCACGGCGAATGGGCGCCCAATCAGTTCGGCGGCCGGGAGAACCTGGACGCGGTGAGTTTCCTCCAGGAGATGAACGCGACGTTGTATCGGCGGGTGCCGGGCGTGTTGACCATCGCCGAGGAGTCCACCGCGTGGGACGGGGTCACCCGGGCCACCGACGGCGGCGGGCTCGGCTTCGGCTTCAAGTGGAACATGGGCTGGATGCACGACTCGCTGGAGTACATCCAGAAGGAGCCGATCCACCGCCAGTACCACCACAACGAGATCACCTTCTCGCTGATGTACGCGTGGAGCGAGAACTACATCCTGCCGATCAGCCACGACGAGGTGGTGCACGGCAAGCGCTCGCTGGTGGACAAGATGCCGGGCGACCGGTGGCAGCAGATGGCCAACGTCCGCGCCTACCTGGCCTTCATGTGGGCCCATCCGGGCAAGCAGTTGTTGTTCATGGGCACCGAGTTCGGCCACGGCGCGGAGTGGTCCGAGGCGCGCGGCCTGGACTGGTGGCTGCTCGACCACGCCGAACACCAGGGCATCCAGCGGCTGGTCCGCGACCTCAACACGGTCTATCGCGGCCGATCGGCGCTGTGGACCCAGGACACCAAACCGGAGGGCTTCTCCTGGATCGACGGCGGCGACGCCGCGTCCAACGTGCTGTCCTTCATCCGGATCGGCGCGGCGGGCGAGCAGTTGGTCTGTGTCTGCAACTTCTCCCCCGTGGTCCGCGAGGGCTTCCGGATCGGCCTGCCGCACGCGGGTCGCTGGCGTGAGGTACTCGACACCGACGCCGGCATCTACGGCGGCGCCGGCGTGGGCAACCGGGACGAGATCCACGGCGAGGACGTGACCTGGCAGGGCCGACCGGCCTCCGCGTTGATGACATTGCCGCCACTGGCCACCGTCTGGTTCGTCCCCGAATAGCCGCCGACACACCTTTCGGGGGTCGACGTTGCGGGACCGAAGTCGTCCCCGTGTCGACCCCCGGAAACGTGACACTCCGCCGAAACGTGAATTAGTGTCTTGCCTTCATGCCCCCGGAAGATGTCCTGTCCGGAAACGACCGGGGAACGTGCGGGAACGAAGCGAGACAGGGACACGGGGGTGTTCTCACATGACGGCGGACGCGGGTACGGGGTACAAGGCCCTTCCCTCGGACTTCACGGCGGCGGGCAAGTCCTTCACCGACGCGGGACGGCGCGTCGCGGAGATCAGGACCACGCTCAAGACCACCATCGAGGGCCTCGGCGAGTGCTGGGGTGACGACGATCTGGGGCACGAGTTCGCCAAGGAGTACACGCCGGCCCGGGACAAGGTGCTCGAAGCGCTCGAAGCGCTCGCCAAGGGTCTCGACAAGATCGGCAAGGGGCTGGACAAGTCCGCGACCGACTACCAGACCACCGAGGACGGCAACAAGCAGAAGTTCGCGGGCACTGCCTGATGGCCGTCGAAGCGGGGGAGATAGTCGAGAAGGTCCTCGAACTCCTGGTCGGCGTCGACTGGCCGGAGGGCGACGAGGACAAGTGCGAGGCGCTGGGCAAGGCCTGGGCGAGCGCCGCCACCGAACTCGGCAAGGTCGCGGGGGACCTTGCCACCGCGGTCAACAAGCTCAACACCGCCAACGAGGGCAAGGGCATGGAAGCCTTCCTTCGGGTGTGGGACAAGCTGAACAAGGGCGAAAAGGCGTTCTTCCCGGCCATGGAGGCCGCGGCCAAAGCGCTCGGCGGCGCGGCCGGCGACACGAGTGACACGATCTACGCCACCAAGATCGAGTTCGTCTCGATGGCCACCATCCAGGGCGCGTCCATCCTGGCCCAGATCGCCGCCGCGCCACTCACGCTCGGCATCACCGCCGGCACCGCCGTGGCCGAGACCGCCGCACTGCGATTCGCCTTCATCCAGCTGCTGCGCCGGATGTTGGCCCGGATCGAGGCGTCGATGGTCCGCCGGCTGCTCAAGAACGTGGCCTTCCAGGCGCTGTCCGGAGTGCGCGACGACATCATCCACCAGTTCATCCAGATGACCTGGGGCTCGCAGAAGGGCTTCTCGTTCACCGAGACGGCGCTGGCCGGCGGCGGTGGCGCGGCCGGCGGACTGGCCGCGATCGGCGTCCACGGGGTCGGCAAGAAGTTCTTCGGCGAGGCCGCCGACGTCGGCGTCAAGGGTGTCGCCACGTCGTTCGCCTCGAACGTGAGCGCCTCGGTCGTGGGTTCCGTGGCGACCGGCGGCCCGGTGGACTTGAAGACCATCGAGAGCGGCGGCGTGGGCGGCGTGGTCTACCACGGCGCGGGCAAGGCCGGCGAGCGGGTGAACCACGCGTTCAGCAGCCCCGACCTCACCGTGCCGCACGTCGGCGGCGGGCCGGAGGGGGGACCGCAGGTCCCGCACACCAACCACATCGACACGACGCTCAACCCGAGCGGCGGATCCAACAGCGGCGGCAACGTCGGCGGACCGGCCGGGTCGAATGGGTCGCACGGCTCCAACGAGTCGAGCGGCTCCAACGGGTCGAGTGGGTCGAACGGGTCGAACGGGTCGAACGGGAGTCACAACGCAGGGTCGTCCGGGAACGACAGCCCGCCGCACACCCGGTCGGCGAGCTCGGGTGGGAACTCGGACGGGAACTCCGCCGGGAACTCGGGGAGTCCTGCCACGCACTCCGGCAACTCGAGCAACTCCGGTAACTCCGCAGGGAATTCCGGCGCGAACTCGGCCGGGAACTCCGGCGGCGACAACCGACCCTCGCACACTCCGGTCGCGACGCAGACCGCGTCCACGGTCGCGCCTCCCGAGTCGAACACGCCGACGGCGCCGGCCGGGCACGGCGGCGACGCGGCGCGCGGGGTGCCGACGCACGACGGCGGTCCGGTACAGAACACCACATACGTCCAGGCGCCGCCGAGCGGTGGGGCGCAGCCGGGTGGGATACCCGGCGGTACACATGCCGGGGGCGGCGCAGGCGGCGTACCGACGACAAGTGCCGGTACGGCCACCCCACACGCCACCGGCGGCCCGGCTGCGGCCTGCCCGACCTCGTCGGCGGCGCCCTCGACGTCGGCGCCAAGCCACACCTCCAACGTGTCGACGCCGAGTTCGCCGAGCGGAACCGGCCCCTCCGGATCCGGTACGACGGCCAACTCCGGTGCGCACAACGGGACTTCACCCGCCGCCAACTCGTCGGCCACGCCTACGGCAACCCGGCCGACGGGCGGTACGACGCCGACGACCGGCGGCCCGACCCCGAGCGGCACCGGTTCGCCGAGTGCGGCCACACCCCACTCGGGAGCATCCACCCCGACCCACCCGAGCACCGGCACCCCGGCCAACCCGGCATCCACACAAGGGACTTCGCCGTCCCACGGCACGCCGAGCACGCCCGCCTCCGCCGAGCCGAACCGCGGCTCGACGCAGCGCCCGGACGCCACCGGCACCGGCACCGGCACGCCGAGTCGCCCGACCGACCCGACCACCGGCAAGCCGAACCACCGGCCGGAATCGACGACCGACGCCGCCACGCCCAACGGCGCGGCGCACACCGACCACCACGCGGGCCCGACCCCGGACTCGGCCGGCACTCCGCCGACCCGGGACCACACGACCGACCCGACACCGGATCGCAACGCGAACTCGGCCCCCGGGCACGAGACAACCCCGGACCGGGCCCACGACACCCGGCCGGAACACCACGGGGACCCGGCCGCCGAGCCGACGCGGGACACCCAACCGGACCGGACCACCACCGACCCGGCCCGGGACCATCGACGCGATCCGGCGACCGACGCCACGCCGAACCCCGGCCACGACTCGCGGCCGGAGCACTCACCGGACCACACAGCGGACCAAATACCGGAGCATCACCGGGACTCGGCCGCCGACCCGGCCGGCAACCCGACCCACGACCCGGCCCGGGACGCCAAGCCGGAACACCACCGGGACGCGGACTCAGAACCGACCCGAGACCCCCACCCGGACCGCACCACCGACCCCGCACCGGACCACCGACCCGGCGCCGAGCCGAACCCCGGCCACGACTCCCGGTCCGATCACACACCCGACGCCGCTCCGGAGCATCACCGGGACTCGGCCGCCGACCCGGCCGGCAACCCGGCCCACGACACCAAGCCGGAACACCACCGGGACGCGGACTCAGAGCCGACCCGGGACCCCCACCAGGAGCGGACCGCCGACCCGGCCCCGGAGCACCGACGCGCCCCCGCGACCGACGCCACGCCGAACCCCGGCCACGACTCGCGGCCGGAGCACGCGCCGGAGCACCGACCGGACTCCGAGCCGAACCCGCACCGGGATCCGGCCACCGACCCGGCGCCGGCACATCCGCACGACGGCCGGGCCGAACCGGCGCACGATGCGCCGGCGGACCCGCATCCGGAGTCGCGACCGGACGGCGCGGCCGACCCGCATCGGGACACCGACCTCACTGCTCGGCCGACCGACGCCACCCCGGTCTCGGACACCACGCCGCGCCCGGGACACGACGCCACGCCGACCCGGGACCACGGCGGCGACAGCGTGCCGCCGGCCCCGATCGGTCCGCCGCACGGCGTCCCGATCCATCCGGAGCCGACCGGCCGGTTCCGCGACGCGCTGAGCGGGCTCGGCGACCTGATCCGCAATCGATTGGGCCACGGTTCCGACGGCACGCCGACCGTCGACCCGAACTCGGCCGCACCGCACCGTGGTTCCGAGGGGGGATCCACCTACGACGGCACCCCGTACGCGAATTCGCCCAACACCCCCGACGCGCATCCGCGCCCGGACCGGGACCCGACGTCGGAGAATCCGGCCAGTCCGATCGCCGGACGGCCGCCGCTCAACGACGGCCGTCCGCTGTACGAACCAGGCGGCCTGATGCCGCCGAGCGCGAGCGACCAGTCCGCACTCAACGCCGCCGTCCCGCACAACGCCGACGGCTCGCCCAAGATGCACCCCGACCCACGCGACGACAACTGGCTCGGGGTACAGAACGACGGCGGCATCCAGGTACCCGGCCGCGCCAACAACTGTATGGACGCCGTACTGTCCTTCGGACACACCTGGTTCGGCCGCCCCGAGGTGGCGGCCGCGCGCTACCCCGGCGAGACCAACAGCGGCGAGACCGGCGCGGCGAATCGAGCCCAGCGCGAGATCGGCGGCGACTGGGCGCGGATCGCCCGGAACGCGGACGGCACCACGGACACCGCTCGGGCCTACAGCCAGATCGAAGCCGGACTGCGGGCCGCGGGGCCGGGGTCGATGACGTACATCGTCACGTCCAGGCCGCCCGAGCCGGGCAACGAGCACGGGGGCCAGGTCTCGCACGCGTGGGCCGCGGTCAACGTGAAGGGCGAGGTCGTCTGGGTCGACCCACAGTCGGGCGAGGTGCTGCCCGGCCCGCACCCGAACCAGAAGCACGTATACGCGATCACTGTCGACGCCAACGCACGACCGCTCGACATGTCGCTGCCGCCGACCACGCCGGCCCACACCGACCCCACCAACTCGGCGCCCCAGCACCCCGATTCGCCCACCACGCGTCCCGACACCACGCCGCACCCGGACCCGACACCGGACCCGACCGGTCCCGCCCCGGACCGGCCCGCCGACCCGGCGCCGAACCACGCCGAACCCACGAACTCGGCGCCACAGCACGCCGATTCGCCCCCCGCACAGCACAACACCACGCCCCACCCGGACTCGACACCCGACGCGACCACTCCCGCACCGGACCACCGCACCCACCCGGGGCCGAACCACACCGAACCCACGAACTCAGCGCCACACCACGCCGATTCGCCCCCCGCACAGCACGACACCACGCCCCACCCGGACTCGACACCCGACACGACCGCTCCCGCACCGGACCACCACGCCCAGCCGGCGCCGAACCACACCGAACCCACGAACTCGGCGCCACAACACGCCGATTCGCCCCCCGTACAGCACAACACCACATCCCACCCGGACTCGACGCCCGACAGGACCGCTCCCGCGCCGGACCACCGCGCCGACCCGGCGCCTGACCACCACGCGGAGCCGACTCCCGACGCGGGATCCGCCCGGCACCCGGATCAGACTCCCGAGCACCACGCCGATCCGACGTCGGACCGGCACACCGAGCCCGCGCCGAACCACGACGCGACCCCGCCGGTGGACCACGCCGGCCGGCCGGACCCGTCCACCCACCCGGACCAGGACACGACACCCGCCCGGCATCCGGAACCGGCCCACGACCGGACCACCGACCAGGCTCCGGAGCACCACCCGGACCACGCTCCGGACCGGCATCCCGACCAGACCACCGACCCCACGCCGCACCGGGAGCACCACCCGGCGCCCGAGCACGAGTCGGGCCCGACGCCCGATCGGCAGCACACCGATCCGGCCGCCGCCGACCCCGCGCCGAACCACCACCCGGACACCGCGCCCGAGCACGATCCCGGTCCGAGGCCGGACCACCACGCTGATCCGGTGCCCGAACACCGCCCCGACCCGCGGCCCGAACAGGCACCCGACGCGGGCCCCACGCGGCACCCGGACCGGGCCCCCGAGCCGCACACCGACCCCGCGCCGGAGCACCACGCCGACCCCACCCCGGCTCGCGACACGACCCCGCACCCCGACCGGCCCGACCACACCGGCGGGCCGGACCGGGCGACCCACCCGGCCCACGAACCGACGCCCACCACGCCCCGGGACCCCCACACCGATCCCGCAAGCCCCGAGCCCCACGGCCCGTTCGGCGCCGCGCTACAGGGCCTCGCCGACCGGATGCCCGGCCGATTCGGCCACGACCCGAGCACCTCGACCGCCCCGAACCACCACGCAGACCCGACGACCACCCCGCACCACCAGGCTCCGGAGCACCAGGGCCCCGACGCCCCGACCGCGCCACACAGTGGGCCGCACAACGGGCCGGAACCCGGGAGCACTCCGCCCCCGCACGCCCCGAACGGGCAGCCGCTACCGCCGCACGCCGCGCCGCCCGGTCCGACCAACCCGATCGCGCACCACCCGCCGCTGTCCGACGGCCGCCGGTTCAACGAGCCCGGTGGCCTGGTCCCGCCGAACTGGAGCGACGTCGCCGCGCTGCACAACGCGGTCCCGCGCCACCCCGACGGCACGCCGGTCGTACACCCGGACCCACGCCAGGGCCGCTGGTTCCGGCTGCAGAACGACGGCGGCCTACAGGTCCCCGGTCGCGGCGTCAACTGCCTGGACGGCGTACTGTCCCTCGGCCGCACCTGGTTCGGCCGCCCGGAGGTCTCCGCGGCGCGCGTCCCCGGCGAGAACTTCGGCGAGGCCGGCGGCATGGCCCGCGCGGAGCGGGAGACGGGCGCGGCCTGGACCCCGCT
Organism: Embleya sp. AB8; assembly: GCF_049739465.1. NCBI lineage: Bacteria > Bacillati > Actinomycetota > Actinomycetes > Kitasatosporales > Streptomycetaceae > Embleya > Embleya sp. AB8. The sequence goes on from NZ_JBMHHY010000029.1 coordinate 115,097, forward strand.
GGGGGTCAACCCGGACGGCTCGCACAACCCCGGTGCCGCCTTCAGCCACTTGGACGCGGCGCTGCGGGCCTCGGGCCCCGGCTCGATGGCCTACATCGTCACGGAGTGGCCGCCGCAACACGTGGTCCAGCCGGACGGCTCGACCCAGGTCGTACGTTCCTCGCACGCGTGGGCCGCGCTCAACGTCGGCGGCGACATCGTGTGGGTCGACCCGCAGACCAACCAGGTGATGCACCTGCCGCACCCGAACGCGATCAACGTCACCGCGATCGTCCTGGACCCGCACGCCCGCCCGGTCCCGCTCGCACCCGCGCAGCCCGCCCAGCCGGCGCCGCCGCCACACACGCAGCAGCAACAGCCCCACCCCCCGATCAACCCGTACAACCAACAGCCCATCACCCAGCCCCAACCGTCCCCGTACCACCAGCCCCCGGCACCGCCGACCCCCCATAACCAGCAGCCAAACCCCTACACCCAACCGCCGGTACACCCCCACCAGCCGGTCGTCAACAACCCATACGCCCAGCCCACCCCGGTCCACCCCACGCCCCACAACCAACAGCCCTTCCAGCCGGGCCCGGTCCACCCGACACCGCACAACCAGCAGCCGGTGCACCCCGGTCCGGTCCAGCCCGCACCCCACAACAACCAACAGCCGTTCCAGCCAGGCCCGGTCCACCCGGCACCCCACCACCAGCAACCCGTGCAGCCCGGCCCGGTCCACCCCACCCCGCACGACAACCAACAACCGTTCCGAACCGGCCCGGTCCACCCCACCCCGCACGACAACCAACAACCGTTCCGAACCGGCCCAGTTCACCCCACCCCGCACGACCAACACCCGGTCCAGCCGAACCCGTACGCCCAACACCCGCCGCACCACCCGCCGCAGCAGCCCATTCCCCACGACCAGACACACCAACAACCCCACCAGCAACCGCACCAGCAGCACCAACAGCCCGACCCCTACAACCAACCGCCGGTGCACCCCCACCACCCGGTCCCGAACAACCCCTACGCCCAACCCCACCACCCACAGCCCCCGCACGGACAACAACCGCACCCGCAGCCGCAGCCACACCCGCACGCGGACCCCTCCCCCGGCGTACCGCCCGGCAGCCACCACCGCGTCCCCGAGCCCGCCGGCCCGGCGCCGGACGCCCACAATCCGCACCCTGACACGCACCCGAACCCGCACCCGAACTCGCACCCGAACTCGCACCCGGATCCAACGCACAACGCGCCACCGCCCCCGCCGCGCCACGTGCAACACAATCCCCCCGCGCCCATCAACACCACGCCACCGCTGGCCCATCCGATGCGCCCGAATCCGCGGCCGCTCGGCGAACCCGCGACCCCGGCAAGCCCGACCGGGGATCGGCCGACCACGCACGACGGTCGCCGCGACGCGGTCGAACGTGAGGTGGCCGACTTCATGGCGACCCGCCCGACGGCGGAGAACCACGACCCCAACGCCAACCCCGACCCCAACGCGGCACCCACCCCGCAGCACGCCCGCAACCCGAACCCGCCCAAGCCCGACGACGTACGCGGCGGCCAGTCGCCCTACGACCTGAGCGTGCCCCGCGACCCGTCCTTCATGGGCGACCGCCCGAACCTCACCTGGGACACCCATCGCGGCGACGCCGAGTTCGAGATGCCGCAAAGTGCCCGCTCGAACAACCCGCACCCGGACACCGGTCAACCGCCACGGCCCAACCTCTCCTACCCGAAGATCCGGCGGACGTTCAACGCCGACGGGATCGACGCGCTCGTCAACCACCCGACGCCCGAGCACCTCACCAGTTCGGAGCGGCAGGCCCGCGACGAGTTCGACCGGCTGCTCCGCGGCCACGACGGGCACTTGCTCACCGGTCCCGACCTGGCCCAACGCCGCGACGATCTCGCGGCACGCGGCCGGGAGATGACCGGCACCGCCGGGCGCAACCCGATCAACTCCGGTTACGCGGGCCAGATCGTGCACTTCGCCAGCCCGACCCTCGGCAACCACTTCCCCGAGGGCGTCTACGTCAACCTGCACGGATATCCGGACTTCACGCCCTACTCGGTCCGCACCATCGATCTCCCGCACACCGTGGTCGCCCCGCCCGAGCGCAGCGATTTCCCGGCCGGTCGGGATGGCCAGAAGCAATACAAACAGGCCCGCCAGGACGCGAACGACGACCAACGCAAACTCGATATCCGGCAGGGCAACGCGGAATTCCGCAACGATCCGATGTGGGCCGGCACCCGACCCGGCCGCACCGCGCCGGGATATGTCTGGCACCACGTCGAGGGAACACGGACCATGATGCTCATCCCGTTCGCAGTACACTACGCGGTGAAACATCACGGTGGGATCGCCAGCGCCATGGCCCCCGATACCGCGACCGGCAACTCTGGAGCCCAGCAGTGACCGTCGAATTGACGCCGAGAGGCGCCCTCCCGGAAACCGCCCTGCGCGAACTCGAAGGAAAACTCGGGTTCGCCCTCCCGGCCGAATATCGGGCCTGGCTGGCCGCCACCAACGGCGCCGATTTCCCGGTCGCCGCCCAGCTCATGCCGCGTGGTCTGGAGCCGGAGGACGACCTCTACGGCTACCGCACCGGCGGCGATCCGCACACCGAGCTGCTCTACGCGCACGGCTATTGCCGGGACGTCCTCACCCCGGACTATCTCCCGGTCACCCGACTCACCACCGGAATCGTCGCGATCAAGGTCACCGAGCCCGATTCCGGATCGCTCTGGTATTGGAGCGAGTCCTCGCTCGACACCGACGAGGAATACACCCCGGAATACATCTCGGCCAACCATCTCAACAAACTCGCCGATACGTTCGCCCAATTCCTCGAGCTGTGGGAGATCGACCCGACGTCCCCGTTCCTGAACCCGGAACGGACGACCTCGTGACCGATATCGGCAACAACACCGGCGGCTCCCCCGCCGCCGAATTCGCGGGTTCGATCGTCGATTTCGGCCGCACCGCGCGCAGCCGGGTATATCCGGACGGCGTATTTTTCGACCTGTACGGATTCCCGGACTTCCTGCCCTACGCCCGCACGGTGATCGAAACCGGTCCCGTACCGCCGGGCCTGGGCATCGACGAGGCCCGGGTCACCGACGTACTGTCCGCCAACCTCGCCGCCGCGGGCACCGGCGATCCGCTGTACGCCGACGTGGTCGAGACCGCGACCCCGCGCGGCTGGACCTGGCATCACGCGCCGCACACCGCACCCACCCGCCGGCTGCTCTACCTCGTCCCGATCGACGTCAAGAACGCCATCCGCCATCACGGCGGCGTCGCCACGATGACCGTCGACCGGGACCGGACCGGCCTGTGGAGCCCGATCGAGCAGGCCCGCGTGCCGGTCACCCTGCAGGTCGGCCGACCGCTGACCGACGTCGACCTGAGCCACCTGGAGGGCAAGTACCTCCACGGTCAACTCCCGCACGCCTACCGGCAGTTGCTGATCGACAACGGCGGCGGCGCGCCCTCGCGCCCGGCCGTGCACATGCGCCACGGCTTCGTCCTCGACCAACAATTCCTCAACCTCTACGGCGAATACGACCCCTACGACCTGCTCGATGTCGCGGCCCGCCTCGCCGACCGGCTGACCGCCGATCAGCTGGCCATCGCGTGGGTCCAGGGCGGCGCCCTGGTGCTCAAGACCCGTGGCGAGGACGCCGGTTCGGTCTGGTACTGGGACAACGACGACCGCCACGCCCGGCAGGGCGATTCCCCCGAGGCGACCGTGGCCCTGCTGTCCCGGCTCGCCGACGACATCACCACGTTGCTTGCCGACGAACTGGTCCAGGTCCCCGACGAACTGGACGAGATCGCCCGCACCGCGGTCGCGGGCGGGTACTTCCGACCGGTCGCCGACGACCACGCGGGCGCCGCGCTGCCCGCCGACCTGCGTCCCTGACGCGGCATCACGAAGGGAACGGACGAGGACTCATGTTCGACAATCCACCACCGCCCGGTGTCGGTGCGGCGCTGCAACGCACCGGTATGGAACCGATGACGGCGGTCAGTGCGCACACCACGACCGTGGAACTGCATCCGGCCGTGTCCGCCCTGCTCGACCGCACCGGGCCCGAGTCGCGCTCGGTGTTCCACGGCCGTTGCCCCGAGGCGCTGTTGCTCTCCCGGGTCGCGGTCGAGGCGGAGGCCTCGCTCGCCGCCGAGGGCATCCACGAGGTCGACCACGAACTCGTGTTGGACCGGATGCGGCAACTGCTGCGCGGCGCGGTGCTGGCCGCGATCCTGCTGCGCGAGCCGAACGACCCGGCGCACGAACGGCCGATCCCACCCTGCTCGTCCTGCGCACCCGCGCTGGCCGCCCTCGACGTGACGATCGCGGAGGTGCCCCGGTCATGAGCGAACGTTTCCCCGAGGCCGTGATCCAGGCCCTGACCGCCACCGGCTGGCATCCGGGCATTCATATCCCCGAAGAGGAACTCCTGCGCTGGTACCGGGCGTTGGGCACGGCCGGGATGGACGTACCGCCGAGCGCGATCAAGGCGCTGTGGGAGTTCGGCGGCATGACGGTGCATCAGTACGGCCCGGGCGTGGACATGTCCCGGATGCCGTTCCGGATCGACCCGTTGGTCGGGCTGTACGCGGGCGACCTGCTCGCCCAGTACGGCGCGGCGCTCGGTCGACCGCTCACCCCGATCGGCGAATACGACCTGGGGCGCGGCCGGTTGGCGATGGATCCGCGTGGTGCGGTCTACCTGTGGTGGGGCGACCTGTGGCACGTGGCGGACACCTTCGACGGCGCACTGATCGCACTGATCGAGGGCCGCCGGCCGACCCGCCTGGACCTGGCCCCCGCCCACGAACCGCTGCCCGCGCGGCCGATCGACGAGCGCGAGGCCCGGGACAAGGCGCGCCGCCACGTGGTCGGCGGCGGCCCGCACGCGCCGACCGACTTCGTGATGAGCGAATTCGAGTACGGCTGGCTGGTCCAGGCGATCTACGCCGACCCCGACCCGCTGGCCAACCTCGGCGCCGGCCAGTGGATCGTGGACCGCCGCAACGGCCGGGTCACCCTGTGGCCGAGTGTGCCCAGGGACTCCGTCCTGGCCATGTTCCGCGCCCACTACGTCGACGGGTAACCGGCCGCCGACCGGCCACCACACACGCCAACGCGCCCCGGAACCACGTGGGTTCCGGGGCACGCGGCCAAATCCGCAGGGTCGGCTACGACTACTTGCCGAACACCGACTTGTTGATCCCGTAGCCGGGGATGTGCAACTTCCCGCCCAACTGGGCGTACATCGAACTCTCCACGTTCGTGAAGAACACGATCGGCACGTTGATCGGCGGCGGGCTCTCGGGGGTGAATGTGATCGGGATGATCCCGAAGATATTGCCCTTGAGGTACTTCACATACATCGTCGTCGGGATGTCCGCGTCCATCCAGGACTTGCTGCCCTCGGCGGACGAGATGACGACCTCCTTGCCGCCCGCCTCCTTCACCGTCATCGACATGTTCCAGATGTCGATGCCCTTGGACACGGTGAACTTGAGCGCGTTCTCCTCGCCCCCGGCAAGGGTGTTCACCTTGACCACACCCTCGTAGTTCAGCCCGGCCATGGCCAGCAGACTGGACTTCAGGACCAGCGGGTCCTGTGCCACGGGCGGAAGTCCGTTGCCGCTCTTGGCATTCACCGGCCCCTGCACCGGACACGGGAACGGCGACTTGCCGTCCTTCGGCGCGGCGGAGGACGGCGGGGCAGAGGACGGCGCGGCGGAGGACGACGCGGCCGACGGCTTGGCCGACGTCGTCGAAGGTTTGGCCGAGGGTTGCCCCGAAGCCGCACCCGTAGGCGGCGCGGCGGGCGCCACCGGCGGACCCGACCCGGCCCCGGCCGGCGCGATCGCCTGCCCTCCCGGCACTGCCGAGGCCGCCGGTGGTGGTGCCGTCGGCGCCGACGACGCCTTCGACGGCAGGGTGATCCCGGGCAGCCCGAGCCCCGGCAACCCGGGCAGCTTCAACTCGGGCAACTTCAGCTCCGGAAGCTTGAGTTCCGGCAGGTTCAGATCCGGCAGCCCCAGGTCCGGCGCCCCACCCCTCGGGGCCGTGTTCGGCGGTGTCGCGCTCTGCGGTGCGGTACCGTCCGGCGACTTCGGGGCAACGGTTTTCCCCTCGGCCGCCGGACTCTGCCCCGCAGGGGCCTGCATCGCCTTGGCACCCGGCGCCGAGGCCGCGCCGGTCGCGCTGCTCGGCGGCGCGCTCGACGCGGTCGGCGCCGCCGAGGTCGACGCCGAACTCGCCGCGCCCGCCGGGGCCGTGGGGCTCGCCGAGACGCACGGCCCGGCCGCGTACGGGTTCTCCGGCAGCGGGTCGCTCGGCGACGCGTTGGCGATCCCGACCACGCCCACCACCCCCACCAGCGCGGTGGCGATCGCGGTCAGCGCGAGGCGGGGCGAGGTGGTTGCCCGGACGGGTTCGGGTTCACCGGGCCGGTCGGTCGGTACCGACCCGGTGGATGCTTCCCCCGAGGCATCGGGAGCCTTCCCGCCGAGCACCCGGGCCGGCAAGCCCGCCTCGACGACGGTCTCGTCGAGGTCGCTGCCATCCGGCCCGGGTCGACCCTCGCCGTCACCGTCACCGTCCTCGTCGTCGGACGCGGACTCGTGCCCCTCCGCGTCGCTCGGCGGCGCCTCGACGTAAGCCCACGAGGTCGCGAGCATCCCGCCGATCAGCCCGAACAACATGCCCAGGCCGAAGCCGCCGAAGGTGGCCACGATGAAGGACACCAGCGACACGATGATGGTGAAGATGCCGAGGTAGATCCGCAACTTCGGATTGAGCCAGGTGGCGATCCCCAACATGATCAGGATCACGCCGATGAACAGCGCCGAGATGCCGCCGTGTTGCCGAAGCTGCACGGTCACGTCGCCAGCCTTGAGCGACGCGTACGGCGCCCACAGGATGGGCCCGGCGGCCAGCATGGTGAACAGGCCCGCCCAGAACGGCCGTACCCGCCGCCAACTCCGGAACGCCCGCCACCAGCGCACGAGCGCGTTGGGCCGCGGCTGTGCTGCGGTCACGAATCACTCCCTGAGGTGTTGCTCCGGCATGGCGGACCGGCCGCGGGCGGGGTTCCGCCCACGGCCGACGACACATCAGAAGCAAGCCTTGTCCTTGCCCGCGATCTTGAGGTGCAGACCGTTGAGCCGGAAGTTGCTGGCGGTGACGAGCTGGGCGGACTGCTTGACGTTGGTGAACGTGGCGTGGGTGGCCTGCTGGCCGAACCCACCCTTCTCGCCGTTGCCGATATCCGCCGGGCCCTTGGCAAACGGGTTCTTGGCGTCCTTGCCCATCGTCGAAGCGTCGACGCCGATGTCGATGTTCGTGAACTCGGCGTCACCGTCGAGCGCGTCCATCGCCAGCGTCATGTTCTTCGCCGTCGCAGGGGCACCGTCGCCACCCGCGTCGATCCGCAGGACCACGCCGAACAGCGGAACCTCGACGGACTGACACAACTTGGTGATCCTGGCGTCGCCGATCGCGGCGACCGCCACCGGCTTGAGGCCGTTCGGACTCTTGACAGCGTTCCCGTACTGGGAGAAGTCGCTCGCGTCCAACTCCTGGGCGCTGACCTTGAAGCCGCCGCCGGACACCGCGATGTCGATCGGGATGGCGCCGTTGGCGACACCTGCGAACATGCCCACGGTCATCGCCGCGACCGGCACGGCCGCGATGCCGAATCGCTTCCAGCGAGTCTTGCCGCTACCCGCCTGAACCTTCTTGTCCACGGTCCTCCTCGGGACAGAGTCCCCACCTCATGCGGACCAGGGCCGCACGTGGCGGGGCATGGAGGGAGGGCCTGCCTGTCCTGGGACGGACCGGCACGGCCTGGATGGGGAGGTCCGCGTCCGAGCCGCCGACCGGCTGCCGGGGCGTGGGGGACACGGATCGAGCGGCCCGATCATCTTTCACGATCGGGCCGGCACACAAGAGGTTCATTACCGGCGAGTAACGCGGACCTTGCGGCGACACCCATCCGCGCATCACAGCGCGGTATCGACACCCACCCCGGGTGATCCGATTTCGCGGGATAAGTCCGATCATGGTTCACCCGGAGATCACCAAGTGCCACGCAGGGCGAGGGAAATGTCCCTTAGTCAAAGATAAGTAAAGACAACGCCCCGGCCACCCTCGACAACGAGGGCGACCGGGGCTTCATCGACAAATTCAGCGTCCTCGGATCGGACTCAGAAAAGCACGCCCGCAAGCGCCATCCGCGCCTTCGGCACCCGCGGATCCTCCGCCCCGACGATCTCGAACAGCTCCAACAGGTGCAGGCGCGCCTTGTTGCGCTCGTCGCCCGAGGTGCGGCGCACGGTCTCCACGAGCCGGGCGAACGCCTCGTCCGCGAGACCGTCCAGGATATCCAGGTCGGCGGCGAGCGTCTGTGCCGCGACGTCGTCCGGTTGCGCGGCGGCCTCGGCGCGGGCCTTCTCCGCGTCCACCCCCCGCGTACGCAGCAGGAGTTCGGTGTTGATCAGGCCGAGCTTGGCCTCGACGTGCGCCGGGTGGTCGGAGAGTACGTTGCGGAACGCCTGCGCGGCGCCGTCCAGATCGCCGGCCTCCAGCGCATCGTCGGCCGCCGTGAGCAGCGGGTCGCCGGCCGGCTCCTCCTCCTCGACCTCGGCGGCCTCGGCGGGCGCCCCGTCGACGACCACGCCGGTCAGCCCGAAGCGCTCCTCGCCGAGCTGGACGAGCTGGTCCAGCACCTGCCGCGCCTGCTGCTCGGGCACCACGCCCTGGAACAGCGGGGCGAGTTGGCCGCCGAGCACCGCCATCACGGCGGGGATGCCCTGGATGCCGAACTCCTGGGCGAGGCGCGGGTTGGCGTCGACGTCGATCTTGGCGAGCACGAAGCGGCCGGCGTACTCCTCGGCCAGCCGCTCCAGAAGCGGGCTCAGCTGCTTGCACGGCTGGCACCACTCGGCCCAGAAGTCGATCACGACGGGCGCCTGTTGGGAAAGCGCGAGCACGTCGGTCTCGAAGGTGGCCTCGGTGACGTCGATGACGACCCGTTGGCCACCGGACCCGGCGGCAGGCTTCCCGGCCGGGGCCGCCGCCCGCTTGGCGGCATTGTCGGCGGCGGCCTTGACCGCGCCGAGGTCGACTACTCCGCGCATGGACATGTTCCGTGGCTGCATGTAGACATCTTCCCCCGAGAGCGAGCGGAACGATGCACGGGGCGACCCACCGGCGCACGCCGAAGTACTCGTCGCGTCCCGGTCCCCGCAGGATGCGGGCCCCGGGACGGACGACGACCCGCTGACGGGTCGTCAGTCGCGATCGTGTGCTCGAATCCCCATCCAGGCACCGCGATTCGCTACGCCTCGTAGCGTAAGGGGAGCATCGGACGGAACGCGATGTGAATTGCACCACCACCACGCACCGTACCAACCGGTAACATGACCGCTCGTGTACGACGAACCGGCGGCCGGCGGCCCACCTCCGCAGCGCAAGGGCCGCCCCCGCAGCACCACCGCGGACGACGCGATCCTGGCCGCGGCGCGTGCCCTACTCGCCGACGGCGGCTGGGCGGGCCTGACTATGGGCGACGTGGCCGCGCGCGCGGGGGTGGCGAAAACCACCCTCTACCGCCGCTGGAACTCCAAGCACGAGCTGGCCATTGCCGCGGTGGCCGAAATGCTCGACACCCTGCACCTCCCGGACGAGGGCCTGACCCTACGCGCGGACATCGAAGACGTGGTCCGCCGCTTCGCCGCCCTACTCGCCCGCCCGGAAATGCGCACCGCCCTGATGGGCCTGGTAGCCGACTCGACGAGCGACCCGGCCCTACGCACCCGCATCCGCGAAGAAGTGGTGAACCCGCAAAAGCGCCTGGTCCTGGAGGGCCGGGCAAGAGCCAAATCCAGAGGCGAAATCACCACCCAGGACGACCTGGACGTGGACCTGATCTTCGACGTGATAGCCGGCACGGTAGTCCACCACATCCTGGTAAGCGCCGAACCCGCCTCGGACAGATGGGTCCAACGCTTCACCACGTTCGTAGTCTCCGGCCTGGTCCCATAGCCCCCCAGCCCGACCGACACCCGATCCACCTCACCCGCAGGCCGACCCAACCAAGCCCATCCGGCCCCACCGGCGTTCGAGGCCACCTCGGCCGAGGGCCGGGCCGTCCAGCCCCGCCGGCGTTTGAGGCGAACCAAGCCGACCAACCACCCACCGCCGACCGAACTCATCCAGCCCGGCCGGCGTTTGAGGCCACCTCGGCCGAAGGCCAGGTCATCCAGCCCCGCCGGCGCTTGAGGCGACCCAGCCCGGCCGGCGTTTGAGGCCAAGAAGCCCGGCCGGCACTTGAGGCCACCTCGGCCGGAGGCCAGGTCAATCCAGCCCGGCCGGCGCATGAGGCCAATTCAGAACCGCGCAGGCTCCGTATACGTCCCCCACACGTCCCGAAGGACATCGCAGATCTCCCCGAGCGTCGCCTCCACCCGAGCCGCCGCCAACATCGGCGGCACCAAATTCCCCGAGCCAAGTGCAACGCCCCGCATCGCGGACAGCGCGGCATCAACCGCCGCCTGATCCCGCGCCCCCCGCCGCGCCCCCAACGCCGCGACCTGATCCCGCTCGACCTCGTGGCTCACCCGCATGATCTCCAGGTCACCGGTCACCGAGCCCTCGTGGCAGTTGACCCCGACCACCCGCTTGTCGCCCTTCTCCACCGCCCGCTGATACCGGAACGCGGATTCGGCGATCTCCCCGGTGAACCACCCGTCCTCGATCCCGCGCAGGATCCCCGACGTCATCGGCCCGATCGGATGCGGCGAGGTCTCCCCCAACTCGCGAATCCGCGCGAACGTGGCCTCCGCCTCCGCCTCGAGCCGGTCCGTCAACGCCTCGACATACCAGGACCCGCCCAGCGGGTCCGCCACCGCCGCGACGCCCGTCTCCTCCATCAGCACCTGCTGCGTCCGCAACGCGATCTCCGCGGCCTGTGCGCTCGGCAGCGCCAACGTCTCGTCCAACGCGTTCGTGTGCAGCGAATTCGTGCCACCCAGCACCGCCGCGAGCGCCTCCACCGCCGTGCGCACCACGTTGTTGTACGGCTGCTGCGCCGTCAACGACACGCCCGCCGTCTGGGTGTGGAAGCGCAACCACTGCGCCTTCGCCGTCTTGGCCCCGTACACATCGCGCATCCACCGCGCCCAAATCCGCCGAGCAGCACGGAACTTCGCGATCTCCTCGAAGAAATCCACGTGCGCGTCGAAGAAGAACGAAAGCCCGGGCCCGAAGACGTCGACGTTCATCCCGCGCGACAAGCCGAGCTCGACATAGCCGAACCCGTTCGCCAGCGTGTACGCCAGCTCCTGCGCCGCCGTCGACCCCGCCTCGCGGATGTGATAGCCGGACACCGAGAGCGGCTTGTACGCCGGGATCTCGGCCGCGCAGTACTCCATCAGGTCGCCGATCAACCGCAGATGCGGCTCGGGCGCGAACAGCCACTCCTTCTGCGCGATGTACTCCTTGAAGATGTCCGTCTGCAGCGTCCCGTTGAGCTTGCCGATGTCCACCCCCTGGCGCTCCGCCGCGACCAGGTACATGCAGAACGCCGGCACCGCCGGACCCGAGATGGTCATCGACGTGGTCACGTCGCCGAGCGGGATGTCCCGGAACAGCACGTCCATGTCGGCCGCCGAGTCCACCGCGACACCGCAGTGCCCGACCTCACCCAGCGCACGTTCGTCGTCACTGTCGCGACCCATCAGGGTCGGCATGTCGAACGCGACCGAAAGCCCGCCGCCGCCCGCAGCCAGGATCATCCGATAGCGCTCGTTGGTCTGTTCGGCGTTGCCGAAGCCGGCGAACTGCCGGATGGTCCATGCCCGGCCGCGATAGCCGGTCGGGTACAACCCGCGCGTGTAGGGGAATTCGCCCGGCCAGCCGATCCGTTCGAAGCCCTCGTAGGGCTGATCGGCGGGTGGCCCGTAGACCGGCTCGACCTCGAGTTCGGAGAGCGTCGTACGGCGCATGCCTTCGTTGCGGACCTTGTCGTAGCGGTCCTGCCAGCGCCGCCGACCCTCTTCGATGTCCTGGGTGTTCACGTGGCTCCTGTCCGATGGCGTCGTCGTAGCACTCATTCCCGCACCGCAACAGAAAATTACTAGGACGTCCTAGTAAATGTCCACGGACCCGGAAAACGCCGAAGCCCCCGACGACCGTCGGGGGCTCGAAACCAGGGGCGCGAAGCGGCGCGTGATCGCTCAGGCGGTGGCCGGCGCCGCGCTCGGCTCGACCAGCTTGTGCTTCATCTTGTAGTCGAAGACGAACGGGCCGAACGGCGGGATCGCGGCGATGAACGCGAGCAGCGTGGTCTTGTTGTCCCACGACAGCTTGGTCCGCACGTCCATCATGGCCAGCAGGTACAGGATGAACATGACCGCGTGCAGCAGGCCCAGCGGCATGACCAGGTTGATGTCCGAGATCCGGCTCAGCAGCGAGCCGAAGACGAGCAGGATCAGGAACGAACAGCCCTCGGCGATCGAGATCACCTTGAAGCGGCCGACAGCGGTGGAAAGCATGGGAGTCCTCGGGGGGAAGCGGGTGACGGACGGCTCAGGCGGTGGAGGCGCCGGCACCGGCGGCGACGAGGTCGCGCTCCCGGACCGCCTCGACGGCCTTGCGCTCGGCGAAGAAGGACGCGAGCGGGATGGTGCCGGCGACCATCGTCAGCAGCATGCGCTCGAACTTCCACTTCATCTTGCTGCTGAGGTCGAAGGTGACGACGAGATAGATCATGAAGAACAGACCGTGCGCCTGGCTGACGTAGAGCGTCGCCTTCTCGCCCGTGTCGAACCCGTACTTGAGGACCATGCACAGGCACAGGACCAGGAGCATGCACCCGGTGATCCAGGCCATCACCCGGTAACGGGTCAATACGACAGGCTTCACGGCGGCACCTTCGGTAACGGCGGCTTCGACGACCACGTCGACCGCTTTTCACAATGGCGCATGCAGCTTACGTCGCCCGCACCGGGGTCCCCGAATCCACCCCCTCCCGACCACCGCACGCCGGGTGTGTGCCCGTATGTCCCGCCTTACCCGCCCGCGGCTTCCTCGGCTGCTTCCGCTGCTTCCTCGTCGACCCGAAAGTCCCCCGCGTCCACCCGCAACACCCGCAGCAGGTCGAACAACTGCGCGCACTGCTCCGGCGTGTAGGCGCCGAGCCCGAACTCCCGCGCGGTCAACTCGCGCGTGGCCCGCTCGGTGACCTCGCGCCCCTTGTCGGTGATCACCGCGAGTACGCCCCGACCGTCGCGCGGGTTCGGCCGGCGGGTGACCAGCTCGGCCTGCTCCAGGCGATCGATCGTGTTGGTCACGCTGGTCGGATGCACCATCAACCGCTCGCCGATCCGGGACAGCGGGAGCGCGCCGGTGCGACTGAAGGTGAGCAGCACCAGGGCCTCGTACCGGGCGAAGGTCAGCCCGTACGGCTTGAGCACCGCGTCGGCGCCCGCGAGCAGAATCTGCTGGGCACGCATGATCGAGGTGATGGCGACCATCGGCGGGCACTCCCCCCAACGCTCTCGCCAGTGCTCGTCGGCACGCGTGATCGGATCGAAGGGAAGGTTCAGTGGCTTCGGCACGCGCCGAAGCGTAGTGGAGGTTACCCATCGGTCACGTGGGCGTCTCAAGACTCACCGAGAGACTCGCCGAGTCATTCAAGCTTCAACTATCTTCGCTATTCTGTAATACATGAGCAACGCCGAGCCCCGATGGTTGAGCGATGAGGACCAGCACGTCTGGCGCCAGATCATCGCCGTGATCAACATGCTGCCGCCACAACTGGAGCGCGAACTCCAGCGCACACACGGGTTGTCCCTGCACGACTACCAGATCCTGGTCCAGCTCTCCGAACACCCGGAGCACGAGGTACGCCTCAGCGACCTGGCCGAGGCCACCCAGCAATCCAAGAGCCGCCTGTCCCACCAGATGACCCGGATGGAATCCGCCGGCCTGGTGACCCGCCGCAACTGCCCGACCGACCGCCGAGGCGCCTACGCGGTACTCACCGAGGAGGGCCGGCGCGTCCTCGAGGCCGCCGCCCCCACCCACGTGGCAAGCGTCCGCGACCACCTGATGGACCTGATGACCCCGGCCCAAAAACAGGTGGTGGGCGAAGCCTTCACCACGGTGGCCAACCACCTACGCCCAACCGGCCGCCCGATGACCTGCCCCTCCCTGACCAACCCCGACCAGACCCCGAAGGCAGCCCAACCCAGCCCGTCCGGCGCGTGAGAACGGCGAACGGGCGTGGGCCCACGCCACGAAACAGGGCCAACCCACTCCAGCCCGTCCGGCGCGTGAGGACAAAGCCGGCCGCGCCCGACCCGCAAACGCAACCGCAATCAGCCCGTCCGGCGTTCGAGGACGGCAAGCCGACATGGGTCCACGCCACGCACAGGGCCAACCCACTCCAGCCCGTCCGGCGCTTGACGACAAACCCGGCCGCACCCGACCCGCAAACGCAACGAAAATCAGCCCGTCCGGCGTTTGAGGACGGCAAGCGGACATGGGCCCACGCCACGAACAGGGCCCACCGAATCAGCCCGTCCGGCGCCTGAGGACAAAAACCGCCAACCCCACCCGCACCCCACTACGCCCCGAGACCCGCCACCAACTCGTCCGCGGCCGAATACGGATCCAGGTCCCCCGCGAGCACCCGCTCGGCAAGCGCGTCCAAGTGCCGCCCACCCCGCAGATCCCCGATCCGCGCCCGCAACGCGGTGACCGCGATCGCCTCCACCTCGTCCGCCACCCGCCGCCGACGCCGCCGCGTGAGTTCGCCGCCCGCCTCGGCCCAGGCCCGGTGCTTCTCCAGCGCCTCGACCAGCTCGTCGACTCCCTCGCCCCGCGAGGCCACCGTCTTGACGATCGGCGGACGCCAGTCCCCCGGCCCCCGCGCCTCGCCGAGCGAGAGCATGTGGCCCAACTCCCGCGCCGTGGTGGCCGCCCCGTCCCGATCCGCCTTGTTCACCACGTAGAGGTCGCCGATCTCCAGGATCCCGGCCTTGGCCGCCTGGATCCCGTCGCCCATCCCCGGTGCCAGGAGCACCACCGTGCTGTCCGCCATCGAGGCGATCTCCACCTCGGACTGGCCCACCCCGACGGTCTCCACGATCACCACGTCACACCCGGCGGCATCGAGCACGCGCAGCGCCTGCGGCGTCGACCAGGCCAGCCCGCCCAGATGCCCCCGCGAGGCCATCGACCGGATGTACACCCCCGGGTCGGTCGCATGATCCTGCATCCGCACCCGGTCCCCGAGCAGCGCGCCGCCGGAGAACGGCGACGACGGGTCCACCGCGAGTACGCCCACCCGCCGACCCAGCCGCCGATACGCGCTCACCAGGGCCGTGGTCGACGTCGACTTGCCCACCCCGGGCGACCCGGTGAGCCCGATCACGTACGCCTTGCCGGCCAGCGGCGCCAGCGCCGCCATCACCTCGCGCAACTTCGGCGACGCGTCCTCGACCAGCGAGATCAGCCGGGCGACCGCCCGAGGCTTGCCCTCCCGGGCCTGGGCCACCAACGTCGCGACATCCATCCCCGACCTCATGCGCCACCGCTTCCCTGCTCGGATATGCCGAAACGACCCCGGAGTCCGCGCGACGCACGCGCGTCCCGCGACTCCGAGATCGTTTCAGGTGAACCGTCGGCCCGGAACCGCGCACCACCTCACGCGTCCCGAGCCGACCGGGCCGACCGGGCCGACCCGCAACACCGCAGATCACCCGGTGGATCGGACCACCCGGTACCGACCACACCGGGACGGGCCACACCGGGAAGGGCCGCTCAGTTCCCCGGCACCGTCAGGATCAGCGCGTCGCCCTGGCCGCCGCCACCACACAGCGCCGCCGCTCCCGTACCGCCGCCCCGCCGCTTGAGCTCGAGCGCCAGGTGCAGCACCACGCGCGCCCCGGACATCCCGATCGGGTGGCCGAGGGCGATCGCCCCGCCGTTGACGTTGACCTTGTCCGGGCCCACGCCCAGATCCCGCATCGACTGCACGGCCACCGCCGCGAACGCCTCGTTGATCTCGATCAGGTCCAGGTCGGCCACGGTCAGCCCCTGCTTGCCGAGCGCGTGCTTGATCGCGTTCGACGGCTGCGACTGCAGCGAGTTGTCCGGGCCCGCGACGTTGCCGTGCGCACCGATCTCGGCCAGCCACTCCAGGCCCAGCTCCTCGGCCTTGGCCTTGCTCATCACCACGACCGCGGCGGCGCCGTCGGAGATCTGCGAGGAGGTGCCCGCGGTGATCGTGCCGTCCTTGGTGAACGACGGGCGCAGCTTGGCCAGGGTCTCCGCGGTGGTGTCCGGCCGGACCCCCTCGTCGGTGGCGAACTCGATCGGCTCGCCGCGCCGCTGCGGGATCTGTACCGGCACGATCTCGGCGTCGAAGACGCCGTTCTTCGCCGCGGCGGCGGCCCGCTGGTGGGACAGCGCGCCGATCGTGTCCTGCTCCTCGCGCGAGATGTTCAGCTTGGTGTTGTGGTGCTCGGTCGACTCGCCCATCGGGATGTTCTCGAACGCGTCGGTCAGGCCGTCGTAGGCCATCGCGTCGAGCATCTCGACCGCGCCGTACTTGAAGCCCTCGCGCGACTTGGGCAGCAGGTGCGGGGCGTTGGTCATCGACTCCATGCCGCCCGCGACCACGATGTCGAACTCGCCCGCGCGGATCAGCTGGTCGGCCAGCGCGATCGCGTCCAGGCCGGAGAGACAGACCTTGTTGACGGTCAGCGAGGGCACGTTCATCGGGATGCCGGCCTTGACCGACGCCTGCCGGGCGGGCATCTGCCCGGCGCCGGCCTGGAGTACCTGGCCCATGATCACGTACTGGACCTGGTCCCCGGTGACGCCCGCGCGCTCGAGCGCGGACTTGATCGCGATGGCGCCGAGGTCGGTGCCGGAGAAGCCCTTGAGGGACCCGAGCAGACGGCCCATGGGCGTGCGGGCCCCGGCGACGATGACAGAACCGGCCATGAGGGTGGCCTCCACAACTTTATGGTCGGGGTGCCATCGCCCGGGCGATCCGGACGATCGGGCGGCCTCCCCGCGACGGACGTGAAGTTGTTCCGGAACCTACCCGGAAGGGCGAGGACGGTGGCAGGGGGCTTCGATGTGACGGAACCCACCCTTTCCCCACGCCCATCGTGGGCAGACTCTCGCCCATAGTCTCGTGACGACGGACCGGGTATCTACCCGCAGGTAACCCGGGGTTTCTCGACGGCCTTTGGAGGCCATGGTGCTCACCCGTATCGATCACATCGGCATCGCCTGCCACAACCTCGACGAGACGGTCGACTTCTACACAACGACCTACGGCTTCGAGGTGTTCCACACCGAGGTCAACGAGGAACAGGGCGTCCGCGAGGCGATGCTCAAGATCAACGAGACCTCCGACGGCGGCGCGTCCTACCTGCAACTCCTGGAGCCGATCCGGGAGGACTCGGCGGTGGGCAAGTGGCTGGCCAAGAACGGCGAAGGGGTCCACCACATCGCCTTCGGCACCGCCGACGTGGACACCGACTCGGCCGCCATCCGAGACAAGGGCGTCCGGGTGCTGTACGACGAGCCGCGTCGTGGTTCGATGGGCTCGCGCATCACCTTCCTGCACCCCAAGGACTGCCACGGTGTGCTCACCGAACTGGTGACCTCGGCCGCCGACCCCGAAGCCGGACACTGAGCCGAACCCGCGCTCCGCACCCGACGTCGGCTCCGCGCCCGACCCCACGCGGCATCCCGCGCAGCGGACGGCCGGACGGCCGACCCCGAAGCTGACAGACCGTCAAGCGAGCGGTGGAGTTCGTGCGACTCCGCCCCTTGTCGGGTTTGTGCCGACCACCTAACGTTACCGGTGGGTAAGTTCAGCATTCCCTCATGTTGTCTCATGCTCCAACCGCCGACCCATGGAGGCCGACGATGAAGGAGATCCTCGACGCCATCCTCGCGGGGGACACCCCCAAGGAGGCGTACGCAGCGCTCCCCCTTCCCGACTCGTACCGCGCCGTCACCGTCCACAAGGACGAGGAGGCGATGTTCGAGGGTCTGGAATCGCGGGACAAGGATCCGCGTCAGTCGCTGCACGTCGAAGACGTGCCGCTGCCCGAACTCGGCCCCGGCGAAGCCCTCGTCGCCGTGATGGCCAGTGCGATCAACTACAACACCGTGTGGACCTCGATCTTCGAACCGGTCTCCACGTTCCGCTTCCTGGAGAAGTACGGCCGCAACTCCGAGCTGACCAAGCGGCACGACCTGCCCCACCACGTGGTCGGCTCCGACCTCGCCGGTGTCGTTCTGCGCACCGGCGCGGGCGTCAACGCCTGGAAGCCCGGGGACGAGGTGGTCGCCCACTGCCTGTCCGTCGAGTTGGAGAGCGCGGACGGCCACGCGGACACCATGCTCGACCCCGAGCAGCGGATCTGGGGCTTCGAGACCAACTTCGGCGGCCTCGCCCACATCGCCCTGGTCAAGAGCAACCAGCTGATGCCCAAGCCGGCACACCTGTCGTGGGAAGAGGCCGCCTCGCCGGGCCTGGTCAACTCGACGGCGTACCGCCAGCTGGTCTCGCGCAACGGCGCGGGCATGAAGCAGGGGGACAATGTCCTGATCTGGGGTGCCTCGGGCGGTCTGGGCTCCTACGCCACCCAGTTCGCGCTCGCCGGCGGCGCGACGCCGATCTGCGTGGTGTCCTCCGAGGACAAGGCCCGGCTGTGCCGGAACATGGGCGCCGAGCTGGTGATCGACCGCCGGGCCGAGGACTTCCGATTCTGGCGCGACGAGCACACCCAGGACCCGCGCGAGTGGAACCGGTTCGGCAAGCGGATCCGCGAACTCACCGGCGGCGAGGACGTGGACATCGTCTTCGAGCACCCGGGCCGGGAGACGTTCGGCGCGTCGGTCTACGTCACCCGCAAGGGCGGCACGATCGCCACGTGCGCGTCGACGTCGGGCTACATGCACGAGTACGACAACCGCTATCTGTGGATGAGCCTCAAGCGCATCGTCGGCTCGCACTTCGCCAACTACCGCGAGGCATGGGAGGCCAACCGGCTGGTGGCGAAGGGTAGGATTCACCCGACGTTGTCGCGCACCTACGCTCTGGAAGACACCGGCCAGGCGGCGCACGACGTCCACCGAAACCTGCACCAGGGCAAGGTGGGCGTACTGTGTCTGGCACCGGAGGAGGGCCTGGGGGTTCGGGACGTCGAGATGCGCGCGCGGCATATCGACGCCATCAACCGCTTTCGTAACGTCTGACGGCGGTCCCTGGATCTGAGACCATTCTCCCTGGTAGTCAATGCGGTACGGGCGGTTCCGGATGTACGAACGGGACTGTTTCGTCACCAACCGGTCGGCAACGGCCGATATGCAGTACTGAAACGTACGCGGCCAGGGGATGGAGTGGGACCCCACAGTGCGGGGCTACGACCGCTACCAAGTTGACGAGCACCTCGAACAGCTCGACGACGAGATCAAGCGGCTGAAGAAGGAGCGCGACGACACCGTCGCCCACGCGGAGGACCTCGGCTATCAGGTCGAGGTTCTCCGCGCGAAGCTGCATGACCTTCGCCGCCAACTCGCCACGCCCCGATTCGACAGCATCGGCGGCCAGGCCGAGCAGATGTTGCGCAACGCCCAGTTGCAGGCCGATCAGGTCCGCGCGGACGCCGAGCGCGAGCTGCAGGAGTCGCGCGCGACCACCCAGCGCCTCCTGCAGGAGGCCGCCGCCCGCTCCGCCCGGCTCGAGGCCGACTGGCAGGCCGAGGTCATGGAGCGCCGCCGGCGTCTGGACGAGGAGCTGACCCAGGCCCGGCAGGCCACCGAGGTCCGGGTCAACGAGAACGTCGCGTGGGCCGAGCAGTTGCGCGCGCAGGCCGAGGAACGCTCGCGCCAACTCCTGGACAACGCCCGCGCCGAGGCCGAGCGGATCGCCGCCGCCGCACGCGAACAGGCCGCCGGCACCGGCGAGAGCACCCGCGCCGAGGCCGAATCGTTGCTCTCGCGCGCCCAGGGCGACGCCGATCGGGTGATCGCCGAGGCCAAGGCCCGGGCGAGCGCGGCGGTGGACCAGTCCGAGCAGCTGCGCACCGAGACCCGCACCCGCGCGGAGAGCCTGGTCGGCGACGCCCGGGTGGAGGCCGCCCGGATCATCGGCGAGGCCCGCTCCGAGGCCGAACGGGTCACCGGCGAGGCCGGCGCCCGGGCCCAGGGCGCCTCGGAGAACACCGCGAAACTGCTCGAATCCGCCCAATTGGAGATCGAGCGGCTGCGCGCCGAGGCGGCCGGCGAGGCGGACCGCCGCCAGGCCGAGGCCCAGCGCCTGCTCCAGGGCGCCGAGGCGGAGGCGACCGAGAAGCTCGGCAAGGCGGCCGGCGACGCCGAGGCGTTCTTGACCAAGGCCCGCGCCGAGGCGGACAAGGTCACCGCCGAGGCCCGGGCCGGCGCCGAACGGCTGCGTGCCGAGGCGCTCACCGAGGCCGACCGGCTGCGCGACGAGGCCCGCGCCGAGGCCGAGGCGCTGCGCACGGACACCCGCGCCGAGTTGGACACCGCGCGTGAGGAAACCCTGGCCCGGGTCGACGAGTTGGAGGCCGGGGCACGCGCCGAGATCGAGCGCCGCCGGCAGGAGGTGGACCGACTCCGGGCCGAGGCCAAGGAGTTGCTCACCAACGCCGAGGCGGGCGCCGCGGAGCGCCTGGAGACCGCCGCCCGGGCGGCCGACGACCTGATGAGCAAGTCCCGCTCCGAGGCGGATCGGGTCCAGAGCGAAGCCCGCACCGAGGCCGACGAGTTGCGCGCCCGCGCACAGGCCGACGCGGAGGCGGTGGAGGTCCGCACCCGCGAGTCGAGCGATCGACTGGCCGGCGAGGCCCGTGACTACGCCGAACAGGTGCGGGCCAAGGCGGTGGAGAGCGCCGAGGAGCTGCTTGAGTCGGCCCGCGCCGAGTCCGGCAAGCTGCGCGAGAAGGCGGTCGCCGACACCCACCGGCTGCGCGAGATGACCACCCGTCAACAGGCGGAGGCCGGCGAGGAGTTGCAGCGCGCCCGGGACGAGGCGCAGACCCTGCGCAGCGAGGCCGCGAGCGCCGCCGAGCAACTGCGCGAGGAGTCCGCGGCACAGGCCGCGGAGCGGGTCGAGGCGGCCCGGGCCGAGGCCGAGCGGGTGCGTACCGAGGCGGCCGAGCACGCGGGCCGCGCGCACGCCGAGGCCGAGGAGCTGCTCGCCTCCGCCCGGGCGCAGGCCCAAAAGGCCGCCGCCGACGCGTCGCGCACGGCCGACGAGCTGATCCGCGGCGCCGAGCAGGCCGCGACCGAGTTGCGCGATCAGGCGGTGGCCCGGGCCGAGTCGATGCGGGTGGAGGCGGAGCGGCAGGCCGCCGAGCTGCGCACCCGTACCGAGGAACTGCGGGCCAGGGCCGAGCAGTCCGCCGCCGACGCCGAGGCCGCACTCGAACTGGCCCGGGCGGATGCCCAGGCCACCATGGAGCAGGCTCGGGCCGACGCCGGCGCCCGTACCCAGTCGGCCGCGGTCAAGGCCGACGAGTTGATCGGCAAGGCCCGCGAGGAGGCCGAGAAGATCCTGACCGACTCGCGCGAGGAGGCCGACGGGATGCGTTCGGCCGCCCGCCGGGACGCCACCTCGATGCGCGAGGAGGCCGAGACCGAGTCGCGCACGCTGCGCGAGGAGACCGAGGCGACCGCCCGTTCGGTGCGCGAGTCGGCGGAAAGCGCGGCGGCGGCGCTGCGTGCGGAGAGCACCGAGCAGGCCCGCACGCTGGTGGCCGGGGCCGAAGCGGACGCGACCCGGATGCGCACCGAGGCGGAGACCGCCGCGCAGGCGCTGCGGGAGAAGACCACCGAGACCGCACGTTCGGTGCTCGAACAGGCGGACGAGGAGGCCGAGCGGATGCGCACGGAGGCCGAGACGGCCGCCCGTACGCTGCACGACGAGACCACCGAGACCGCCCGTTCGGTGCTGGCGCAGGCCGATGCCGAGGCCGAGCGGATGCGCACCGAGGCCGAGGGCGCGGCGCACACCCTGCGGACCGAGACCGCCGCGACGGTACGGGCCGCGCTGGAGCAGGCCGAGCAGGACGCGGCGCGGTTGCGCGCGGAGGGCGAGGAGACCGCGCTCGGCATCCTGGAGCAGGCCGACGGCGAGGCCCGCACGCTGCGTCAGGAGGCCGCCGCCGCGCTGGCCGCGGCCAAGGCGGACGCGGACACGATGCGGGCGCAGGGCGAGACCGACGCGGACCGGGCCCGGTCCGAGGCACAGACCGCCGCCCGCGCGCTGCTCGAACGTGCCGAGCGGGACGCCGAACAGGTGCGCGCCGACGCCGAGTCCGCGGCCGGCACGCTGCGACGCGAGGCCGCCGAGGCACTGGCGGCGGCCCGTACCGAGGCGCAGCGGCTGCACACCGAGGCGACCACGACGCTGGCCTCGGCGAAGCAGGACTCGATCACCTTGCGCGACGAGGCCGCCGCGGCGCTCGCGGCGGCGACCGAGGAGGCCGAGCGGATGCGCAGCGAGGCCGAGACGGCCGCGCTGACCCAGCTGGAGCAGGCCGACGTGGACGCGGCGCGGTTGCGCGAGGAGGCCACGGCGGAGGCGACCCGACTGCGGACGCAGGGCGCTCAGGCGCTGGAGGAGGCCCGGGACGAGGCGGCCGAGCTGCGCGATCGGACCAAGGCGCGGGCGCGCGAGTTGTTGGAGAAGGCCGAGTCGCGCGGCAGCGATCTGCTGGAGAGCGCGACCACCCAGGCCCGACTGGCCAAGGAGGACGCGGCTCGCGCGGTCGCCGAGGCGCAGGCCGAGGCGGAGGCGGTGCGCGCCGCGGTGGTGGGCATCGAGGACGCCGCCCGGGAGGAGTCGGACCGGCTCACCGCGCTGGCCGAGCGCGACCTGAGCAAGGCCCGCGGCGACGCGGAGACCACGCTGGTGCGGGCGCGCGCGGAGGCGGACGCGACGGTCACCGCGGCGCGCAAGCACGCCGATCGCATGAAGTCCGACTCCGACCGCGAGGCGGAGCGCACCCGAACCGCCGGGCGGGAGGCGGCGAACAAGGAGCTGCGCGAGGCCGAGCAGGCCGCGACCGAACTGCGCGACCGGGCCCGGGCCGAGCTGGAGCAGGCCGGCAACGAGGCGGAAGAGCTGCTGATTCACGCCAAGGGCCGGGCCACCGAGATCGTCGGCACCGCCGAGCGCAAGGCCGAACTACGCGTGGCCGAGGCGAACGAAGCCGCCGACCGGCGGATCGCCGAGGCCGAGGCCGAGGACGAACGACTGCGCGCCGAGGCGACGGCGGTGATAGAGAAGGCGCGCAAGGACTCGGACGCGATGATCAGCGAGACCCGCCGGGACACCACCGCGACGCGCGAACGCTCCGACAAGGAGTCCGAGCAGGTCGTCGAACGCGCGCGCCGGCAGGCCGCGGAGGGCCTGAAGCAGGCGGGCAAGCGGGTGGACGATCTGGTCGCCGCCGCGGAGGAACAGGTGAGCGAGGCCCGGGTGGACGCCGAGAAGATGAAGGTGGCCGCGGCGGAGGAAGCCGAGCGGATTCGCGACAAGGCCGGTTCCGAGGCGGATAGGGTACGGATTGCCGCGGTGAAGAAGGCCGAGGCGTTGCTCTCGGAAGCCGAACAGCGCCTCGCCGACGCCCAGAAGGGCGCGGACGACCTGCGGGCGAAGGTGGCCGAACAGGTGGCCGCGGCCCAGCGGGAGGCGCAGGCGGTCCGGCGCAAGACCGCCGCGGATGCCGAGAAGGTGCTCGACGAGGCGCGGAAGGAGGCGGAGCGACTGCGCACCGAGGCGCGCAAGGACGCCGACCGTCATCGCGCCGACGGACAGCGCAAACTCGACGAGTTGAACCGCAGACGCAAGGACATCACCGCCGAGATGTCGCGCGTGCAGGGTGTGCTCGACGCGCTCGCCGCGCCCGCGGGGCTGGCCGCCGGCAAGGGCAACTCCTCGTCGGGCAAGGGCCCCGGGTCGAAGGGTGCCGGTTCGTCGTCATCCGATTGAGCGATGCCGGCCGGTTCTCATCTTCCGGTCGGGTCGATGCCCCGCCCGATTCGTGCCAGGATTCCACCCGTCACCTCATTCACCGCACCGGTCATACGACAGGAACCCCATGAGCGACACTAACTCTCCGCACGGCTTCGACATCGTCCGCCGAGGGTACGAGCGTTCGCAGGTTGACGATCGCATCACGAAGCTCGTCTCGGACCGTGACAGCGCGCTCGCGAGGATCTCGGCGCTGGAGAAGCGGATCGAGGAACTGCACCTCGAAAGCCAGAACGCGCAGGCCCAACTCGCCGACGCCGAACCGTCCTACGCGGGTCTCGGCGCCCGGGTGGAGAAGATCCTCCGCCTGGCCGAGGAGGAGGCGAAGGACCTGCGCGAGGAGGCCCGCCGCGCCGCCGATCAGCACCGCGAGTTGGCCGAGGCCGCGGCCCAGCAGGTGCGTTCCGACGCCGAGCAGTACGGCAAGGAGCGCAAGGCCAAGGCCGAGGACGAGGGTTCGCGGATCCTCGACAAGGCCAAGAGCGACGCCGCGCAGCTGCGTGGCGAGGCGGCCAAGGACGCGTCCGCCAAGCGCGAGGAGGCCGAGGCGCTCTTCGAGGAGACCCGGGCCAAGGCCGCCCAGGCCGCCGCGGACTTCGAGACCAACCTGGCCAAGCGTCGCGAGCAGTCCGAGCGGGACCTGGCGGCGCGTCAGGCCAAGGCCGAAAAGCGCCTGTCCGAGGTCGAGCACCGGGCCGAACAGCTGCGCCTGGAGGCCGAGAAGCTGCGTACCGACGCCGAGCGTCGGTCGCGGCAGACGATCGAGACGGCGCAGCGTCAGGCCGACGACATCGTCGCCGACGCGCGGGCCAAGGCGGACCGGATCCGCTCGGAGTCCGAGCGCGAGCTGGCCGCGCTGACCCACCGTCGCGACAGCATCAACGCGCAGCTGACCAACGTGCGCGAGATGCTGGCGACCCTCACCGGCGCGGCCGTCGCCGCCGCGGGTGTGAGCATCGATGACGACGACGACAAGATGCCGGGTGTGCCGGCGCAGCAGAGCCGCTGACGCTCCCCCGCGCTCCCTTGGCGGGGCAACGGCAGCGCCGGCGACGGTCGATTCTCGCGGCCGGGCGGCGAGCGGGTTCCATGAGGACCCGTCCGCCGCCCGGCCGCATTTTCGTCTCTCGGCGCCGATCCGATGCCGGCCATTCGGAAAATTCAGGGCAAATCCCGCATGCTCCGCCACGATCATCATCAATCATGTCAATCATCCTCAAGGATGACATTGTGAGAGTCGCCTCGAACTCGTGACCCAATGTGCACGCGACGCGCGACGGCCCTCCGCAGCAACGATTCGCCCCTAAGCTCGAAGGCGCAGTAGGCAACGACGTGGCTCGTCCACCGAATCCATCCTGGGAGTGCGGCAACAGATGATCGAAGCGAGAGGGCTCACCAAACGCTACGGAACCAAGCTGGCGGTGGATCAGCTGTCCTTCCACGTGCGTCCGGGCTCGGTGACCGGCTTCCTCGGCCCGAACGGGGCCGGCAAATCGACCACCATGCGGATGATCCTCGGGTTGGACGCACCGACCGGCGGCAACGTCACGGTCAACGGCCGCCCGTACGACCACGTCCAGGCCCCGCTGCGGGAGATGGGCGCGCTCCTGGACGCCAAGGCGATGCACGGCGGCCGGACCGCGTACAACCACCTGCTGTGCCTGGCGCAGAGCAACGGCATCCCCAACCGCCGGGTGGACGAGGTGCTCGGGATGGTCGGCCTGACCCAGGTCGCCAAGAAGCGCGCGAAGGGCTTCTCGCTCGGCATGGGCCAGCGGCTCGGCATCGCCTCGGCGCTGCTCGGCGACCCCGGCATCCTGATGTTCGACGAGCCGGTCAACGGGCTGGACCCCGAGGGCATCCTGTGGATCCGGAACCTGATGAAGCAGCTCGCTTCCGAGGGTCGCACCGTCTTCGTCTCCAGTCACCTGATGAGCGAGATGGAGGTGACCGCGGACCATCTGATCGTGATCGGTCAGGGCAAGCTGATCGCGGACACCTCGATGCGCGACTTCATCGAGACCAACTCGCAGTCCTTCACCGTGGTGCGCTCGCCGCAGGTGGACAGGCTGAACACGGTGCTCCAGGGCAAGGGCGCGACGGTCACCCCCGACCAGGCGGTGCCGGGCGCGTTCCGCGTGCACGAGCTGCCGCCGGCGGCGATCGGTGACCTCGCCGCCGAACACGGCATCGCCCTGCACGAGTTGTCGCCGCGCTTCGACTCGCTCGAAGAGGTCTACATGCGGATGACCCAGCACAGCGTGGAGTACCGCGCCGGGCTGCCGGGCGGCCCGCCGCCGGGTTGGGGTCCGCCCAGGATGGCACCGCCGCCCGGTTATCCGCAGCCCGGTGGTCCGCAGTTCGCCGGTCCGCCGCCCGGATATCCGCAGCAGGGCGCGCCCGGCGCGCCGTGGGGTGCGCCGGTCGGCGCCCCGTCCCCGTCCTACCCGCACGCCAACGGAAGCGAGGGCTGAGCGATGGCACAGAACACTCCGCCCCCCATGCCGCAGGGCCCGCCGCATGCGATGGCCGCCGCACACATGACCGCGCCGCAGCAGATGCAGCAGTTCCCGCCGCCCGCGCAGCAGGCCCCCCACCCGCCGGTGCCCGCGGCTCAGCTCGGTGGGCAAGTGGGCGGTGGCAACGCGGGCTTCGGCCGGGTGTTGCTGTCCGAGTGGACCAAGATCCGCACGGTCCGCTCGACCATGTGGACGCTGGCCGTGATCGTGCTGCTGATCGTGGGGCTGGGCATCCTGCTGGCCGGCACGGTCAACCCGAAGCCCAAAGACGACTACGTGAGCATCGCGCTGATCGGCGTGATCATCGCGCAGCTCGCCGCCGCGACGCTGGGCGTGCTGACCATCTCCGCCGAGTACACGACGGGGATGATCCGTACCACGTTGACCGCGTACCCGCGCCGCATCCAGGTGCTGGCCGCCAAGGGCGTGGTCTTCGCGGGCCTGATGTTCGTGGTCGGGCTGGTCACCATCGGTCTGACCGCCGTGCTCGGCAGGGCGATGCTCACCTCCCGGATCGGCGAACCCGAGATCGGCGCCCACCTGTTGCGCAGCGTCCTCGGCGGCTCGCTCTACCTCGCCGTGATCGGCCTGTTCGGCCTGGGCCTGGGCGTGCTGATCCGGCACTCGGCGGGCGCGATCACCGCGCTGATGGGCGCCATCCTGCTGCCGATGATCATCGGTCCGTTCCTGCCGCACTCGGTCGGCTCGAAGGTGATGGAATATTCGCCGATGTTCGCGCTGGCCAGGCTGATCGGTGAAAGCGACAAGGGCAGCGGGCCGGGTCCATGGCCGTCGCTCTTGCTGATCGCGTGCTACGCGGCGATCGCGCTGATCGCGGGTGGGATCCGGCTGCGTTCGCGCGACGTGTGACCGGCGCGTTCGGGCCGGCCGGCCCGGCCGCGTTCGGGCGGTTTGCCTGACTCTTCGTCAAAAGAATTGCCCCGTAGACCGAAAAGGTCTCGCCCGACAATCGTCGGGCGGGGCCTTTCGGCCGTTTTCGGGGTAACTCGCGTGACTTCCGAGGGCACCCGGTGAGAAGGTCCGACGATATGCTCACGTCTCATGTATGGGCAGGGGCATCCAGGAACACCCATCGCAGCGGACGCGGTTCCCGTACGCGTTCCCGCTCCCGTTCACCGGAGCCGGCGCTCGGGGGGCGGCGTGGCTGCGGGGCTCGGTTCCGCGGCGGCCGTCTTCGCGCTGGCGGGGATCACCACCGCCGTGGTGCTGCTCGGCGATTCCGACACGGTATGGGAATCGGTGCTCGCCGGCACCTTGCTCACCACCGCCGTCGCGCTGTCCTCGATCGCCGGGTGGTTGCGCCACCGGGTCTCCGAGCAGCGCATCGCCCGGCTGCGCGAGTTGACCGTGCGTCAGGCCGCGGAGGGCGCCCGGCTCGAGGCCGAACGGGCGCGTCTGGAGGCCGAACACGGCGAGCTCCTGCGCGGGCGCGCGGCGCTCGCCGACGAGGAGACGCTGATGCGCGGCCGGGTGCACGACGTGTTCGTGAACCTGTCGATGCGCACGCTGACCCTGGTCGAGCGGCAGCTGGACCTGATCGAGAAGCTCGAACACGGCGAGGACGAACCCCAGCGGCTGCAGGACCTGTTCCGGCTCGACCACCTGGCCACCCGGATGCGCCGCAACAGCGAGAACCTGCTCGTGCTCGCGGACGCGGACGAACGACGCGGCCGGCGCCCGCCGATCCCGCTGCTCGACGTGGTCCGCGCCGGCGTCTCCGAGATCGAGCGCTACGAGCGGATCGACGTCGGCCACGTGCCGCGCGCCGATGTGCTCGGGCGTACCGCCGACGACGTCGGCCACCTGCTCGCCGAACTCCTGGAGAACGCCGCCGCCTACTCGGCGCCCGAGTCCCGGGTGGAGATCGGCGGCTGGACGCTGGAGAACGGCGAGGTCGTGTTGTCCGTGAACGACAGCGGGATCGGCGTACCGGCGGACCGGCTCACCGAGTTGAACTCGCAGATCGAGCGGGACAGCGCCGAGGAGGAGGCCGCCAGTGGCGGCGGCCTGGGCGTGTTCGTGGTCGGCCGGCTGGCCCGCCGACACGGGATCAGGGTGCAGTTGCGGCCACGCCCGCAGGGTGGGCTCAGCGCGGTCGTGGTGATCCCGGCGACCGCGTTCCACGGCACCGGGCCCTCCCCCGCCGAGTTCTCCGCCGAGCGCGACCGCGAACAGGAGCGCGAGCGGGACCGGATGGCCGTCCCCGGGGCCGGCGCCGGCGCGCGGGCCATCCCGCCGGGCGCGGCACGGCTGGCGCTGCCGGCGGCGAGGTCGAACGGGGCCGGCCCGAGCGGTGCGGCCGGTGCGACCCGCGCGGCCGGGTCGGCCGGGCCGAGTGCGGCGCCGGCCGTCGCCGCGGCCCGGGCCACGCCGCTCGCGCCGCGTGGTCCGGTGGTGCCGCGCGAGGGCGCCGCGCCGCCCGCCAAGACGCCCAAGGGCCTGCCCAAGCGCACGCCGGCGGCCAACCCCGCGCCGACCCCGGACACCGCGGCGGCGAAACTGGTCGCCCCCGGCGAGCTGTTCGAGCCCACCAGGCCCGCCACCCCGGCCCCGGCCGAGGTTCCCCCGCCCGCCCGGCGGGCGAACCCGGCGAAGGCAGCGGCCCGAAAACCGCCCGCCCAGCCGAACCCGCCCGCGCAACCGCAGCCGGCCCGCGCCGCGGACGGCTCGGGGCCGGCCGTCTCGGCCGTCGGCCGCACCCGACGCGGCCTGCCCAAGCGCCTGGTGGCGGGCGACCTCAACGGCTCGCTGCGCACCCCGACCACTGCGGAGCCCGCCGCGGAGCCCGAAACCCGGCACACCGGGGCGCTCTCCGCCGCCGAGCTGCGCAAGCGGCTGACGGGCTTTCAGGAAGGGCTCCAGGCGGCCCGTCGGGAGGACGACCCGACCCCCCTGGTCGCGTCGTCCGACGAAGAACCCACCTTCCCGCCGGACGCGCGGGAGGAGACAGGAGGTGGAGACCGGTGACCGGGTCGAATGGCACCACGGCACGCGATGTCGACTGGCTGGTGGCCGGCCTCGCCGGGGACGTCCCGGGGGTCCGCGAGGTCGTCCTGGTCTCCTCCGACGGCCTGATGCTGGCCGGCGCGCGCGGCCCGGACGCGGCGGGCGCCGCGAGCGACGCGGAGGAGCAACTCGGCGCGATCGTCAGCGGCCTGGTGGCGCTGGCCGAGGGCACCTCGCGGGTGCTCGACATGGGCGCGGTACGCCAGGAGATCGTCACGATGGCCGAGGGCTACGTGGTGGCGATGTCCATCAGCGACGGCTCCTGCCTGGGTGTACACGCGGGCGCGTCCGCCGATCTGGGCGTGATCGCCTACCAGATGACCTCGTTCGTTCGGCGCGCCGGTCACGTCCTGACGCCGGCCCTGCGCGCACAGATGCACCAGGACCGTGGAGGTGGTCGCGTTGGCTCCTGACGGTGGATTTTCCGACTACGACGACGGGCGGGGATATTCGGCCCGACCCGAACCGGGCGGTCGCACCTCGCGGGTGCGGCCCTACACGCTGACCCGTGGACGCACCCGCTACGGCCACGTGCTGCTGGTGGAAACGCTGGTGACCACGCTGGACTGCCCGCAGGACGAGACCGGCGACATGCCGGAGGTGGCCCGGATCGTGCACCTGTGCCGAGGAGTTCGCTCGGTGGCCGAGGTGGCCGCGATCCTGCACATGCCGTTGGGCGTGGTCCGGGTGTTGATCAGCGACCTGGCCGCACAGGGCCGCATCAGCGTGTACCAGGCCGACCACGAGGCCGGCCGACCCGATCGCGCGCTGCTGGAGAGGGTGCTCGGTGGACTACGCAAGATTTGATCTGGGCGGACGCGGCGGCCTCGGCGACGAGGTGCCGGCCATCCCGATGCCCGCCGCGGGCGCCGCCGGTCGGCGGATCGGCGAGGGACCGCCGATCACCTCGACCAAGATCGTGGTCGCGGGCGGCTTCGGCGTCGGCAAGACCACGTTGGTCGCGGCGGTGTCGGAAATCCCGCCGCTGACCACCGAATCGGTCATGACGGTGATGAGCGAGGACCTCGACGACCTGTCCGGCCTGCCGGAGAAGCGCACCACCACGGTCGCGATGGACTTCGGCCGGATCAGCCTGGAGGACGACCTGGTCCTCTACCTGTTCGGCACCCCGGGGCAGAACCGGTTCTGGTTCATGTGGGACGACCTGGTGCGCGGCGCGGTGGGCGCGATCGTCCTGGTGGACACCCGGCGCCTCGAGGACAGCTTTCCGGCGGTGGACTACTTCGAGCGCTCCGGCATCCCGTTCGTGGTCGCGGTCAACCTCTTCGACGACGCGCCGCGCTATCCCGAGGAGGACCTGCGCGACGCGCTGTCGATCGGCCCGCGTACCCCGCTGACGGAATGCGACGCCCGAAATCGGGAAAGCGCGGTGCACGCGCTGACCGAACTGGTCGTGCACGCACTGGATCTGACGACGTAGAACACCGGAACGAGGCACTCACATGGAGTCGAAGTCGAAGTCGGAGTCGAGGTCGGCATCGGAGTCGGAGTCGGCATCGGAGTCGGCATCGGAGTCGGCATCGGAGTCGGCATCGGAGTCGGCATCGGAGTCGGCATCGAAGTCGGAGTCGGAGTCGGAGTCGGAGTCGGAGTCGCTCCAGGAGGTCACGCTGCGTGCGATCGGGCACGTGTCGGGCCCGCGCGTCGAACTCGTGGACGACCACTGGGGCGACGTGGCCTCGGTGATCCGGCTGGACGCCGAGCGGTTCGGCCCGGAGGCACTGGCCGGACTCGCCGAGTTCTCGCACCTGGAGGTGGTGTTCCACTTCCACCGGGTGCCGGAGGAGGCGATCGAGACCGGCGCCCGCCGGCCGCGCGGCAATCCGGACTGGCCGCTGGTGGGCATCTTCGCGCAGCGCGGCAAGAACCGGCCGAACCGGCTCGCCGTGTCCCGGTGTTCGCTCGAACGGGTGGACGGCCTGGACATCCACGTACGCGGCCTGGACGCGGTGGACGGCACACCGGTGCTCGACCTGAAGCCGTATCTGCGCGAGTTCGGCCCGCGCGGCGAACTCCGCCAACCGGCCTGGTCGGCGGAGCTGATGCGCGACTACTACGCGAATTGACACCGGTTCGGGCCGGCCGCCGGCCTCCCGGCGACGCACTCACGGCAGCGCGGCGGCGATCACCGCGCCGGTCCGGGTCAGCGCGGCGGCCAGCCTCGGCAGCGGATACGCGGCGCCGACCATGGCACACAGGACGGCGACGGGAGTATCGGCATCGACCCCCATGAGGGGGACCGCCCCGCACCGAACGCCGCTCGACACGTTCCCCCCGTGGTCGAACGCCACGCCCGCCGCACGGATCCGCGCCACCTCCGCAGCCGGCATCGCCGCGGCGCCGGGCGTGCCGGCCGACGTCCACGCCCGCAGGACCTTGCCCGCCGCGGTGAATCGCGGCCACGCCATGCCCGGTTCCATGGGTGCGCGTCCGGCCGATTCGCCCGGGACCGCGCCCACCACGACCACCTGACCGTATGCCGGAATGCCCACGCCCACCGACGCACCCGTGGTCCGGGCCAGGCGCAACATCGGGCCCTGGGCCGCCCGCAACAGCGTCGGATCCGGCTGCCATGCCTGCCCCAGCCGGAAGACGACCGGTCCTATCCGGTAGCGGTCGCCTCTCTTCTCCACGGCGCCGAACGCGGTCAATTGCCCCAGCAGCCGATGCACCGTCGCCTTGGGCAGGTCGGCGGCCTCCGACAACCGCGTCAGTCCCACCTCCCCCACTTCCGCCAGCACGTCGAGCAGCGCGAACGCCCCCTCCAAGACCCCTCGCCCACCCACCGTCCCGGCGCCCGACTCCCCATGCCTGCCTACGGAGCGCGATAAGTCAGTCACAGATGCAACGCTAAGGCCGGCACTCCTCACGCACACGGCTGTCTGCCGCCGGCACCCGGTCCGGCCCGGAACCCGAATGCGCCACCGCACCGCCGACCCGCTCCGATGGCGGCACCGGAGCGAACGAGCCGACCGCACACCCGGGGGGCCGAGTCAGGCCAACCAGGTCGCCAACCGGTACCGGTACGTGTGCGACGGCCAGTTCGTGGTCACCCTGCCGTTCGCGTCCTTGTACCAGCTCGTACAGTTCGCCTCCAGCGCCGTGCCCGCCAGGTTCGCGCGCAACTCCCGCTGGTCGGCCTCGAATTCCGCCTCGGTCACCTCGTGGACCCGCTCGCCGCGCAACTTCCGCACCACGTAGGCGACCTGACTCTCGATCATGTAGACGATCGAGTTGTGGCCCAGGTTGGTGCCGGGCCCGTAGAGCAGGAACAGGTTCGGGAAACGCGGCACGGTCATGCCGAGATGGGCCGCGGCGCCATCGCGCCACACGTCGTGCAGTCGTACGCCGGCCCGCCCGGTGATCTCCATCGGACGCAGGAACTCCGTGGCCAGGAAGCCGGTTCCGTGGATCAGCGTGTCCACGGCGTAGTCGCGTACGGCGGTGCGCGGGCCGGTCGGGAGCACCTCGGTGATCAGGTCGGTGACCAGTTCGACGTGGTCCCGGGTCAGCGTCGGATAGAAGTCGGACGAGATCAGGATCCGCTTGCAGCCGATCGGGAAGTCGGGCGTCAACCGCTCGCGCAGCCGCGGCTCGGCGACCTGATCGGCCAGGTGCCGACGCGCCATCGTCTCCACCAGCTTGGCCCCGGGGTCACCGTGCACGGCCCAGTAGACCGCAGTCTCCCCACGCAGGTAGGTCGCCCCGCGCGCGGCCAGCCGCGCCGCCGGGATCCGGAACACCCGCCGTGCGGTGGGTCCGTAGGCCCGATCCGACTTCGGGACCAGCCAGTTCGCCGAGCGCTGGAACACGTACAACCTCCGCACCCGCTCGGCGATCCGCGGCACGAGCTGCACGGCGCTGGGCCCGGTACCGATCACCGCGACCGTGCGGCCGGTCAGGTCGTGGTCGTGCCGCCAGCGCGAGGAGTGGAACGCGGTGCCGGCGAACGAATCCAGGCCGGGCAGGTCCGGGTAGCGCGGGCGGTTGAGCTGGCCGACGGCGGACACCAGCGCGCGGGCGGTACGCGGCCCGCGCGAGGTCTCCAGGTGCCAGGCGGAGGTCCCCTCGTCCCACCCGGCCGAGCGCACCTCGACACCCAGCTCGATCCGCCCGTCGATCCCGAACTCCCGTGCGCAGTCGTGCAGATAGCGCAATATCTCGTGCTGCTCGGGAAACACCCGCGACCAGTCGTCGCGTTGGGCGAACGAATACGAGTAGAGCACCGAAGGGATATCGCACCCCGCCCCCGGATAGGTGTTGTCCCGCCACACTCCACCCAGTTCGTCGGCCTTCTCATACACCGTGAAGTCGTCGATGCCACCCTGCCGCAGCCGAATCGCCATACAGATCCCGGCAAACCCGGCCCCAATGATCGCGACGCCCACCATCGTGAACCCCCTTGCGGTCAGCACCGATACGCCTGGACGCCGCCGAACACCCTTACCAAGCAAGGCAAATAACCCG
This sequence comes from Embleya sp. AB8, assembly GCF_049739465.1. Taxonomy (NCBI): domain Bacteria; kingdom Bacillati; phylum Actinomycetota; class Actinomycetes; order Kitasatosporales; family Streptomycetaceae; genus Embleya; species Embleya sp. AB8. The sequence goes on from NZ_JBMHHY010000029.1 coordinate 149,257, forward strand.
CCCGACGAACTGCCCCGAACCGCACTTTCGCCGGCACCTCCCATGGTGGCCGGGTCGACGACGTCGCGTACATAGCCACGAACCGGTGGTCCCAACACGGCTGTCGGTGATCTCCGCGAGCTGTCCGTACCCACGGCCCCGACGTGGGACGTTCACCTGCTGCCTCACGCAGCGGGAGTCGGGCACCGACCTCCCGGGCGGCGGTGGTACCCCGTTGCGAAGAGCCGTGCTGCGAACGATCATGGTCGTCATGGCACGACCGAGGCGGATCATCGACTGCGGGGACTTCGTCCTGCGAAGCTGGCGGGGGCAGCGCGACTTCGCTTCGGCGTTCAAGTTGATCGAGGAGTCTCTGGACCACCTGCGCCCCTGGGAGCCGTGGGTCGACGGTCACAGCGAGGAACACACCCGAGACCTCCTCGCGAGGTTCGAGTCGAAGTGGGCAGCCGGTGAGGTGTACAACTACGCCATCGCCAAAGCCGACACTCCCATCGGCATGTGCCAGGCCGCGCTCGGACCCGAACCTCAGGGCCGGCGCATCGGCTACTGGCTGCACCCGGCCGCCACCGGCCAGGGCATCGCCACGAGAGCGACGGCGGCCCTGATCGCCGAGATGTTCACGCTGCCGGACGTCGACTACCTGGAAATCGCGCACGACCTGGCCAACGCCTCCAGCGCCGCCATACCGCGCCGGTTGGGCTTCACCGAAATCCGACGCGAACCGGCAATGCCGCCCGTAGCCCCCTCCGGTGAGGGGATCGAGGCAATCTGGCGCCTGAACCGCCCCACACCACCCGCCGACGACACGGGCAACGCCTGAACATCCGACCGGACATCCTGGTCGTCTTCGACGCCGGCTACGACGCCCCGCGCCTGGCCCACCTGCTCCAGGGCCTGCCGGTGGAGGTGCTGGGCCGGCTGCGGTCGGACCGGGTGATGCGCAAACCCGTGCCCAGTCCGTGGATCTCACCGCCCAGGGCGGACATCCGCCCAAGCACGGCAAGGAGTTCCGGTCCGCGAAACCCGAGACCTGGGGCGAGCCGGACGTGGCCACCACACAGGTCACCGACCGCTACGGCACCGCCTCCGTGATGGCGCGGGACCGCATCCACCCGCAGCTCACCACCCGCTCCGCGTGGATCGACCACGACGGCGAACTCCCCCTCCTGGAGGGGACGTTGAGTTGATCCGCCTGGAAGCCGACCGACTGCCGGCCGGTGGAGAGCTGCTGCCGGTCCGGCCGTGGTCCTCGGCCACCGGCAGGTCCGGTGCCGAAGTGGACGTGCGCCGGCAGGCGTTCCTGCGAAGGTTCGACCTGGAGCACACGTTCCGCATGATCCAGCAGACACTCGGCTGGACCCGCCCGAAGGTCCGCACCCCCGAGGCGGCCGATCGCCGGACGTGGCTGGTCATCACCGCCCACACCCGGCTCGGGCTCATCCGTCCGACCGCCGAAGACCTCCACCGGCCCCGGAAGAGGCCCGTCGAACCGAACAGGCTCACTCCGGCCCGAGTCCGCCGGGGGTTCAGGAACCTCCGCCCAGCCTTGGCTTGCCCGGCCCGTGCGCCCAAACCCACCAAACCGGGCCCCGGCCGGCCGCTCGGCTCCAGGAACAAGCGACCCGCCACCCGCTGCGACGTGGGCAAAACCGTCCGACGCCCCGAGACCGCCATCGAACGCGGCCGAGCCGGACCTTGAGAAGGTCGGTGGGATCGTCCGAGTCCGTCTTCAACCCCGGTGGTCAGGTCGCGGCGGGGATGTGGCGCGTCGCGGTGAGTTCGGCCATCGTTCGAAGTCTCGTGAAGTAGGAGGCGCAGTACTCCTCGTTGATCACGGGCGCGACCTTGTCGAGGTCGGCGATGCACGCCCAGAGGATGGCAATGCCATTGTCGTCGAGTCCGCCGTTCGACAACTCTCTCTGGACGAGGCCGGCAACGTCGGCGTCCAGGAGGATGAAGTCGACGCCCTCGACGTCCACGCCGCGGAAGCTTGCCGGAAACGGTGCGTGCAGGTGTTCCTCCCACAACCGGGCGAGTCGGTTCTCGGGCTGTGCTCCGCTCATGTCGCCGGCTGTCGCTTCCGCCGCCGCAGCGGGTGAACGAAGGAGCAGGGCAACAGCATCGAAGACAGCACGCACCAGGTGGACGGCCCTGGCCGGACTGAGGTCGGCACTGACCACGCCTTGCATGAGTTTGTCGCGCAGCAGTCGGCTGCGGTCGAGCTCCTTGGCGAGTTCGGCAGCGATGAGATCTGCGTCGGTGGCCTGCTTGATCAGATCCTGGAGCGGTTTGTCGACGGCCAACCGCTCGGCCAGGACGCACTCCAGGGCACACAAGGAATGCACGACGGCGACGGTGGCGAACTCGTACCGATAGTACGAGTGCCTGATGAGTTCGCGGGAGGTTTCCAAGGCGCTCATGACGTACATGGACGCGCATCCGGGCAGAACCAGGTCGGCAACCAGGTCGTGCATACCCGCATAGTCGAGAACGACATCACAGGCGCGCGGGTCCGGCAGCGGGAGCGGGCCGGGTATCGACGGAAGGCTGTTCACCGGTGCAGTCTCGTCGTCCGAAGCTGTTGGTGCCATCGGATTTGCTCGGGTAACGCGTGGCGACCCGCTGCCGGATGCCTGGTCCAGTCCGACCTTGGGAACAAGCTCAAGACCTGGCCCTGTAGGGGTTGGCGGCTTGCTTCACCCGTCGAAGCCGCCGCCACAGCGGATCGTGGAACGCGTAGAGCGCCGGACGCGAACGGGCCAACCGGTGCACGACGGCCAACGCCGCTGACATGTCGTCGAGTTCGTCCGTTCCGCTCGTGTCCTCGCCCGCCTCCGGCTGCTGCTCGGCAGGGAACCAGCCCAAGACGAACAACTCCAGCGCCCGGATCGGATCCGTCTCAACGTCCGCAACCCACTCAACCCCAGGCAGCCGCAGCATGCAACGACCCTATCCAGGTCACGACATGGCCAACATCTCCAGCACCGTCATCCCGCGCCGTCGGCACCGAGCCACCTCCCCCGACGTGGTGTCCCGAACCCCGATCACCGCCCCCGCCAACGCGGCTTCGATGCACGCGTTGCCCTCCGTGGAGTGGCGGGACCACGCCGGACTCGATCGGCGTCGGCCGGAGACGAGGGCGTTCGCTGCCGCAAGTGGTTCGCCTCGCAACCTTCACCCGGTCGTCGACTGAGCGCAGAGGCTTTGCCGAACGGTCGATCACTTGTTGTCGCCGGTCAAGTAGCTTCCAAGCATCCATTGACCGCAACGCGGACTTCTCCCGGCATGACCGGAGGGGCCCGCTGGGAGGCATGTCATGAGTGTCGTCGACCTGTTCCGGACCGCCGCCGCGCTGCCGGACGCGTGGAACTCTCGTCTGCTGGGAGAGGTGGGAACGGCCTGCATAAAGGTGCTACGCATGGACGAGCTGCCGGTGGCAGAGGAGACGCATTGCACCGTCGAGGTGTTGCTGGTGCTCGATGGCCGGCTGGAATTGAGCATCGAAGACGCCCAGGTGACGGTGGGGTCGGGTGAGATGTACGTCGTCGAGGCGGGCACTCGGCACGCCGTTCGTGCGGGAAGCCAAGGAACTCTGCTGATCGTAGAAGTCCGCGAGGTGTGAGGGCAGTTCGGGCGACCAGAACAGAGTGCTCGGGTCCGCGTACAGACCGGCGCATCGGGTGCGAAACCCGTCTTGGGCGCGGTGCGAGCGTTGCGCCGGCAGGTGTAGTCGGCAATCACGCCGTTCCGATCTTGCGGTCCATCATTCGCGAACGGATGTGCCGGACCGCTGCCGGCAGCGAACTCCCCGACGCCGAGGGCGTTTCGCTACCGGCAACCGGACAGATCAGGCAATCGTGAGCGCCGGGTCGGCGCATTCCGTCCTGGCACGTCGTAGGTCGGCACCGAGCCGGCCGCCGGCTTGTCGTGCGGCAGAGCCATACATCCAGTCAGACAACCTTCAACGCGCGTGTCAACGCGTTCCAGGCCCGGGGACCGTATGCCTGCACGGGGCTGTCTGCCAACTTGCTGTCGCGTACCCCGATCCTCGAAGCCATCGGTGCAGTTTCGACACAGGCGTTCCCCTCGCCCGAGTAGGTGGACTTGCGCCACACCGGAGAGGTAAGTGCCGCGGCAATGCGGTGGTTCTGGTCGCTCACTTCGTCTCTTTCATTCGGCTGGAGAGGAGCGCTTCCGCCGCCCCTGATGTCAGCGCCACTTCGGTCAATTTGCCGAAGATGCGGCGGGCACGCCTGGCATCCCTGGGATCCTCACGGAGCAGCGTCGCACCCACCACGTCGAAGAACGTCACATCCGGGTCATCGTCCGGAAACTCCAGCACAGTAATGCCGTTGGAGATCGTGAGCATGGCGCAGGCCGTGTTCGGAATGATGTGCAGGTTGACGTTCGGACGTCCCATCGCCTCGCGCAGGTAGGCGAGTTGCCCATGGAGCACCGCTCGTCCGCCGAGTTGGATGTGTAGCGCTGCTTCGTGCACGAAGCCTTCCACAACCAACGGCTCCGGGCCATCGAGGAGCTTCTGCCGCTGCATGCGGACGTCGACGAGGTCGTCGATCTGCATCTCCCCGAACCCGAAGTAGCCACCGGTGTGCATGGCTCGGGCGTAGTCCCGCGTCTGCAACAGCCCTGGGATACCGAGCGGCAGGTAGTCGAAGTAACGAACCGCTTCATTCTCCCAGGCGATGTACTCGGTGTAGCTGGCGCTCAGGACGTCACCGTAGTGCGTCCACCAGTTCTTGGACCGAGGCTGCCCATCTCGCGCGTACTGCTCAAGCTGACGACGGTCCTCGGCGCCGATCTCATAGATCGCGCACAGGAGTTCGAGATCAGCCGCCGAGGCTTCGGCGTGACCGTTCTCGATCCGACTCAGAAGTGGTCTCATTTGGCGTATCGCCGGTAGCAGATGAGTGCGGAGGCGATGCTGACGAACGCACCGAAGTGAGAGGCCTTGACCTCGTATCGG
>NZ_JBMHHY010000030.1:0-147801 GCF_049739465.1 Embleya sp. AB8
CGTGCCGCCGCGTGCCGCCGCGTGCCGCCGCGTGCCGCCGCGTGCCGCCGCGTGCCGCCGCGTGCCGCCGCGTGCCGCCGCGTGCCGCCGCGTGCGTCCCGCCCACGCGCCGGATGGACCGGACCGGACCGACCCGGTCGGCTGGCCGCGCCCGCGAACCCCTGCCCCCGGGTCCCGGTCCTCGTGATGCCGATGTCAGGCCGTGCGTACCAGTTGGAACTCGTACGCGCCCTCGACGAAGTACGTCTTGCAGTACGCGAGCAGTCGGTGATCGTCGTCGTAGTGCAGCTGGTCGAGCAGGACGAACAGGCGGTGTTTGGCGGCGTCGGGGCCCCACGCGATGTGTGCCGACGAGACCGCGTGCACCTTGGCCAGGCCGAGGGTCGGATGGATGCTCAACTCGCGTTCGAAATAGGCGAACAGCGATCCGCTCAGCTCCTCCGGGTCGAACCCGGTGGGCAGCAGACTGCGCGGGATCACGTCGTAGGAGTACGCGACCACGTCGCCGTCGGCGGTCACCCGCCGGCGCAGTTCCAGGGCCTCGGTGTCCGAGGGCACGCCCATCCGCTCCGCCTCGTCGGGGAGCACCTGGCGCAGCGTACGCCGACCGTACTCGTGTCCGGGCTCCTTGCCGCTGCGGCGGATCGACTCGGTGATCGAGCCCATCCGTTCCAGGCCGTCGCGTACGGCGGGGCGGGTACGCACGAACGTGCCCGCGCCCTGTTGGGTGCGGATCAGGCCGAGTACGTCGAGTTCCTTGAGCGCGGTGCGCACTGTTGCCCGGGAAACCCCGAACCGCCTGCACAGATCGGCCTCGGTCGGCAACCGTGCCCCCGCGGGATGGACGCCGTCGCGGATCTCGGTCTTGAGTTCCCGAACGATGTCGTCGGCCAGCGGCCGCCGTGTCTGGGTCGCCATGCCGGACATCTTGACACGCTTCGAATTGTCTGACAACTTCGGCGCACTCGGATCATGAGGGCGGTTCCCCGATGAATCGGCGGGCCGCCCCACGAAGGGACGGAGACGCGGCGGATGCGCACGATCGACTGGATTCCCGCCGACGATGCCGAGCGGGGAAACGGCAGGGGATTCATCAGGCTGGTCGACCAAACCCTGTTGCCCGAGAGCCTCGTCGAACTCGACATCGACTCCCTCGACGTCCTCGTGGACGCGATCGAACGACTCGCGGTGCGCGGTGCGCCCGCCCTCGGCGTGGCCGGCGCACTGGGCGTCGCGCTCGCCGCGCAGAACCTGCCGGCCGACCAGGCCCGCGTGGCCATCGCCGAACTGCGTGCCGCGCGCCCCACAGCCGTCAACCTGGCCTATGGCGTGGACGTGGCGCTCGCCGCACTCGAGCAGGGCGGCCCGGCCGCGGCCCTGGACGCCGCGCTGCGGGTGCGCGACGCGGACATCGCGGCCTGCGTCGCGATGGCCGAACGCGGCACCGACGCGCTCGCCCGCCTGGTCCCGGACCGGGCCGCGCTGACCGTACTGACCATCTGTAACACCGGCGCGCTCGCCGCCGTCGAGCACGGCACGGCGCTGGGCGTGGTGGCGAAACTGCATCGCGACGGCCGACTCGTCCGCGCGATCGCGTGCGAGACCCGCCCGCTGCTCCAGGGCGCGCGCCTGACCGCGTGGGAACTGGCCCGGATGGGCGCCCCCTACGACGTGATCGTGGACTCGGCCGCCGCGATCACCCTGGCCCGAGGCGGCATCGACGCGGTACTCGTCGGCGCCGACCGGATCGCCGCCAACGGCGACACCGCCAATAAGATCGGCACGTTCGCCGTGGCCCTGGCTGCCGCCCGGGCCGGGGTGCCCTTCCTGGTGGTCGCCCCCGAGACCACGATCGACCCGAACACCGCCGACGGCGACGCGATCGAGATCGAGGATCGCGGCGCCGCCGAGGTCAACGTCTTCCGCGGGGTGCGCACCACCCCGCCCGGCGCGACCGCGCTCAACCCCGCCTTCGACGTGACGCCCGCCGACCTGATCACCGCGATCGTCACCGACGCGCGGGTCATCGACGTCGCCGGCGGCCACACGCCCGCGGCCCGGCCGCTCCCGGCCGAGACCACCGAGTGAGGAGAACACCATGAGATCCAAGGCCATTCGCCTGATCGGGGCCACCGCCGTCGGAATGTCCCTGCTCGCCGCGTGCTCGCAGAGCACCGACGACAAGGCCGCCAAGCCGGGCGCGTCCGGCGGGGGAGCGGGCAACTGCGCCACCGAGCGCACCGTCGACAACGCTCGCAAACTGCCCGCCGAAAAGCCCGCCGGGCTCAAGGGCGACTTCAAGGTGGCGCTGGTGCGCCAATCCGGCGTCGGCGACTACTTCGAGCAGTGGGGCGACGGGGCGACCAAGCAGATCAAGGCCGCCGGTGGCAGCGTCACCGTCTACGACGCGCGCGGGAACAACGCGACCCAGGTCACCCAGCTCGACCAGGCGATCAACTCGAAGCCCGACGTGATCATCGTCGACCACGGCCTCGCCGACTCGGTCAACCCCAAGATCGACGACGCGATCGCCAAGGGGATCCCGGTCGTCGTCTACGACGTCGCGATCTCCAACTGCAAGGCCGTGTACATCTCGCAGGACGACGCCTCGATCGCGGACAAGATCCTCGGCTACATGAAGCAGGACAACCCGTCGGGCGGCAAGGTCGCCTACGTCAACGTGTCCGGCATCGCGCCGCTCGACTCCCGCGACAAGGTCTACCAGCAGTTCCTCAAGGACAACCCGACGTTCAGCCAGAAGGCGCGCTTCGGCAAGTACACGGAGTCCGTGGCCGCCGACACCGCGACCGAGGGCACCGCGGCACTGTCCGCCGCCCCCGACACCACCATCGCCTTCGCCGCCTACGACGAACTCGCCAAGGGCACCCTGATCGCGCTGCGCCAGAACGGCATGACGAACAAGGTCAAGGTCTACGGCGTGGACGTGTCCACCGCCGACATCGGGGCGATGACCGAGGCCGGCAGCCCGTGGCGGGCCACCGCGGCCACCGACCCGGCGAACGTGGGCGCGGTCGTGGCCCGAGCCGCGGTCGCCGCGGGCGCGAAGGTCGACCTGCCGCAGAAGATGACCATCCCGGCGACACTGATCACCCAGGACACGCTCAAGCAGAACAACGTGACCAACATGGACACGCTGCGCAAGGCGCTGCCCGACCTGGCCACCCCGGACGTCCTCGGCGCGCCGTGGATCACCCCGATCCGCCCCGGCTCCTGACGAACCGTCACGCGCAGGGCCGGTTCGAACTGTAGGACCCGTAGGACCCGTAGGACCTGTAGGGCCTGTAGGACCCGTAGGGCCTGTAGGACCCGTGGGATTTGGAGGACCGGTAGGTCCCGCACATCCCGTAGGTCCTATGGGAAGTGTGGGATACGCAGGACCCCCCGTAAGACCCGAAAGCGATGGGAAAGGAGGCACCGGTGCGGCCCCGACAAGACGACCGGCCCGAAGACCGGCGCGACGACGATCGCCGAGACACCGTCCTCGAAGTGCGGGACATCTCGAAGAGCTACGGCCCCAACCGGGTACTGCGCGGGGTCGGCCTCCGCATCGGCGCGGGCGACATCTACGGCCTGATGGGCGCCAACGGCGCGGGCAAGTCCACGCTGATCAAGATCCTCTCGGGCGCGGAAGCCCCGGACGGCGGCGAGATCCGGCGCGACGGCGACGTCGTGGTCTTCCCGGATCCGCTCGCCGCCCAGCGCAGCGGCATCGCCACCGTGCACCAGAACCCCGACGACGGGGTGATCCTCGACATGACCGTCGCGGAGAACCTCGCCCTGGACCGACTCGGCGACTCGTCCTCGCCCATCGCATTCAGCCGGCGACGCACCGAGGCCCAGGCCGTCGAGGTGGCGAACACGCTCGGCCTGCGCTTCGACCGGCACACGCTGCGCTCGCCGGTCCGCGACGTGGGCGTATCCGAGCGGCAACTCCTGGTCCTGGCCCGGGCACTGTCCCGCAAACCCAGGCTGCTGATCCTGGACGAGCCCACCTCGGCACTGTCCGCGGAGGAGAGCGCGCGCCTGTTCGACCTGGTGCGCGCGCTCGCCGCGGACGGCATGACCGTCCTGTTCGTCACCCACAAACTCGCCGAGATCGACCAACTGTGCGACCGTGTCGGGGTGTTGCGCGACGGGGCGATGCAGGGCGAGTTCGAGCCCGAACCCGGGCAGGGATTCGACTGGACGACCGTACTGACCGCGCTCTTCGACCGTACCCCCGCCGAATCCCGGCGCACCGAACTCCCGCCGGCCGAACCGGTGTTGGCCCTCGAAGGGGTCCGCGTCCGGGACGACGACCCGCAGACCTTCGACCTCGAACTGCACCGGGGGCACGTGACCGTGCTGCTCGGCCTGCTCGGCAGCGGCAAGACCGAACTGCTCGAATGGGTCTTCGGCGCCCAGCCGATCGGCGCGGGTCGGCGAACCCTCGACGGGCGCCCCTTCGACCCCAAACACCCCGGCGACGCGATCAAACGCGGCGTCTACCTCGTCCCCGAATCCCGCCACGACCAGGCGATCATCCCCGGCTGGCCGATCCGCGCCCAGTTGACCCTGCCCTTCGCGAGCAAGTTCACCAGCGGCACGCTGATGCGCACCGGCGCCGAACGCCGGGCCGCCGAGACGATGATGCGCGACCTCGGCGTGGTCGCCGCCGGCCCGGACGCGCCGATCGAGACGCTCTCCGGCGGCAACCAGCAGAAGGTGGTCATCGGGCGCTGGTTGCTCGGCAACCCCCGCGTGCTGCTGCTCGACGAGCCCTTCCGCGGCGTCGACATCAACGCCCGCCACGACATCGGCGCCACCGTACGCGACCTCGCCGCGACCTCGGCCGTCCTCGTCGCCACCTCCGACGTGGACGAGGCGCTGGAGGTCGGCGACCGCATCGTGGTCCTCGACCGGGGCCGGGTCACCGCCGACCTGGCCCTGCGCGACGCCGGCCGCGACCGACTCATCGAAGCGATGAGCGTGCGCCGCGCCCCCTCACAATCGACCCCGTCACCACCGACCCCGTCACCACCGCCCTCGGCGCCGACGCCGAGCGCAGCCGGAAAGGAGAGCCCCAAATGAACCTGCGCGACTCGTCCCCGACCGCGCGGCGGACCCCGCTTCCGGCCGCGCTCGGCGACTTCGTGGTGCGCTACGGGATCATCCTCGTGGGTGTCACCCTCTACATCGCGTTCTCCGCCTCCACCACCGGGTTCGGCACCTGGGACAACGCGGTGTCGATCCTGCAGATCCAGGCGGTCGCGGCAATCGCCGCACTCGGCATGACGCTGACCGCGATCGTCGGCGACCTGGACCTGTCGGTCGGCGCGGTCACCGGCCTGTCGGTCACCGTGGCCGCCGAGGCGATGATCCACTACGAACTCACCGGCCCCAGCGCCATCGTGATCTGCCTCGTCGTGGGCCTGCTGGTCGGCTGCGTCAACGCCACCCTGATCGTCTTCCTCAACATCCCGCCGCTGCTCGCCACCCTCGGCACCATGTTCACCGTGCAGGGCCTCAAGCGCTGGCTCGTCGACGGGCAGACGCTGACCACCGGCATGAAGCTGAGCGACGGGACCGTGGTCAAGGGCAAGTTCACCGACGACTTCACCGCCATCGACGGCGACAAACTCTTCGGGATCCCCTACTCCGTCTACCTCTTCCTGGTCATCGCCCTGCTCCTGTGGGTCTTCCTGCAACGCACCCGCTACGGACGGGTGTTCTACGCGGTCGGCGGCAACGAGGAGGCCGCCCGCCTGGCCGGTACCCGGGTGCGCCGCTACAAGTTCGGCGCGTACGCCATCTCCGGCGTACTCGCCGCCACCGCCGGCATCATCCTCGCCTCGCGCCTGCGCCAGGGCGACGTGACCGCGGGCGACTCCTCACTCCTCGACGCGGTCGCGATGACCCTCGTCGGCTACGCCGTCCTGGGCGCCAAGAAGCCCAATGCGCTCGGCACCTTCGTCGGCGCCGTGTTCATCGGGCTGATCCTCCAGGGCCTGACCATGCGCGGCCTGCCCTACTACACCCAGGACCTGATCAAGGGCCTGGTGCTCATCTTCGCGCTGCTGATGTCCTTCTCGCTGCGCCGCAGCCGGCGCCGCCGGGCCGCCGGAACCACATCCGCGCCCGACGACCCGACCACCACCGAACCCAGCCCGAGCACCACCGGCACTACCGCTGCCAACAACCCCACCACCGCATCGGCGACCGCGGAGAGCACCCATGGCTGACCGGATCCTGACCTCCGCCGAGGTCCCCGCCTACGTGGCCGCCCGCCCGGCGCTGCGCGACCTGATCGACCCCGGGACGCTCACCGTCACCGAGGTCGGCGACGGCAACCTCAACCTCGTCTTCGTCTGCGCGGACGCGACGGGCCGCCGCCTCGTCCTCAAGCAGGCACTGCCGTACGTACGACTGGTCGGACCCGAGTGGCCGATGACCGAACAGCGCGCCGTCCGCGAGGCAGCCGCCCTGGAGGTGCACGGCGCGCTCTCCGAACACGTCTGCAAACTGGTCGACTTCGACCCGGAAGCCTACGTGCTCGCGCTCGAGGACCTGTCCGATCACGAGGTGTTCCGCACCCGGCTCAACGCCGGCGGAGCGCACGAGGGCGTCCCGGAACGGCTCGCCGAATACCTCGCCGACGTCGCCTTCGGCACCTCGATCGCAAGCCTGACCGAGGCCGAGTTCCGCGGCCGGGCCGCCGCCGCGATCAACCCCGAACTGTGCGAGATCACCGAGGACCTCGTCTTCACCGAGCCCTTCCTGGGCGCCGAGCGCAACTCCGTACGCCCGGCCCTGGACACGCTCGTCGCCGAACTCCGCGCGGACCCCGCGTGGCAGGCCGCCGCGATGGCGATGAAGCGCTCGTTCCTCAGCACGCAGGAGACCCTGCTCCACGGCGACCTGCACACCGGCAGCGTCTTCGTCCGCGGCAGCGCACACGACGGCGACCTCTCGGTTCGGGCGTTCGACCCCGAGTTCGCGTGCTACGGCCCGATCGGCTTCGACCTCGGCATGTTGTGGGCCAACCTGCTCTTCGCCGGTGCCCGTGCCGCCGCCCTCGGCGAAAGTGCCCGGGCCGAGGCCCTGTTCGGCACGCTCGACACGAGCTGGGACACCTTCACCCAACGGCTGCGCGGGCATTGGCCGAAGCGCCGGGCCTCCGAGCGCTACCCCGATGCCTACCTCGACGGCTGGCTGACCGCGATCCGCGCCGACGCTTTCGGCTTCGCCGGCTGCGAGGCCGCCCGCCGAACCGTCGGCCTGGCCAAGGTGAGCGACCTGGAAACGCTCGACGACGCCCGCTACGCCGTCGTCGGCACCGCGATGTTGCGACTGTCCCGCACCCTGCTCGTGGATCGCGCCACGCTCACCCCACAGCGCGTCGCCGAGGCCGCCGCCGGCGAACTACGCGCCGCCGAACGAGCGCCCCGATGAGCGTGGACGCCACCCTCGCCGCCCTGATCGACGCCGGCCGACAATGTGTGGACAGCGGCCTGGTCCTGGCCAGCGGCGGCAACCTGTCCGCCCGGCTGCCCGGCACCGACACCTTCGCGGTGACCGGCGCCGGCAGCCGGCTCGACCGGCTCACCGAACGGGACTTCGCGATCCTGCGCCCGGACGGCACCCCGGTCCCGGGCCCGGGCCGGGCGACCCCGTCCAGCGAGTGGCGGCTGCACCAACGCACCTACCTGGCCCGGCCCGACGCGGACGCGGTGGTGCACGTACACCCCGAGTACGCGGTGCTCCTGGACGCCATGGGCGAGAGCGTCCGGCAGCTGACCCTCGACCACATCGCCTACGTACCCGCGATCGAGCGCATCCCGTTCCACCCCAACGGCTCCCTCGAACTGGCCGAAGACGCCGCCGCCGCGGCCCGCCGCAGCGACTGCGTCATCCTGGCCCACCACGGCTGCTCCACGTTGGGTGCGTCCCCCCAGGACGCGCTCCGCAAGGCCCAGAACCTGGAAAGCGCGGCCCGCTACACCTACCGACTCCTGCTCCTCGGCAACCGAACCACCGAGTTCCCCAGGGAGTTCCGCGCGACCGCGGTACACCGGTGACGGTGACGCGCCCGACCGGCGCTGCCGGCGTAGTGACGGCCTGCGTCGACGTGCCACCCTGGCAAGTCCGCAGGCCGTCACGGCCGCCGCTCCGGAAGCTACCGGCGCACTCCTTGCCTCGCCCGAAAGGCGGCCCGGTTCACGGCCGGACGGGCCCGGTGGCGAGTCGTTCGACGGTTGCCTAGAAGTACGACGGCACGTAGGTGTAGCAGTAGTTCCGGCCCCCGTAGTACGAGTCGCCGTCGAGCAGGAGCCAGCCGCCGGTGCCCTTGCCGACGTCGCCGTCCTTGACCAGGCCGTGGCCACTGGCGCCCTGGTACCACTTGACCCAACTCAGCGTGTTGTTGCCGAACTTGCCGTCCTCGGCGAGCGGACGGCCCTTGCCGTGCGACTGGGCGACGTCGTTGACCAGGTGCTGGACGCACCACACGCCGTGCGTGTTGTTGTTGCGGCCGGGGCCGATGTATCCGGCACCGGGCGACGCCTGAGCCTGGGTGGCCAGGCCACCGAAGCCGAGCAGTACGGCGGTGGTGGTCACTACCGCGGCTTTCGTGACACGTGCGAAACGCATACCTGAGCTCCCTCTCGTCATTGCCTTTGTCCTGCGCCGACACATTGCGTCGACTGACCGACCGTCCGTACGGGCCGGCTGCGGCCCCGCTCCGGACGATTCACATCCTGCTCCGGAAGCCCTGTGACGGTCGTCAATCCAATGCGGTACGACAGAGGTAAACCTTGGCGGTAGGGCATCGCGATCACCCGTGGCGGGAGGGAATTCGCCGGAGGTGTCCGGAAATCGGGGCGCTGCGGGGTTGGCCGGTCAGTTCCAGGGGGCGAGGGTGAGGGTCAAGGTGGCCCGGGGGCCGAGGATTCGGCCGGCTGATGCGGGCAACTGCTTTGCCACGGTGCCCTGTTGGGGGGTGAGGGGCTCGGCGGTGACGGGGTCGTGGTCGGCGATGGGGCCGGGGAGTTCCGAGTTCCAGGCGGCCCAGGCCTGTGGAGGGTCGGACGTGTCCACGTCGACGATGAGCACGTCCTCCCAGTCGGCGGTCTGGGCGAGGTGGTCGTGCCAGAGCAGCAGGCCGTGCCGCTCCTCGAGTCGTTTCACCCGTACGTGCAGGGCGTAGCGGCAGCGCGTGGGCGGTGGTACGAGCGGGTCGGCGGCGAAGTCCGCCGGGTCGAGCAGGAACACGGTGGTGATCGGGACCCGGCCGTCGGTGCCGGGCGGCTGTAGGTCCAGTACGGCGCTCAGCTGGATCGGGCAGTAGTGCGCGGCGAGTTGCTCGTGCAGTACGACGGGCAGTCCGCGTACCGAGAGCTGGACCTCGGCCTGCCAGGTCACCCGGTGATCCGCATCCGAGCTGGGGTCCGGCAGCCGCAGTCCGGACAGTTCGACGCCGACCCGGCGTGCGCCGAACAGGAAGCGGCGCAGGTTCTGGTAGCCCTCCTCGGAGTTGACCAGGCCGTAGCGGCCGGAGTGGGAGCGGTGTACGTACGCGCGATGGGCGCCGCGTACGTAGGCGTTCTCGACGGCGACCAGGCCGTCACTCGCCGGGCCGACCACCTTCCGGGCCAGTCCGTAGTCGGCCGAGTCGGTGCCGACCAGGCAGAAGACGCGGTCCGTGGGAAACACGTCGTCGGGGATCTCGTTCGGCTGCCGGCCGTCGGGTGCCCGGTCGCCCCACCGCGCGCCCGGATCCAGGTATCCGTACATCAGGGCCGGCGAGAAGATGTCGGCGCCGAACGGCCCGAAGGTCTCTTGGACCCAATCCAGGACGCCACCGCCGACCGCGAAGGTGATGCCGCCGTGCGGGGTGCCGTAGGTGAACAGCTTGTCCACCAGCTCCTGGCCCGGGATCCGCGGTTCGTCGCCGTCGGGCAGGTGGGAGATCTTCTGGAGCATGCTGCGGCAGACCAGTCCGCCCATCGAATGGGCGACCAGGAGGACCTTCGGCGCGCCCGTCGCGGACCGTACGAGCCCGATCAGGTCGTACAGGTCCCGGGCGGCCGTCTCGATGTCGAACTCGACGTCGTCCTTGCCGAAGGTGTCGGCGGCGGCGTCGTAGAAGCGGTGGATCCACACCGTCGCGGCCGGCACGCTCCCGGGCCGGCAGGACGCCAGATAGGCCTTCGGATCCCCGGACACCAACGGCCGGTAGCCGTCCTCGGCGAACAGGCGCAGCAGCGGACTCTCGAACTGGTAGTACTGCGGCGCCCCGTCGCCACCGACCCGGATGTGGGTGGAGCCGGAGTTGAACCCGTAGAACGGATCGTCCACCTGCTTGTCGATGCCGCTGGTGCCGCCGGCGAAGCCGCGTACGTAGATCAGCGGAAGTCGGGCCCCGGGGGCCGACGGTCGGTCCGCGTCCGGTCCGGGTTGCGGTTCCGGCGCGGGCTCCGGTTCCGGGAGCGCGAGCGGTGGAGTCGGGTCGACGTCGGGTTCGCGGTGCGGACGCCGGCGGAAGATGGACATCATCGTGCTCCTCGGGTCGGAAGCCGGCTTCGCTCACACCCGGGCATACCGGCAAGCGAGCAGGTGCACACGGGGACTTCGACGGCGACTGACACACAGTGCCTATACATATGGTGCTGCTGATGCTGCTTCCATCGGACCACATCACGTCGCGATATGCGGAGAGGACGGGCCCGAAGGCGGGGTGAGTCGACGAGTCGACCAGTCGGCGGGTCGGTGAACCAGGGGGCCGGTCCGGCCGAGGTCCGCTTTCGGGTGCGATATCCGGCGAATCGCCAACGGCCCGGCATCGGCGCGGGCACAATGCCCCCATGAACGGTGACTCGTCCCCCCAGCTGCCCATTGCCGCGCGCGTCCGGGCGGCCGAGCATCCGGTGGAGGCCGCGGTGGAGGCCGACGCGCGCGACGCCGCGCGCCGCTTCGACCATCGCATCGTCCGCGGCCCCGTGTTCGGCGTCGCCGCCCGTATGCCCGCCGACGGCGACGGGTGGCGGGTCGTGTCCGCCGTGGACGAGGGGACCGCGCAGCAGGCCCGGGACTGGCTGCAATCGCACCTGTGGTTCCGGGCCAGGGACGACACCGACGACCCGGCCGTGCGCCGCGAACTCCTCGCGGCCGTGGCCCGGTTGGAGACCGAGCGGGTCGACGAACTCGAGGTGTGCGGGACGCGGTTTCGGGTGGTCCGCGGTGAGGAGTACGTACACACCGACGGCAACACCCTGGAGCCACCGCGGCCCACCGACCCGGACCCGGCCGAACCCGACTGGGACCGGCGGTCGAGCGACCCGGCGCCGGACCTCGGCTTCACGATCGATCCCGCCGTGCCGGTCGCGATCATGGCGCACGCGGAACGGATGTCCCTGCGCGACCACGCCTATACCGGCCCGCGCTTCCCGGCCGACGTGCTCGCCGACTCGGCCCGGGCCGTGCACACGCATCCCGAAGTGGTGGTCCTGCCCGTCACGTTCGGCGCGGTGGAACGTACTCCGGGCGGATGGACCCCGCGACTGGGCGGCTTCGCCACTCCCCACGATGTGCGCCGCAGCCTGCATTTCGGCCTGACGTTGGCCTGGCCGATGTTGTACGACCTCGACGACGACGCCCGCGCGGCGTACGCGCGCGTCGCCGAGGAGTTCCGGGCGGCCGGTCGGCCCAACGAACTCCGCGTCGACGGCCGGCACTACCTCGTCGTCCGGATCGGCCGGATGGTCCGCGTGGGCACCGACGGCCCCGAACCACCCCGCCCCTCGGACATCGACATGCACCCCCCGACGCGGATGCACCCGAGCATGGACGAGAACGGCGTCATCACCCACGAGGAGGACGAACAGGAGGAGTGAACTCCGCGCCGGACGCGCCGGAAGCCACAGAGATCAGGCACGCCACGGACGCCACGGACCCTGCGGGCGCCGCGGTCGAGCGATCCGGGCGAACGCCGGCGAGGCGCCGGGCCGAGGCGGGATCGGCTCGTGAGTGGAATGGTCGGCGTTCGGGAATGTCATGGCCTCGACGGTGGTTCGTGGACGACGTGATCGGCGGGCCCGTCGTGACATCCGAGCGAGGAGGACCGGCATGCCGTACGCACCGGTGAATGGCGCCGACCTGTACCACGAAGTCGCGGGCGACGGCGAGCCGCTCGTGCTCGTGCACGGCTCCTGGACCGACCACAACGGCTGGAACCCGGTCGTGCCCGCACTAGCCGCGTCCTACCGCGTGGTGACCTACGACCGCCGGGGTCACGGGCGCAGCGTCGGCCCGGCCGGCCCGGGTGCTCGGACCCAGGACGAGGACGACCTGGCGGGGCTGCTCGAGTGGCTCGACCTGGCGCCCGCGCACGTGGCCGGGAACTCGTTCGGCGCATCCACGGCGCTGGGACTGGCCGCCCGCAGGCCCGAACTGTTCCGCAGCCTGGTGGCGCACGAGCCGCCGCTGTTCGAGACCGTGGCGGGCGATGCGGAACTCGAGCCGCTGATGCGCGAGACGCAGAGCCGGATCGACGCGGTCCTCGACCGCCTGCGGGCGGGCGACGACCGGGGCGGGGCCCGGCAGTTCGTGGACGAGGTCGCCCTGGGGCCCGGGATGTGGGAGAAGTTGCCCGATCCGGTACGCGAGACGTTCGTCGGGAACGCCGCCACGTTCCTGGACGAACAGGCGGATCCGCACTGGGCCGGGATCGACCTCACCGGCCTGTCCGCGTTCGCCGCCCCCGTACTCCTGACACACGGCAGCGAGAGCCCGCCGTGGTTCCCGAGGATCATCGACAAACTCGCGAGCGTGATCGCATCCGCTCGGGTACGCACGCTGACCGGCGCCGGGCACGTCCCGCACACCACGCACCCCGAGCTGTACGTCGCCACCGTGCGCGGCTTCCTGGCCGAATCGTCCTGAGCGGCGCGCGCGACCGGGTGGTGGGGGAGCGGCGTGCGTCGTGGTGCGTGGTCGTGGTGGGGCGCACGCGCCGCCCGGGTCGACCCGGGCGGCGCGTGGCCGTGCGGCTCGGGGGCGTGGCCCCGATGCGAGGTCAGCTGTCGATCGAGTAGGGCGTGCCGTAGACCTGCCAGTGCAGCGGCGGGTCGAGGTTGAGGTTGCCGGCGTCGAGGAACACGCGCTGTTCGGTGTCCACTCGGCTGGTGTCCGAGTGTGCGGGTTCGTGCTTCATCGCGACCTTGCGGGCGTCGAGGAACGCGTTGAGGTACGCGGTCTCGTCGCCGCCCTGGGCCGGCGGTGCGGCCTGTGCCAGGGCGTTGGCGCGGATCGAGCCGAAGCTGTCCGCGTCGCCGCTGTCGCCGTGCATGACGATCGCGTCGTAGTAGATGAACTGACCGAGCGTGCCGAGCCCGTCCGCCTTGGCCCGGCCGACGGCCGGGTTGAAGTAGACGCGGTCGCGTTCGTCGTCCTGGGCCCGGCGGAAGTCCTCGTCCTGGGCGGCGGTTTGCCAGTCCTGCTCGAACTGCGTGCCCAGGCCCTCGTGCGAGGGCGAGCCGTTGACCGCGCGCAGCGCCGGCAGGTAGCCGGCCAGGATGTTGTCGGGCTTGCGGTCGGTGTACGCCTGGACCAGGTCGAGCATGTCACCGGTGCCGGAGCAGAAGCCGATGATGCCGGCGGTGTAGCCGCGCCCGTCGCCGATGTCCTCGATGTACTTGTACTGGGCCTGCCAGTCCAGCGAGGAGTTCTCCGCGCTGGAGACCAACCGCATGGCGATGTCCTTCTTGTACGGGTCGTCGAGTCCGTCACCCGCTGCGACGGTGCGGCCGGTGGCGGCGTGCGGCGCGGTGCGCGCGGGGGTGGCGGCGGCGGTGCCGGCCGTCGAGATCGGGACCGCGACCAACAGGCCGACGGCTGAGAGCAGGGCTATGCGGGTGCGCGAACGTGCTGTGGGGTGGTGCACGTGCGTCTCCGTTTCCGGTCGTGGAACGACCAATAGCGGCGCTCGTTGCTTGGTGTTCGGTTGGCATTCGCCGTTAGTTAGGAAACTTTCCTAACTAACGGTCGGGCATATTGAACCACCGTCGTCGCCGTTCGCCAAGGGCCCTCGGACCGACTCCGGGCCGCGGCTCGGCGCCGACCGGACCGGCGGGCAGGGTGCCTGCGGGGGCGTCCGCGCAGGTCGGCCGCAGTCTCGAGCGGCCTTTGCGGGCAAGGGAGTTGCGTGCTGATGCCGAGGAAAATTCGCGCGCCGGACGGTCGCCGCCGGCGCCGGGGCCGCCCGGCGGGCGGGCGGCTCGCCGGGTTGCCTACCTGCCGGGTTCCGGCGTCGCAACCACCGCTTCGACCGGCGGGATTCGGTTGTGCAGGTCCGTGAACATGTTCCGCATCGCCACGTGGAAGACCTCGGCCTGGTGCGCGCCGATGAATGCCGTGTGCCCGAACACCTCCAGGGCGACGAGCCCGTGCATGTGCCCCCACGCGTTCAGGAACAGCGCGACCGCGGCCGGCGGCAGGGCGCCGATTCCGTTCAGCGACAGGTGTTGCACGTGTGCGCGGAGAGCGGGCGAGAGCTGGGGGATGTCGGCGGCGGCCAGTTGCTCCATGGTCAAGCCGCTGAACAGCACCTGCTCGAAGATCGCGCCCATCCGGCGGACCGCCTGCGTGGTGGGGCCGTCGGCGGGTGCCTCGTAGTGGCGCAACGGGGCTCCGTAGATCAGCTGGAACCGCTCGGGATTGGCGATACCCCATCGGCGGTACGCCTCCGCGGCCACCACCAGCCGCGGCACGGCCGGGTCGCGCGCGGCGTCGATGCCGGCCTGCACGGCGTCGGCCAGGTCGTCGTACGCCTTGGTGATCAGCGCCGTGACGAGGTCGTCCCGGCTCGGGAAGTAGTGGTACAGCGCCTGCACGGTCATGCCGAGGCTCCGGGCCACCGCGCGCAGGGACAGGGAGTGCGGTCCGTGCTCGACGATGTGCTGCTCGGCGGCGCCGAGGATCTCCTGGACGGCGACCGCCCGGCGCCGCTGGCGCAGGGTGGGCACGGGCGGTGCGGCTTCGACAGGTGGCATGCGACGACCGTACGACGAAACGCCCGGCACCGCACCAAAAAACTCGCTCTGTGAAGAAAATCTAACACTGCCAAAGATTCCTCCACCTGACTAACGTCGTTTACGGCGCCAAGGAGCGGGGCATCGCATCGGGTTCCGTCGGGTTCCGTCGGGTTCCGTCCGGGCCCGTCCGGACCTCTTCGGCCCCGGATGTCCGGCGCCCCACCACCGGCATTTCACCGTGAGAGTTCAAGGGAGACAGCGCGTGTTTGACCGCATAGCCGAACTGGCGATTCGCCGGTCCCGGCTGGTATTGATCGTCGCCGTCGTTGCCGTGGCCCTCATGGGCGCCGCAGGCGCCGGCGCGTTCGGCAAGTTGATGGGCGGCGGCTACGACGACCCGGCCTCCCAGTCCACCCGGGCCCGGGAGGTCATCGCCGAGAAGTTCGGCGGGGAGACCAACCTGGTCCTGCTGGTCCGCGCACCCAACGGCGCCATCGACGACCCGGCCGCCAAGCAGAGCGGCCGAGACCTGGTGGCCGACCTCAAGAAGGAGCACAGCCTCGACAACGTGATCTCGTACTGGGACACGGACAACCCCGCGCTCCGGTCCAAGGACGGCCGCGAAGCCATGGTGCTCGCCCACGTGAAGGGCAACGACACCCAGCGGGACAAGGACGCCAAGAGCCTCATCGACACCTACACCGGCACCTACAAGGGTGCCCTCAAGGTGCAGGCCGGCGGCGGCGCGGCGGTATCCAGCGACCTGGGTACCCAGTCCGCCAAGGACCTCCTCCTGGCCGAGGCCATCGCCGTGCCGCTGACCCTCGTGCTGCTCCTGGTCGTCTTCGGCAGCGTGGTCGCGGCCCTGCTGCCACTGGCCATCGGACTCATTGCAATCGCGGGCACCTTCGCCGAACTCTTCGTCCTGGGCAGCGTCACCGACGTCTCCATCTTCGCGACCAACCTGACCACGGCCCTGGGCCTGGGCCTGGGCATCGACTACGCCCTGCTGATGGTCAGCCGCTATCGGGAGCAACTCGCGGCCGGGGCGAGCGTGGACGACGCCGTCCGGCAGACGGTGAACACCGCGGGCCGTACGGTGGCCTTCTCCGCCGCGACCGTGGCGGCGGCACTCGGCGCACTCCTGGTGTTCCCGCAGTACTTCCTCCGCTCGTTCGGCTACGCCGGAGTCGGGGTCGTCGCCATCGCCGCCATCAGCTCCCTGTTCGTGATGCCGGCCCTGTTCGTGGTCCTGGGACACCGGGTCAACAACGGGCGGCTGCCGTGGGCGAAGCGGGAACGCTCCGCCTCGCGGGCACCGCTGTGGGGACGGCTGGCCCGTACCGTCATGCGCCGGCCCGCGCTCACCGCACTGCCGGTGCTCGCCGTCCTGCTGATCGCGGCGAGCCCGCTCCTCGGCATCACCCTCGGCACGCCGGACGAACGGGTGTTGCCCGAGGACGCCGGGAGCCGCCGGGCGGCCACCGCACTGCGTGAGAACTTCGACGGCAACGACGCCGCGGCCATCCACATCGTCATCGACAAGCCCGTCGGCGAAGCCCCGTTGAACGCGTACGCGGCCGAACTGTCCAAGCACAAGGACGTCGTCCGGGTCGAGGCCGGCACCGGAACCTACGCCCAGGGGCGGTCCACCGCCGCCGGACCCGGCAACGTCGCGCTCGGCCGCCCCGACGCGCAACGGATCAACGTGGTCAGCGCCCTGGCCCCGAAGTCGGACGCGGGCCAGAGCCTGGTGAAGGAGATCAGGGCGATCACCCCGCCCGCCGGGACACACCCCCGAGTCGGCGGATCCGGCGCCGAACTGGTCGACGCCAAGGACTCCATCATCGGCCGACTCCCGCTCGCCGCGGGCCTGATCGTGCTCACCACCTTCATCCTGCTCTTCCTGTTCACCGGCAGCGTCGTGCAGCCGCTGCGCGCACTGGTCCTGAACGTGATCAGCCTCGGCGCCACCCTCGGCGTGATGACCTGGATCTTCCAGGACGGCCATCTCTCCTCGCTGCTCGGCTTCACCCCGCAGCCGATGGACACCTCGATGACCATGCTGATGTTCTGCATCGCCTTCGGCCTCTCGATGGACTACGAGGTGTTCGTCACCAGCCGGATCAAGGAACTCCACGACCGGGGCGAGGACACCGAGTCGGCCGTGGTCAACGGCCTCGGGCACACCGGACGGATCGTCAGCGCGGCGGCCTGCCTGCTCGCGGTCAGCTTCTTCGCCTTCGGCACGGCCGAGCTCAGCTTCATGAAACTGTTCGGCCTGGGCAGCGGACTGGCCATCCTGATCGACGCCATCGCCGTACGCGGCGTACTCGTCCCCGCCGCGATGCGCGTGCTCGGCCGCACCGCCTGGTACGCGCCCCGCCCGCTGCGCAGGTTCCACGACCGATTCGGCCTCAGCGAAGCCGGCCCCGCACCCGTGGCCGCCACCCCGGAGCCGGTGACCGCCACGCCGAACGAGAAGAACGCGGCGGGGGTCTGACCGCCCACGACCGCCCCCGTACCGGGCCCGCCTCCGCCACCCCGGAGGCGGGCCCGGCCGTTGCGCGGTGCCGGTGGCGGGGAACCGCCCCTCGCCACGAATCCCACGTGACGCGGGAGCGGTCGCCGTACGAGGATGTCCGCATGTCAGACACCACTCTTGCGTTGCCCCGTGCGGTCGCCGACGCCTACGTCGACCAGCTCGTCGCCCTCGACCCGATCACCGGGACCTTCCTCGGTGTTCCGGAGAGCTCCGCCAAACTGCCCGATCTCTCCCCGGCCGGACAACAGGCCCGCGCCGAACTGGCCCGAGCCACCCTCACCCGGCTCGCCGAGGCCGAGCAACGCCCGGGCGCGGACCGCGAGATCGAGCGGCGGTGTGCCCGGCTCCTGCGCGAGCGGCTGACCGCGGAACTCGCGGTACACGAGGCCGACGAGGGCCTGCGGACCGTCGGCAATCTCGGCACCCCGCTGCACGACGTCCGCGAGGTGTTCACCTTGACACCGGCGCAGACCGACCAGGACTGGGCCGCGATCGCGCAGCGCCTGCGGGCCGTGCCGGACGCGCTCGAGGGTTATCGCGAGTCGCTCGCCCTCGGCCTGGAGCGCAAGTTGTACGCAAGCCCCCGCCCGACCGCCACCTGCATCGCCCAACTCGCCGAATGGGCCGACACCGACGGCGACGGACGCGGCTGGTTCGAGGACTTCGCCGCCGCCGGGCCGGACGCGCTGCGCACCGAACTCGACGCGGCCGCACGCGTCGCCACCACGGCGGTGACCGCATTGCACGACTGGATGCGCGACGTGTACGCGCCCGCGATCGCCGACGCCCCCGACCCCGTCGGGCGCGAGCGCTACGCCCGCTGGTCGCGCTACTTCAACGGCGCCGACCTCGACCTGGACGAGGCCTACGCCTACGGCTGGTCGGAATACCGCCGCCTCCTCGGCGAGATGCGCGAGGAGGCCGAGAAGGTCCTCCCCGGCGCCGCGACGCCCTGGGTCGCGCTCGCCCACCTCGACGAGCACGGCACCCGGATCGAAGGCGTCGACGAGGTGCGGGCCTGGTTGCAGGGCCTGATGGACGAGGCGATCGACCGCCTCGACGGCACACACTTCGAACTCGCGCCGCGCGTGCGCCGGGTCGAGTCGTGCATCGCCCCGCCGGGCGGCGCCGCCGCGCCGTACTACACGCCGCCGTCCGAGGACTTCACCCGTCCGGGCCGCACCTGGCTACCGACCATGGGCCGCACCGACTTCCCCGTCTACGACCTCGTTTCGACCTGGTACCACGAGGGTGTCCCCGGCCACCACCTCCAACTCGCGCAGTGGACACACGTGGCCGGCGACCTGTCCCGCTACCAGGCCACCGTCGGCGCGGTCAGTGCCAATGCCGAGGGCTGGGCGCTGTACGCCGAACGCCTGATGGACGAACTCGGCTTCCTCACCGACGCCGAACAGCGCCTGGGCTACCTCGACGCGCAGATGATGCGCGCCACGCGCGTGATCGTCGACATCGGGATGCATCTGGAGCTGGAGATCCCCGCGGACTCCCCGTTCCACCCCGGCGAGCGCTGGACCCCGGACCTGGTGCAGGAGTTCTTCGCCGCGCACAGCAGCCGGCCCGCCGACTTCGTGGAGAGCGAGATCACCCGCTACCTGACCATCCCCGGCCAGGCCATCGGCTACAAACTCGGCGAACGTGCCTGGCTGCTGGGCCGAGAGAACGCCCGGCGGGCCCAGGGCGCCGCCTTCGACCTGAAGGCCTGGCACATGGCCGCCCTGTCGCAGGGCTCCCTGGGCCTCGACGACCTGACGGACGAACTCTCGTCGCTGTCCGCTCCGTAGCCCCCGAGGCGCGGGGTCGACGCACGAGGAGCAGACCCCAGGGGCCTGCTCCTCGTGCGTGGCGTCGTCGTCGGTGCGTCGACGTGCCCGTGGTCAGCTACGTGTCCATGCCTGGTTCCAGTGGCCGTGGCACGGCCACAGCCGGATGTCCGCGCCGTCGCCGCTGTTGTTGTTCCAGATGTCGACGCACTTATCGGCAGCCTTCGCGTAGATCGTGTTGCCGCGCAGCGTGAACTGCTGGGCGGGATTTCCGCTGCAGTAGGCGAGTTGCACCACGGTGCCGGTCGCCGTGCCACCCCACGCCGCGTCCATGCACAGGCCCTTGTCCCGGATCGTGCCGTCGGAGGCGATGTCCCACTTCTGGTTGACGTCGCCGTTGCACGACCACAGGACCAGCGGCGTGCCGTCGGAACCCGCCGACCCGCTCAGGCACTTCCCGGAGGCCGGGTTGCGCAGGGGGCTGCCCGAGACGTTGGGCCGCGGCGGGGGCACGGCGGCCCTGGGCTGGTCCGGGGTGGGTTCGGCGGGCGGACGAGACGCCGTCCGGGGCGGTGCCGGTTTCATCGCGGGTGGCCCGGCGGCGGGTTGCTCCGGCGCCGGTGCCTCGGGGGCCGCCCCGGCGGGCGTTGCGGGGGCGACCGCGCTCGGCGTCGAGCCGGCGCTCGTCGCTGCCGCGGCGGTGGGCGACCCGGGCAACGCGGGCGACCCGGCCGTCCCCGGCGTCCCGGTCGACGCGGCCCCCGGCACCCCCGCGGCGGCGACCGGCAGGCTGCCGGTCGCAGTGCCCCCGCCTGTTCCGCTCGGCGTCACGGCCACGGCCAGCGTGGTGACGGCGGCGATGCCCGCGGCCGAGGCGAGGGACACCCACACCCGCCGGCCCGGCACGAGACCGCGCCGGGGGCGGGCCGGCCGGCGCGCGTACGCCTGCGCCAACGAGGGCGCGGACGACGAACCGGCGGGTGGGCCGGGTGCGTTGGGTTCGTTGGGTCCGGACACGAGCTCTCCTCCATGGGTACGACGGCCGACGAGGCGGTGTGCGTCGTCAGTCGGAGCCGACCAGTCGCGGCAGGTCGATTTCGTCGAGGACGACCAACTGCCGGGCGTCCGGCGTATCGATCTCGGCCATCCGCATCGCCTGACGTTCGGTCATCTGCTGGAACACCTGCCGCGCGGTGCGGCCGTTGCCGAACTGCGCGCCACGCGGCATCGCGGCGAACAACTCGCCGAGCGCCTTGCGCGCGGGGGCATCGAGTTCGTAGCGGTGTCGACCCGCGTGGTGCTCGACGATGCGCACCAGGTCGTCGGCCGAGTAGTCGTCGAACAGCAGGGTGCGGCTGAACCGCGAGGACAGACCCGGGTTCGACGCGAGGAACCGCTCCATCTCGCCGGGGTATCCGGCGACGATCACGACCACCTCGTCACGATGGTCCTCCATGAGCTTGACCAGGGTCGCGACGGCCTCGCCGCCGAAGTCGTTCGCCACCCCGGCGGGTACCAGGGCGTATGCCTCGTCGATGAACAACACGCCGCCGCGCGCACGATTGAACGACTCGGTCGTCTTGGGGCCGGTGTGCCCGACGTACTCGCCGACCAGGGCGCTGCGGTCGACCTCGACCAGATGGCCGCGTTCGAGAAGTCCCAGCGCCTTCAACAACCTTCCGTACAGGCGCGCGATGGTCGTCTTCCCGGTGCCCGGGTTGCCCGCGAACACCAGATGGCGGCTCAGCGGCGGCGCGGGCAGTCCGGCCTCCTGGCGCATGCGCACCGTCTGCATGAGCTTGACCATGCCGCCCACATCACGCTTCACGCCGCCCAGGCCCACAAGTTCGGCAAGCTCCGCGAGCAGGTCCTCCAGCGTCTCGGGCGGCGGCGGAGCCTCGCCCAGCTCGGCCAGATCCACCGACACCGGCGCGGCGGCGGGAACCGGCCGCCCGCCCGCCGGAGCGACCCCGACCGGGGCCGCCGGCTCGCGCGGCGCCCGGGCGGACCCCTGCGACAGGGTGGCCGGCGACGCCGCCGGCACCCGGATGGACACGCACTCCTCGAACACCGGCCGGGCACCCTCGGCATGCGCGACGTCCTGCGCGCAGTCGAAGACCCGGCAGCCGACGAACCGCGGTTCGGCGTCGTGGCCGATGTGCAGCGCGGGGTAGGCGCAGGCCGACAGATCGCTGTGCTCGACCACCCCGCGCGCGCCCTCGCCGAACAGGATGCCGTTCTTCGCGGTCCCGTCCACCCGGATGCCGCGCAGCGTCGGTTCGGCGCCGCGCCCCACCACCAGGCCACTGCCCCCGACCGCGAACACGCCGCCGCCGTCCATCCGCAGCCGGGCGCCGGAATCGACGCTGACCCCCGCACTGCCCGTCTTGGCGACTCGGGTCGCGGACAGCGTGACGTGCGCGTCGGGTCCGATCTCGACGCCCGTCCGGCGGGCCCCGCTCACCACACACTCGCGCAGTTCGGCCGGCGCGGACGAACGCAGCCGAACTCCCGTCTCGCCGCCCTCGACCCGGGTGGCGAGCATCGACACAGCGGCCGCGTCGGCCACCTGCACCCCGCACATGGTCGCTCCGGACACCGTGGTGTCCACGACCTCCGCGCGGGCCGAGGCCACGACCGCCAGCCCGTGTTCGGCGCTGCCCTCCAGCCGGCAACCGCCGATCCGGCCTTGGGCGTTCCCGTCCAGATGCACCGCGGTGAACCCGCTGCGGGTGACCAGCGACGCGGTCACCGTCACCTCGGCGTCGCCGAGCGCGAGCACGCCGTTGCCGGCCGGGTCGGCGAACCGGCAGCCGTGTGCGGTGAGTCGTGCCGCGCCGCCGACCGCCACCGCGCTGCCGCCGGCGTCGGTGATCCGGCAGTCGGTGAGGTGCACGCGGGCCTCGTGTTCGGCATGCACGCCGGCGCGCCCGGCAGCGCGCACGCGGCAGTCGTCGAGGCGGACCTCGCCACGCTCCTCGACCAGGACGCCGTTGCGTCCGGCGCCGTCGAGCGTGGTGTCTTGGGCCAGCAGTCGGGCGTCGCCGCGTACCCGCAACGCCGAGCCGGAGGTGTCGCGCACCCGCAGCCGGTCGGCGAGCAGCACCGCGTGGCCGGACACCACCACGCCGACGCCGTCGATCGTCTCCAGGAGCGTGTCCTCGGCGCGCGCCCGGGCATCGCCGGCCAGCACCAACGCGGCGTGCCGCGCCCCGCGCAGCCGGGTCCGGCGCAACAGCAGGACGCCGCCGCCGGTCGGGTCGGCCAGCTCGGCTTCGAGCGGATCGGCGAGCGTGAGCAGGGTGTTGCGCGCGTTGCCGCTCGCCGCGGCCGAGCCGAGTACGTCCACCCGGCCGCGCTCCAGTTCGCACGCGTCCAGCGTCAGGCCGGCCGCGTCCTCGACCCGGACGACCGGCTCCGCCGGGTCGGCGCCGCGCAGCACCAGGCCGCGGACCAGGCAGCCGGGGGCGGCGACGGTCAGCGCGACCCCGGCCGGGGCGCGGAGCACGACGGTTCCCGCCGTGTTGTCCGGCCGCAGTACCACGCGCCGCTCCAGCCGCAGATTCTCCGCGTACTCGCCGGGGGCGATGCGGATTTCGGCGCCGGCGGGCGCGGCGGCGAGCGCGGCCCCGATGTCGCGGTGGGTGCCGCGGCCCCTGGGGCCGACGTGGATGGTCACCGTGCCCATCAGCCACCCGGTCCGGTTCCGGGCAGCAGGTTGTCGCCCGAGTGCACATCGGGCCGGCCGCCGATCCAGCGCACGGTCGCGGGACCGAGCACCAGGAGCGAGAAGAGCTTGTCGATCATCTTGCCCAGCGCGCCGATCACGAAGATGTCCATCGGGCCCTGGCGGTGGATCCACCGGCTGCCGATCGAGTTCTGCACCAGGGTGCGGAACGCGCCGACCGAGATGGTGTCGAGGATCCCGCCGACGGAGGAGGCGAGGCCGGCCAGCGCGGCGTCCCCGCGGGAGAGCTTGATGATCGTGCCGTTCGCGCCGCGGACCCCGAAAATGGCGGCCTGGGACGCGCCGCTGACGAACCCGGCCACCGAGCCGGAGGCCAGCCCGAGGGCGAATTCGTAGGTGCCGCCGCGCCAGCGCACCGGGCGCTCGTTGGCCCCCCATTCGGTGTTCCAACTGTCGTCGTTGGGCCGCCAGCTCGCCGGCTGTCCGTAGTCGATGTTCGACCAATGCACCTTCCAGCCACCGCGGTTGGCCGCCATGTGCGCCGCCGCCAGGGTGCCCTTGGTCATCGAGCTGAGCGCGGCACCGAAGGCGGCGCGCCCCACGTCCGCCGCGCTCAACCCGCCGCCGGACAACACCCGGACGATCGACAGTACGACCAGGTTGACGGTGAAATCGAGGAGGAACTCGTGCGTCATGTCGATGCCGATGGACTGGATCGCGCGGAGCGCGAACGGTGCCGGGACCGCCTCGCCCTGCACGGACGGCCCGAAGTTCCAGCGGTTCGGCTCGCGGAAGGTGCGGTTCAGGCCGCGGTATTCGTTGAAGACGCCGGTGAAGTGCGTTTCGCGCCCGACCAGACTGCTCGCGCCGTGCGGGTCGAACTCGGTGATGTACCCCGGGATCGAGCGGTCGCCGAGCAGCGTGACGCCGTCGATGTCGTAGCGCCGCCCGTGCTTGTTGAACGCGTTCGTCTCCAGGAACGTGCCGTCCGACAATCGGACCTTGACCTGCGCGAGGATGCCCTGGTCCGACTCCTGCCAGACGTGCGGGTCGAACGCGCCGGCGGGGTCGGCGCGGTAGTCGCGCACCCGGAACGGGGTGTCGGTGAAGAAGTCCCGGACCACATTGGTCGTCCTGCGCGCCGGGATCTCCTGGACCACCTGGTGGTCGAGACCGGTGATCCGGTCCGACCACCGGGCCCCCTTCGCCCAGCCGGGGAGGGGATCGCCGGCCGCGTCGAACCAGTGCCGGATCCGATCCTGTACGCCGGCGCCGAAGGCCAGGATGTTGCCTTGCGGGTCCATCTTGTTCCAGTGCCACACCTCGTTGCCGTGTGCGTCGACACCGCGCCACGCGTCGACGGTCAGGCCGTCGCCGAGCAGCCGGTGGTCGCGGATGAGCCGGTTGTTCACGTCGAAGTCCTGGTACGACTCGCGGTCCCACTGCCACGGGGTGATCTGCCGTTCGAACGCGGTCTTGCGGATGCCGCCGGTGTTCGGGTCGGCCGCGTCGTGCCAGCGGAACTTGTCGGTGCCCACCCCCATGGTGCCGACGATGTCGAGCCGGCCCGGCCCGTCGGGATTCGGGAAGGAGTCCGAGCGGCCGACGACGACGCCGTGGTGGTCGTACCGGGTCCAGTCGCCGGCGCCGGCATCGATGGTGGTGCGGGTGTTCGGCCCCACCTCCCCGGCACCGTCGGTCGGCCGGGGCCGGTAGTCGATGAACGTGCCGTCCGCGAAGCCGGTCCGCACGACGGTCCATTCCTTGGTGCCGGGCGTGTACCAGTCGCCGTCCGCCAGGTCGGTGGTGAAGCGGTCCTGCCAGGTGATCTGCCTCCCGGCCGAGCCGGGGGTCGGTACGAAGTCGGCCGCCAACCGGGTCCGGTGGCCCTGGAGGCCGTCGGGGCCCTCGGACCACGGGAGATAGTCGGGGTGGTGCGCCACCGGTTGTCCCGCGCGTGCTCCCGCCTCGATGACCGGCAGCGGCACCTCGCCCACGGTGAGGGTGCTGCCGTTGAGCAACGTGCGCGTTTCGCGGACGATGTCGCCGTTGCTCGCGACGTCGAACACCGCCTTGTTGTTGGTGGTGAACTGCACGCCGCGCGTGCCTGCGCCCCCGCCCGCCGGCTCCTGGGTCCAGGTCCCCACCCGCAGCCGGTTGTCGTGGGCCAGCCACGGGTGCGCGGAGAGGTCGGTGGTGCGGATGTCGGAGCTGAACAGGTTGCGGAAGAACACCGGCGGGCGCTGCTCGGCGAACCGGACGACGGTGAGGAAGTCGCCGTTGTGCAGCGTTTTGCCGAACCCGTTGACGTTGCCGTCCGCGTGCCGGGAGACGAAGTCCCGCTTGGGGATGCCGTCGACGCCCACCTCGATCTGGTGGTAGCGGCGGACGTTCTGCAGGCCGGGTTGGAAGCGGCCGAACTTCTCCTGGGCGGTGATGATCTGGTTGGTGAGCGGGTGGTGCATCTTGTCGGTCCAACCCCGCCCGGGGCCCCAGTGCCGGGTCCCGGACGCGATCGGCCGGAAGTCGGCGTCGAAGCGCACCCACGTGGAATCGGCGAAGCCCTGCGTGGCCGGCACGTGGTCCAGGTCGGCCAGCACGTGCCCGCCGTCCGCGCTGATCTGGAAGTGCCGGACGCGGACGTCGAAGCCGAGCAGGCTCTTGACGTCGAAGTAGCTGCGGGTGCTCTCCCCCCAGTGCCGGGTGCCGTGCTGCACCAGGTTGCCGTGCGGGTCGAACTCGGCCCACGTGCCGCGCTGATTGAACACGCCGAAGGTGCCCAGGGTGGCGGGGGAGTGGTGGGCGTCGAGCACGCCGCCGTCGGGCAGCCCCCGACGTTCGAACACGGTGACCTTGAGGTGGCTGACCAGATGCAGCCGGCCGGCCTCCGCGCCCGCCATGTCGACCGGGCCACCCTCGAACCACCCCCGCGTCGCCGGCCCGGGCACCGGCACACCGTGGGCGTCGGTCTTGACGAGCGACCAGGTGGCGTCGCCGTTCGCCGGGTAGGTGATCTCGAAGTGCCGGTTCGGGTCGATCCCGCCCCGCGCGCCGACGACGTCCACCCGCTGGAACTCCAGGCGCCCGCCCGGGTCGAACCGCCGGAACTCGTTCGCCCGGACGCCGATCCCGTCGACTCGGTATCCGCCGCCCGGTTGTGGGATCGCGCGCAGGCCCGGGAGCACGTCGAGATTGCCGTCCAGGACCCGAAGGTCGTCCCCCGTGGTGCGCAGGAACTGCGTCCGTGCGGGGTCGCCGAGCCGCGCGTCCGACAGCCCGATCATGTCGAACCGGTGCACGCCGGCGGCGTCGGTCACGTCGAGCACGGTGATCTCGCCCGCGCCGTGCGGCACTTGATGCGGGGTCGCGGTGAGTTCCAGCCTGCCGGTCCGGTCGAACACGCGGAACCCGCCGTTGGCATCGCGAAGATTGAACCCGCCGCCGGCGCGCGGGTGCACGGTGATGTTCGCGATGTCGGCGAGGTGGTCGTCGAGCAGGATGTGCGCTCCGCCGGGGTGTACGCGAAGGTGCTCCGGCAGGCGTACGCCCTCGGCGCGGGTGAGGCGCAACACCCGGAAGTCGAATGCGCCGGTGCCGGAGAAGACCCGGATCGACGTCGCGTCCTGGACCCTGAGCGTGCCGTCGGGACGGTCCAGCACCGAGACCGCGAGGTTGCCGCCGTCCGCGCCCTTGACGATCGGCAGCGGGTCGCGCGCCGCCGGCAGGCGGAAGACGAATTCGTGCGGCGCGGCGCCGTCGGGGCCGCGCAGGCCCACGACGTCGAACCGGTGCGCCCCCCGCGGGCCGACGACGACATGCCGGCCGCCGTCGCCGATCCGGAAGCCGCCGCCCCGCAACCCCGTCTGCGGCACGACATGCGCGCCCGGAACGGCGGCGAGCCGCCCGTCGACGAGTGTGCCGGTGTGGCCGTCGAAGCGGACGAAGCGGCCCTCGAACGGGCCGCCGAGCACGTGGATCGCGTCGTAGCGATGCACGCCGTCGACACCGTGCGCGGTGAACGACCCGTGCGGATCGGTGAGCCGCAACTCGCCGCCGACCCGGGTGACCGTGACGTTCGGATCGGGTACACCGTCCCGGCCGCTCGGGTGCGGCATCGGCACGTTCGGGGTGCCCACCGGGGTGTGTACGAACCGCGCCAGTGGCGCGCCGCCGGCCGTCAGCGCCACGACATCGTGGGTGTGTGCGCCCGCGTCGCCGACCAGGATCGCCCCGCCGCCGTGCTGCACCAGATAGCCGCCGCCGTGCTGCGCCGTGACGCCGGTGTCCGGCACGATCGTGCCGTCGCCGCGGGCGAGTTGCGGCGTGCCGCCGACGTGGTCGGGCAGCCGGATGAACCCGCCGGGCGCGCCGCCGCCGGTGAGCGGCAGCGCGGTGTGCGAGTACCCGCCCTGCGGGGTGTGCACGGTCACCACGTGGGGTTGCGCGCCGAGGCCGGTGTCGGTGACGTGGAACGTGTTGTCGACGTTGGCGACGGTCACGGTCGTGGCCGGCGTGCCGTCCGGGCCGCGCGGGGCCGGCCGCGGGTTCGTGGCGCCGACTGGGGTGAAGACGTGCAGCCCGGTCTCGATGCCGTCGGCGGTGCTGAGGGGGATGACGTCGTGGGCGCGGGCCCCGCCGGCGTCGACGTGGAACTGCCCACCCGGGTGGGTGATCCGGAACTCGTTGCCGAGCTGCCGGACGACCTGCGTGTGCGGGACCGGCGTGCCGTCGGCGCCGGCCACGTGCGGCGTGCCGACGTGGGGGGAGCGGATGTGGCCGCCGGCCAGGCCGAGTTCGTCGATGCCGGCGAGCGGCAGGGAGTTGTGCGAGAACCGGCCGTCCGCGCCGAAGACCCGCACGGTCGGACCGGTGCCGGTCGGCACGACATGGAGCATGCCGTGCGCGTCCCGCGGCGCGGTGACCGAGCCCAGCGTCGCGGTCGCGTCGGCGTCGACGAGGGCGGGGGCGCCGCCGTCGTGCGGGCTCAGCACGTGCATCGGCAGCGGGCGGCCGTCGGAGCCGACGAGCCGGAGCCCGGTGTGCGACAGGGCGCCGGTCGCCGGGTCGTGGAGCTGGAAGCCGCCGCCGGTGGGGACGTTGATGCCGGCCGCGTTGATCCGCACCGGCGGCCCACCCGCAGCGCGGACACTGCCGTCGGCATCGAAGTGGGTGACACCCAGGGGCCGGCCCGCCGGGTCGACGCCGACGGCGACCAGAGTGCCGTCGGAGTGTCCGCCGCTGAGCGTGATGCGCCGCTCGATGCCGATCAGCCGGCCGCCCGCGGACATGTCGAACTCCCAGCGGCGGGTCTCGACGTTCGGCACCACGCTCTGCTCGACCCGCACGATGTGGTTCCCGCCCGGACCGGCGAAGTGCGAGGTGTCCAGATGGGGCCCGCCCGCGCCGCCCACCGTGCGGATGCCCTCGATGCCGCCGCCGGCGCCGAGCCGGACCTCGACCCGCGTGCCCGGCAGCCCCGGGATTCCGACGAGTTGCGACATCGGGACGCCGGTGGTGCCCGGGCCATGGACGGCCGGCCCGACCGCGCCGGTCCCGAGGCCGGTCGACCCGGCGATCGTGGCGGGCGGGGCCGGCGGCGTCGCGATCGTGGTCAGCTCGACGGCCTGCCCGGGGACGGGGCCGGTGACGTGCGCGTCGATGATCTGGTCGTCGAGGAGCCGATGGTCGTTGCGGGCGCTCAGTTCGTAGTCCCAGCGGTGCACGCCGCCGCCCGCGAGGGCCTGTTCGATCCGGAGCACCTCCCGGCCGCCGACGGGGAGGTGCGTCACGCTGAGATCGGCGCGGCCGCTCGGGATGACGTGGATGTCGACCACCGCGCCGTCCCGAGTGCCCGGCAGGACCCGTACCTCGACGCCGTCCAGGCCGGGGATGGTGCCGAAGGTGTGCGCGAAGTCGTACCGCGCGCCGCGCATCATGAACACCGTGAGGTCGTTGACCACCGGGCTGGTCGGGATGACGTGGCCCCCGGCGGTGAGGCCGCCGCCCACGACTCCGGTGCCCGTGAGGCCGACCGGCGCGACGTCGCCCGGTCCGCGGCCCGACGTCAGGTTGCCCAGCGTCACCCGACTGCCGCCGACGTCGAGGTGCGTCGTCGCCCCGTTGACGCCATTGAGCTCGCCCGAGTGCACGCCCGGCGCCTGGACCTGCGCGGTGAGCGGGACCGAACCGATGTCCGGGACGTTGACCAGCGAGCCGTCGCTCGGCCGCACGGTGTGCGGCGCGGCCAGATTGGCCGGCGAAAGGGCCGGGAGGTCCGCCAGTTGCGCGCCGACGGTCGGCAGCCGGAGATCGCCGAGCCCGGCCGCCGGGACACCGCCGACGTGGGTGCCGAGCCCGGGAGCGCCCGGAGCGGGGGTGACGGAACCGGCGACTCCGGCGATCGGCGTGGTCGACACGGCCGGAAGATTGACCTGCGGCAGGGTCGGCATCGACACGTCGGGCATCGCCACGGAACCCGGGTGCGGGACCGCGACGTTGCCGAGCTGCGGGAGGGCGACGGTGCCGAGGCCGTCGAGATGGGGGCGGGCAAGCGCGCCGGGCGAGGGCAGGTCGTGCACCAGGGTGCCCGACCCCGGCAGACCGAGCTCCACCTTGGGCAGCGCGTGGGTGACCGTGTCCAGGTTCGGGATGCTGATGTGTCCGAGCGCGGGCGGCAGCGCGGTGAGCCCGGTCGCGCCCAGCCCGGTGATCCCGGGCGGGACGGTGAGCCGGCCCGCGAGGTCCGTGGCGCCCAAACCGGTGAAGGAGAACGACGGGATGTCGGCGATCTTCGCGCCGAACCCGGTGAACGGCACCACCGCGCCCAGGTCGCCCGGGTGGCCCAGGAATGTGCCCAGGCCGGGGAAGTTGCCGGGGTGGAAGCCGCCGCCGAAGGTGCCCATGGGCGGG
The DNA here is from genome assembly GCF_049739465.1 of Embleya sp. AB8. Lineage (NCBI taxonomy): Bacteria > Bacillati > Actinomycetota > Actinomycetes > Kitasatosporales > Streptomycetaceae > Embleya > Embleya sp. AB8. Next base: position 29,953 of record NZ_JBMHHY010000030.1, read on the forward strand.
ACGTTCACCACCTTGAAGTCGCCGAGACCGCCGGTGAACCGGGCGCCGATGGGCGGCATGTCGAACCCGTGGCCGAGCGGGCCCATCCGCACCGAATCGAGCCCGCCGACCTGGACATCGGGCAACTTCATCAGCTCGCCGCCCGGCCGGAACGCCGAGAACCCCGCGTTCACCCCGCCGGAGATCTTCGCGCCCGCGCCGAGGAACTTGCCGTCGAGGAAGGCACCGTAGCGGTACATGCCGAACAGGCCGCGGTCGATGAAGCCGATCCGGAAGGCGAGCCCCAGGCCCTGCCCCATCTCGTCGGCCGCCACCGGCAGGAACAACCGCAGGCCCTTGAAGCCGCTCAACCCGCCCGCGATCGAACTGCCCAGCCCCTTGACGGTGTTGATCGTGGTGAGCACGGCACGCAGCCCGAAGAACGTCTTCGCGCCGGCCAGGTTGATCACGGTCAGCTCGGTGCCCAGCGGGAAGAACCGGATGCCGCGCCCGAGATTGCCGCCGAACGCCGCGAGCACGGGCACCTTGGTGCCGATCGGCCCCAGCCGCAACCCCTGGAACCCGCCCTTGATCCACGCGCCCGCCGCACCCAGGGCCGTGTCGATGCCGAACCCCAGTCGCACCGACAATCCGAACGAGTTGGCGCCGCCCAGGAACAGGTCCTTCCCGCCCGCGACGCCACGCCCGGTGAGACCCTTGATGGCGCTCCACAGGTTGCCCAGGTGCAGCCCCTTGGTGGTCGGCGCGACCACGCTCAGCACCGCCAAGACGAGCTGCGTGACGCTCGCGTTGCCGTGCGCGAAGTCGATCGCGGTCTTGATCAGCAGCGCGACGTTCAGCGCGATGGCGAGCAGCGCGATCGGACCGCCGAGGATGATCGCGGGCAACACCAGGATCAACGCGATCCAGGTGAGTGCCTTCCAGAACTCCTCGCACTCGTCCACGGGCGAGGCGATCGACTCGCCGGCGGCACGCAACTTCCGCGCGGCGCTGTCGGCGGCGTGCTCCAGGGTGATCCGGGCGTCCTCCGCGGTGCTCTTGTGCGCGGCCCGGCCCGCCTTGTCGTCCTCGGGCAGCGCGGCAGCCGCGGACAGTGCGGCGTCCGCACGCTGCTGCTGTGCGCGCATCACCCCGACGTAGGCGGTCAGCGCACTGCGCACGTCCTCGTGGGCGGTCTTGTACGTGGCGATGTAATTGCGCAGATTGCCGTCGATGACACCGCGCAGCGCCTCCGCCGTCTTGCCGACGAACACGGTGCTCGAGGTGTTCCTGACCTCGTTCAGGCCGTTGTCGATGTCCCGGGCGAGATCGACGAATTCGAGCTCGGCGGCGATCACCCGGTCGATCCGGTCGGGGTCGCCGGGGGTCGGGTCACCGCCGAGACCGAGCGCACTCCAATCCCCCGGACGAGCCATCGAAGCGGGCCCCTCTCGCTCGATCGGGCAACCACGGCGCCCTTCTGTACGCGCACTCCATGCGGCAGGTTCAATCCTGTTCGAAACGAGGACAGTTGAACCTGCGAAGGTTGCAACGCGTACAGAAGTAAAGGCGGTTCGAGGCACGGGCGCAACACACGGGCCGTCGAGGGACAGGAGGTGCGAATGGCCGATTTCGCGATCGACTACAACAACCTGTACACGATCCAGAGCAAGCTGAGGGACCTTGCCCGGCAAGCCGATTCGGGCAGCGCGGGAGCGTTCCGCGAACTCGGCGAGGCCTCGGCCGGCGAACGTAAGGCCTGCCTGGGCAGTGCCACCCTGTCGCTCGCGTTCAACAGCTTCCACCACCACTCGAAGTCCCGTACCGCCAAGGCGAAGGAGGGGCTGAACAAGCTCGCCGACAGCTTCAAGTCGGTGTCCGACGTGTTCTTCGACTCCGACGCGCAGATCTCCGGCGCGGCGGGTCTGCTGACCTCAGGGCTGGGCCTCGACCAATGGCGCAACACCAAGGCCACGCACGACAAGTGGCAGGCGGACAAGGACAGATGGGACGCCTATCTGGCCGGGATCGGCGCCACCGACTACTTCCGCGACCACCCGGACGAGAGCATCCGGCACACCTGCCACGGCCCCGACGCGCCCGCATGGTGTGCCGCGTGGCTGGTCAAGGGCGAGGACAGCGCACCCGCCAAGCCCGGCGACGAACCGCCCAAACCCTCCGACAAACCGCCGACTTCGTACCATCAGCAGGACGAACACGGCACCGTCGACGTCAACGTCGAGCTGGACAAGGACAACAACATCGTCAAGGAGACCTCGAAGATCACCGACCCGCAGGGGCACACCTACGAGACGACCACGACGTACAACGGCCCCCCGCAATGGGTCGAGCCACCGCCGGGCGGCGACGGCAAGGCCAAGCCGTACGACGTCCGCGGCTACACCATCACCACCAAGTACGGCGACGGCACCACAAGTTCGTCCGTGTTCAGCATCAACCACGACGGCAGCGGCACGATGGTCTCCACCGGCGGCGACAAGACCGAGCACTACATCCGCGACGGGCCGACCGGCAAATGGAAGCTCGATCCCGCGTACACCAAGCACAAGTCCGGCGCGGACCGGGACACCGGCGTCGGCCACTCGGGCAGTCACCTCATCTGACGGCCGGCCCCGCGTGCCACCCGCCCTCGTCCGCGCACCCGTACCCACTTCCGTTCCCGAGGAGACTCGCCCATGGCCGCCAACATCAAGCTCACCTACGCCGAGATCAGCCGGGTGTCCAACCTGCTGGACAGCAGCGTCGAGCACACACTCGTGCCCCGGATGAACGAGGCCAAGTCCGAGGTCGACTCGCTGCTGACCACCAACCTCGTGCTCACCAAGGCCAGTCCGGCGCTGCAGACCCAGTACGAGAAGTTCACCACCGCGCTGACCGCCGCCACCGAGAGCATCAAGGGCTACGCGACCCAGTTCCGGCAGATCATGCAGTCGGTCCAGGACATGGACAAGGACATCGCCGACAAGGTCAACTCCTCCCAGTAGCAGCCCACTTGCCCACCCCCTCACCGAGCAGCGACCCAATCGGAGGACCCAATGCCCGACGTCAATGTCAACTTCGACGAAATCGCCGGCAGCGCCACGCGCATGGGCACCAAACTGAGCGACATCTCCAATGAGCTGACCACCCTGGAGCACACGGTCAGCGGCCTGCTCCAGGACGGCCTGGTGTTCGAGAAGGCCAGCCCCGCGCTACAGGAGGCGTACAACACCTTCAGCCAGCAGATGAAGACCTCCGCGCAGAACATCCACTCGTACGCCGAGAACTTCAAGGGCATCGCGAAGTCGCTCGGCGACTCGGACGAGAAGCTGATGGGCGAGATCAACGCCGCCGTCGCGAAGATGAAGGCCGAGGCGGCAGCGCACAACAAGTAGCCGCCGCACTCGCCTCGTGGTGCGGGTGCCGGGTGCGGGTGCCGTTCGTGCTCCCGGTCAGCCGTCCAGGACCGTGAGCGGCACCTGCACCGCGATCGCCGCCCCCGCGTCGCCCGCGGTCCAGCCCCGGCCCGGACCCAGCGGCGCCCGCACCTGCTCGGCCGACAACCTGGCCCCGATCAGATCCGCCTCGCCGAGCGTCTTCGGCCCCAACAGCAGGCCGCGCCGCGACCGCCGCGCCATGCCGACCCACCCCAACGAACTCATCGACTCCGCCAGGCCCGCCAACAACAGTCCCTGCCCGTGGTCGCGGCCGGACGTGGCGATCCGGCGCAGTACCGAATCGGCGGCGGCCCCGAGCAACAGATCCGCGTCGTCCACCACGACCACCACCGGCTTCCCGTCCACCGCCGCCAACGCCTCGGTCAGCATCTCCGGCGACGGATCGGGATCGGTGAGCACCTGGGCGAGATTGTGCGCGGCCAACTTGCGCAACTGCGAATCGCGCGGCGTGATCACGATCAGCTGGGTACCGCCCATCAGCAACGACACCGACATCGCGGCCAGCGTCGTGCTGCGCCCGGTGCGCGGCGGCCCGGCCACCATGAACGACCCGCCGCCGTCCGCGAAGTCGTAGGCCAGCGGCTCGACCGCGTCGCCACCCACCCCGAGCAGCGCCCGGAACGGCTTGCGCCACGCCTGCGGCACCCGGTCGTGCGCCTCCTGGAAGCCGATCACCGTCGGCATCTCGTTGATCCGGAACGGCCGCCGCACCTCGGGCACCGCGTGGTCGCGGATCGTGGCCCGCCGACCCAGATCCCGCATCGCCTCGGCCTGATCGCTCTGGTCGGCGACGAACGTGTCGCCCGCCTCGCCGGCGCCGCCCTCGGCGGGAGCCGTCGACGGCTCGGCGATGGACGGGAGCAGGGCGATCTGCGCCTCGATCGCCCCCGGGGCCAACCAGCCGCGCCCCGGCGGGACATGCGCGGGAATGTTGTTGCGCGGTATCCCGATCAGGGTGAAGTCGCTCGGATCGGTCTGCCGCAGCAGCAGCCGACGATCGTTGTGCGCCGCCAGCCGGCCACCGAGCAGGAGCCGCTCGGAAGTGGCGATCACATGGATGCCGGCGGCCTGCCCCTCGCGCAACAACCGGACGAAGTCGGCGTACAGCCGGCCGCCGTCGTAGTCGTCGAGCATGTTGTTCAACGCGTCCCAGCCGTCCACCAGGAGCAGCAGGTGGGCGGGCCGTTGATCCTTGGGCACCTTGGCCCGCAGCTCGGTGACATCGGCGCAGTCGTGTCGGGCGATCAGCCGCTGCCGGCCGGTCAGTTCGCCGACCAGGCGGTTGATCAGCCGCTCCAGGCGTTCCGCGTCGTGGCGCGAGACCACCGCGCCGCAGTGCGGCAGCGACTCCAGCACGCCCAGCCCGCCGCCCGCCGCGTCGATCGCGTAGATGTGCAGGTCGGAACAGGCGATGGTGAGCGCCGCGGCCCCCGCGACGGTGCGCAGGACCTGGGTGCGGCCCGAACGCGGCGCACCGATCACATACAGGTGCCCGAAGCCGGCCAGGTCGATCGCCGCCAACCGCCGGGCCTGCAGGTGCGGGATGTCGAGCAGGGCGTAGGGGATCATCGGCAGCGCGCCGGGCTCCGGATCCGGGATGGGCGGCAGCTCGTCGAGCCGGATGCGACCGTGCATCGGCGCCAGCCACGGACTCGGCAACTCCCGGAAGTCGGTCAGCCGGTCCGCCGCTTCGCGCAGCGCGTCCACCAGGGCGCGCAGGTCCGTCGGCCGCTCCTCGGCCGGCGGGGGAGTGCCCTCGTGCGGCTCTGGGTCCGCCTCCAGGCCCGCCTCCGACAGGTCGAGCGGACGGCCCAGGCGCTGCCAACCGAGCCGGATCGCGCGCACCGGCCGGGCCGCGGCGGCCTCGGCGACCGCCGCGCTCGGGACCGGCCCGGGCCGCTCCGCGCCGACGAACGCGGTCTGGAACGGCGTGGGCGCCCCCTCACCCCGGCGGACCAGCGCCCGACCCGGGTTGTTCGGCGAGATCCCGGCCGCCTCGATGCCGTCGATGATGTCCTGGCTCTCCGAGCGGTCGGTCACCCGCAGGGCGATCCGCAGGTTCGTGTTGGCCTTGATCTCGTTGCTGACCGAGCCGCCCGGCCGCTGGGTGGCCAGCAGCAGATGCAGACCGAGCGAGCGCCCGCGCTGCGCCAAACTGATCAACCCGGGTACGAAGTCCGGCAGTTCGCGGACCAGGGTGGCGAACTCGTCGATCACCAGGATGAGTCGGGGCAGCGGGGGCAGCCGCGGATCACGCGCGCGCCTGATCCGGTACTCGGCCTGGTCCTTGGCCTCGACCTCGTTCAACACCGTCTCGCGACGCCGCAGTTCGGCGTCCAGGGAGGCCAGGGCGCGCTTGACCAGATGCCCGTCCAGGTCGGTGATCATGCCGAGCGTGTGCGGCAGTTCGGCACATTCGCGAAACGCGCTGCCACCCTTGTAGTCGACCAGCACGAAGGTCAGCTCGTCCGGCCGGTTGGCCGCGGCCAGCGACGCGATCATCGTCTGCAGCAGCTCGGATTTGCCCGAACCGGTGGTGCCGCCGATCAGGCCGTGCGGGCCGTCGCGCACCAGATCCAGGCGCAGCACCCCCTCATACCCGCTGCCAAGCACGAATGCCGTGGACGCCGGGCGGCGCGCCCAGGTACGCAGCAGCACGTCCGCATCCGGTGGCTCCTGGCCGATCAGCGGCAACAGCGCGACCTCGGACGGCAGTCCCGAGTCGCTCTCCACACTGACGTCGCGCAGCGGTGCGACGGCCCGCGCGACCTCCTCGCACCAGGCCGGCTCGACCAGATCGGCCCGGATGCCGCTCACCTTCGGTACGTGGGACGCCCGCACGTCCAGGCGACCGTCGTTGGCCGTCACCACGGCCGTACATTCCTCCGGCAGCAGCTGCTCACGTTCCTCCAGACACAGGCTGAACACCCGTACGGTCGGCCCGTTCGTCAACACCTCGATCACGCCCGGCACATCGCGCAGCCGACGGGCGCCGTCCAGGACCACCAGCACGTCCGGCTCCCGCTGCAGGGTCGGACCCAGTGCGGAGCGTGCGGAGTCGAGGCGGGTCTGGATGTCGGCGATCAACTCGTTGACCCGGTGTGCGGTGCTCTCCGGATCCGTACCGAGCGCCACCACCGCCGCCCCCGGCCGGCCCGGACGCAGATGCGGCAACCAGCGCACCCACTGCCACGCGTCGACATGCTCGTCCTCGGTCAGCACGACGATCCGAACATCACGCGGGCTGTGCAGCACGGCCGTCTGGATCACCGCCCAACTCGCGATCCGGCGCGGCAGTTCCCCTGCGGCGCCGATCCCGACCACCCCGAAACCGGTCAGCTCGACCCCGAACGGCACATCCGCCAGCCGCCAGTTGACCCTCCGGTAGTGCGACTCGCGCGCCTGGTCGTCGATGCTCTTGAGGGACGCGCGGGTGAGCGTGCCCAGCCGGATGGTCAGGTGGTCGGAGTCCCGGCGGCGGCGCTGCCACAGCCCCAGACCCGGGCCGGTCGCGGTCAGCAGGATCGCCGCGGGATCCGGGAACGTCGAGTTGCGCAACCCGCGTTCGTCCACGGTCGCACGGCGCATCTCCAGCTCCAGTGCCGACCGGCGGATCCGATAGACACGTTTGGCCTCCTCGTACTGCCGGCGCCCGGTGCGCCGGCCCGAGACCCAGTTGCCGATCGCCATGATCGGCGAGAAGAACACGAAGACGACGAAGAAGAAGCTGCGGAACAGGAACATCATCGCCAGGCCCATCACGAGCGGGGCGATCATCATCAGGAACGGGAACGGCCGCTTGGTGTTGTCGGGCGGCGGACCCATCAGCCGGATCGTCTCGCCGTCCAGGTGCGGCGCGAGCCGGGGCGGTCGGTTGTACTCGACGCCGAGCCCGTCCGCCGCCGCGCGGACCGCCGCCTCGGGCTCGTCCGGCGGGCCCAGGCGCAGCAGATGCTCGCCGAGCGAGAGGTCGGCGTACGTCGGCCAGGGGAGCGAGCCGTCGTCGGGCGGCGGCAGGTGGCCGATCGGCGGCAACGGCCGCCGGCCGGGCAACCCGTCCGGACCCGCCGGCGGCGGCTCGGTGGAATGCCCACCGGGGCCGCCCTCCTGCATCCCGGCCGGCTCCTCGGCGGTGAGCGGCGTACCGGTGACCGGATCGACGGGCGGCGGCGGGGTGAGACTGCGCAGGCCGCACCGGTCCTCGTCGGCGCCGTCCGGCAGGCGGACCGTGACCGATCCGTCGGCGCCGACCGTGATCCACGTGCCCTGCGCGGGCGCTTCGCCGCCGTCGAGGCGCAACGCGCACGCGCGGTCCGTGCCGACCTCGTGCAGTCCAGGGCCGAGTCGCCATACCCGGCCCGCACCCGGGCCCGAGACGTGCCGCACGGTGACGAGCACCGGATCGGACCCGGGCGGTCGCCAAGCGCGCGTCGCCGTCCCGGTCGGCGCGGGACCGCCGAGACCGATCAACGACCCGGCGCGGATGCCACTGGCGCCCACGCGCGCATCCGGATTGAGCCGCCGACTCCCCAGGAACAGGTCGGCGGCGCCCAGCACCGAGCCGAGCTCGGCGACGGTCGCCGAAGCGGGGATGTCCAGCAGGTGATCGGCACGCAGGCCCTGCGGATCGGTGGTGGTGACGGCGAGATTCACGGGCGTCCAACTCTCGCGGGGAAGGGAGGGGAGGCGGCGGGCGGGGGAGGAGGGACTCGTGCGGGGCGGGCCGGGAGGGCCGGGTTCGGGGAGCCGGGAGGGATGTCGGGCGGGCCCACTCGGTCGAGGCCGCGCGCGACCTACGGGCGCGGATTGGGAGACGACGGCTCCGGGCCGGCCCACGGGTCGGCTCGGGCAGCGTCGGGGCGGTGTGCGGGTTCGGCGTCGGGGGCCGGGGTGGGGTCGGGTGCCGGGTCCGGGGGGAGTGTCGGGCCGGAGTCCTGCTGCGGATCGGGGTCGGGCGTCGACGCGGCGTCGGGCTTCGATGCGACGCCGGGAGTCGAATCGACGCCGGGAGTCGAATCGGGCGCGGTCGTCGCTCCGGTCGCGGTGGTCGGCTCGGGGTCGGGAGCCCACCCCCGATCGCCGACCGGATCCGGCTTCGGATCCGGACCCGAAGTCGGGCTCCGTCGGGCCGACACGGCTGGTGCGAAAGGCGGTTCGTGTTCCGCCGCCATCGCCATCGCCGCCGCTGCCGTCGACGTCCGCGCGGGGCGCCCGAGCAGCGGTTCGGGGTCGGTGTCGACGGCAGGCGACCCGGTGGACGTGATCAGCGCGGACGGTCGGGACCCGGCGCCCGCGTCGGCCGAGCCGCCCGACGAGCGCGCGGGCGGCTCGGCGACCGCGGATCGAGCCGACACCGCCGAAGCCATCGTTCCCGCCGGCTCCGCCATCGCCAAGGCATCCGCCTCCGCCGCCTCCGTCCCCGCCGCTAGCGGCTCCGGTACCGCGGTCTCGCGCTCCTCCTCGGCGAACCACTCGGCGTGACCCACTCCCGGCCGGGAAACCGGCGCGGGAGCGGGCGGGAGCACCGGCGGAACCGTCGGCAACACCCGGGCGAGCGCCGCCCCGAGCGCGCTGCACGAGACCAGCAGGGGCGTACCCGGCACGGCGACGCGGCCGTGCGCATCGGTCAGCAACATCCGTACCTGACTCCGCCCCGGACCGCCGAGCAACACCCGCAACGGGGGCGAATCCCCCGGCGGCTCGGCGAGTTCGGGCGGCAGCGGGTCGGGCAGTTCCGGCGTCACCAGGAACACGGGCAGGCCCAGCCGAGGCGCTTGGGCCCGGGCGGTCCGGTACGCGTCCCGGACCGGCAGCCCCGAAACGTCGCGATGCACGCCGTCGGCGACCACGACCAGCCCGCCCGGCAGGCGGGCGTCCAACTGCGCCGCGACGGCCTGGAACAGGGCCGACCCCGAACGCGGATCGCCCTGTACGCACACCATCGGCGGGCCGACCACGAGGTCGAGGAACACGCAGTCCCGGTCGCGCTCACCCAGCGCGACGACCACCGGTCTGGTCCCCTCGGCGTCCGGCGTGACCGACGGCAACTCGGCCCGGGCGGCCGTCCAGGCCCGGGGATCCTCCGCCACCGGCCGCCAAATACCCCCGGGCGACGGCATGTTGTCAGCAGCGAACAGCACCGTCACCGAACCGCCGCCGACCACGGCCGCGTACGGCTGACCGGGCGCCCCGGCGAACTTCGCCGCCACCAGGGCCCGTTCCGCGTCCCGCCAGGTCGCACTCGCGCCCAACCCCGCGACCAGAACCCGCACCGAGCGCCGATACCGCAGCCAGGTCCGCATCGGGGCCGCGAACGCGTAGGCCGTCAGGGCGATTTCCCGACTCAGGCGCCGCCAACCGGCCCGCCACCCGCCGAAGCGCATCGCGATGAACCGCAGGATCAGGAACAACACCAGGGCAGCGGCCGCGATGCCGCCCCAGCGGAAGATCGTGTCGCGATGGTTGTCGAAGAAGTCGAACGGATCGGTGTTCCTCATGTGCCGGGCAACTCTCCCCATCGGACGCCCATCAGGACCACCCACTCACGACGCCGCGCTCTGCGCGCGAGACATCGTGCACACCACCTCGGGTGCTCAACCCGCACTGCGCTCCTCCAGAGCTTGGCGTAGGGCGCGGATCGCGTAATGGATACGGGACTTCGCCGTCCCGACCGGTATACCAAGGACTGCGGCGGCGTGCTTGAGTTCGCGGTCGCGCAACACCGTCTCGGCGAGGATCTCGCGATGTGCCGGGGTCAGCGAGGGCATCGCGTCGGCCACGGCCATCTTCCAGAGCAGGGGCTCCCACTGGTCGTCGGCCGGTACGTACTCCAGCGGTTCGGGACTGCACTCCTGCGGCCGGGCACGGCGCGCACGACGGTCGTCCAGCACGATCCGACGGGCCACCGTCGCCAACCACGGCATCAGGTCGGAGGTGTCGTCGGCGAAGGCGTCCGCGTGCCGCCACGCCCGCAACATGGTCTCCTGCACGACGTCCTCGGCCCACGGCCGGTCCCCGCCGGTGAGCTTGAGACAGAAGGACAACAACGGCCCGGAATAGCGCCGGTAGACCGATTCGGCGAGTTCGTCGAGTTCGCCCGGTTCGGTGAGCCCGGCGAGCTCGCCGTCGTGTCTCGAACGTGCCTGGCTGCCGGTGTCATGGTCATGCGTACAGAAGGACGTCACGGCCCCGGACCCTCGCTTCCCCGGATGTGTCGGCTCGGACCGCGAACCCTAGCCACGTCGGTGCCCGAAGTCCGTTGGATCTGCGCTGAATTTGAGGATTCGCGGTCCGCCACCCACCGAAAACGCAACCAACCGCCCACGCAACGTCGCCGGTCCGTGGCCGGTTCCCGGTCCCGTCTCGTCGCCTTCGCCGCCACCATCCCCATCGTGATCGCCGCCTGCTTCGCGTGCCGAGAATGGGGAGGCGACAAATCGATCTCGTTCACCACCGGTGGTCGAGGTCTCGTCCTGGATCCCGACTCCCATCCTGCTATCAGGTGGTAGCTTGCAGTCATGGCGAAAACTCAGGTGAACCTCCGGCTGGAGGAGGCCGCGGCGGAGATGGCGCGGCAGGCGGCCGAGACGCGGCGGATGCCGGTGAACGAATACGTGGAACAGTTGATCCGCACGGACAACGAGCGCCTGCGCGAGGTGTTCCTCGCGGGCGCCCAGGAGGTCCTGGACGGCTACGGCGATCTCCTGGACGAGATCGAGGCGCGCGGATGAGCGTGAGCGTGGACCTGGCGTGGATCCTCGAGATTGCCCGCCGTGCGGGGCGCGACGATCCCGCTCCGGACGACTACGGCGTCCCGGTCGCGGCGGTGGAACGCCACCGCGCGGTGATCGCCGGGCAGGACGTGTACCACGGCAACTACGCCAAGGCCGCGGCCCTCGCGCACAGCCTGGGCCGGATGCGCTGGTTGGAGCACTCGAACCTGCGCGTGGCTGTCGCGGTGGCCCACGGCTACCTCCTGGCCTGCGGCGTACCGGTCAAGCTCACCCAGGCCGGAGTCACCGCACTCGCCGAGGAGTTGACCCGCGCGTCGTCCACCGCGGCAAGCGTCACCACCATCCTCAAGTCCTGGGAGACCACCGACTGAACCCACGGCGGCCTGACGTCGGGCCGGCGCCGGGCGCGGCGGCCGGCTCATTGACCGTCGCGGGTCGGTGCGGCGGCGCGATTCCAGGCGGCGGCGCGCAGCAGCCGCAGGCCGTTGAGCCCGACGATCACGGTGGAGCCCTCGTGGCCCAGGACGCCCAGGGGCAGCGGGAGGTGTCCGGCCAGGTCCCACACCACCAGGGCGCAGATGAACGTCCCGGCGATGATCAGGTTCTGGACGACCAGGCGGCGTGCCGCGCGCGAGAGCGCGATCACGGTCGGAACGGTGGCCAGTTCGTCGCGGACGACGACGGCATCGGCGGTCTCCAGGGCCAGGTCGGACCCGGCGCGGCCCATCGCGATCCCGGTGTGCGCGGCGGCCAGGGCGGGGGCGTCGTTGACGCCGTCGCCCACGACGAGCACCTTGCGTCCGGCCTGTTCGTGTTCCCGTACGGCGGCGACCTTGTCCCGGGGGAGCAGGCCGGCGTGGACGTCGGTGATGCCGACCTCTTCGGCCAGCCGGGCGGCGGCCCGCGGGTTGTCGCCGGTCAGCAACATGGGCGCGCGGCCGGTCAGTGTGGTGAGCGCGCTGACGGTCGCGGCGGCGTCGCGTCGCAGGCGGTCGGCGATGCCCAGGAGCCCGACCGGGATGCCGTCGCGTCGGACGAGCACTGCGGTACGTCCGCCCGCCTCCAACTCGCCCGCCACCGCGGCGGCGCGGGCCGAGGCCGCGTCGCGGGCGCCGTCGAGGAGCCGGGCGGGGGCGCCGACGCCGATCACGCTTGCGTCCACGGTGGCGGTGACGCCGACGCCGGGCGCGGAGGCGAAGTCCCGCACGGTGGGGACGTGCAGGCCGCGGGTGCGGGCCGCGTCGACGACGGCGCGCGCGAGTGGGTGCTCACTGGGGTGTTCGGCCGCCGCGGCCAGCGTCAACAGGGCGTCCTCGGTCAGACCGCCGGCGGTGAGGGGGCGGATGTCGGTGACCCGAGGGGTGCCTTCGGTCAGGGTGCCGGTCTTGTCCAGGGCGACCGTGTCCACCTGCCCCAGGCGTTCCATCACGACGGCGGATTTCACCAGCACACCGTGCCGGCCGGCGTTGGCGATGGCGGAGAGCAGCGGCGGCATGGTGGCCAGCACGACCGCGCACGGCGACGCGACGATCATGAACGTCATCGCCCGCAGCAGCGAACTCGTGATGTCGGCGCCGAAGCCCAGGGGGACCAGGAATACGGCCAGGGTGGCGGCGACCATGCCGAGGGAGTACCGCTGTTCGACCTTCTCGATGAACAGTTGGGTCGGGGCCTTGGTCGCCGACGCCTCCTCGACCATCGCCACGATCCGGGCGATCACCGAGTCGGACGCGTCCCGCTCCACCCGGACCCGCAATACGCCCGTGCCGTTGAGCGTGCCGGCGAACACCTCGTCGCCGACCGCCTTCGCGACCGGCAGCGGCTCGCCGGTGATGGTGGCCTGATCGACCTCGCTCGCCCCCGCCAGCACCCGGCCGTCGGCGCCGACCCGCTCTCCCGGGCGGACCAGGACCACGTCCCCGACGGCGAGTTCGGCGGTGTCGACCGTCTCCTCGCCGCTGCCGCTCCAGCTGCTGTCGCCGCCGTCGGCGACCAGCCGAGTGGCGGTGGTGGGGGCGAGATCGAGCAGACCGCGGACCGCGTCCCGGGTGCGGGCGGTGGCCAACGCTTCCAACGCGCCGGACGTGGCGAAGATGACGATCAGCAGTGCGCCGTCCGTCACCTGCCCGATCGCGGCCGCGCCGAGCGCCGCGACGATCATCAACAGGTCCACGTCCAGGGTCTTGTCCCGCAACGCCGCGAGTCCGGCCCGTCCCGGTTCCCAGCCCCCGGTGGCGTAGGAGGCCGCGTACAGCGGTCCCCACGTCCATGCCGGGGCGCCGGCCAGTTGGAGCGGCAGGGCGGACAGGAACAGGACCAACGCGGCCCCCGCCCACCGGGCCTCGGCCAGGGCGAACACGCGCGTGCGCCGCCGGGGCGCCGCCGAAGCGGCCGACATGGGCCGACTCGGATCACGCAGCAGAACGGAAGGCATGACGGAAGAACCCTTCGCGCACGGAGGACGGCAACACCATCACCGTACAGGAAAGGATGAACATGTCTTCATCTATTGCGGGATGGGACCCCCGAACGCGCAGCGCGGGTGCACGACTAGCCGGCGGGATCACGCTGCGCGGGGATCATGCTGCGCGGGGATCATGCTGCGCGGGGATCACGCTGCGCAGGGATCACGCGTCGCGCTTCTCCAGCAACACCGCACCCAGGACCATCAGGACGAGCGTCTCGGCCACGAAGACCGCGAACCCCGGCCACGGGTCGAGCATCTTGTCCCCGCCCCGAACCGACATCACCTGTCCGCCGGCGTTGGCGGGCATCAGCTTCGCGATCCACTCGCCGGTCTTGCCGGGGATCAGGTTCACCACGCCGCCCACCACGAAGATCAGCGCGATGCCCAGGGTGATCGCGCCCGCCGTATGCCGCAGCAGCACCCCCAATGCCATCCCGAACAGGCCCAGCACGGCCAGATACAGACCCGTGCCGACCAGCGCCCGGACCACGCCCGGTTCACCGAGGCCGACCCCGACGTGCTTGGCGCTGAGCATCAGGTTCGCCAGGAAGTAGCAGCAGAACCCGGTGACCGCGCCGACCACGAAGAGGACGGCGGTCAGTACCACGGCCTTGGCGGCGAGCATCGAGGCGCGCCACGGCACCGCGGTCAGGCTGGTACGGATCATGCCCGTCGAGTACTCGGCCGTCATCGACATCACCCCGAGCACCAGGGCGGCGATCTGGCCGAAGGCGACGCCGACGGTGAGCAGGTCGGGAGCGTCGTCCTTCTTGCCCTCGGCCACGTGCTTGGCCACATCGCTCGCCGCCAGGCCGGCGACCGCCCAGCTGATCAGGACGCTCACCACGAACAGGGCGAGCAGTGTCCACAGGGTCGAGCGTACGGTCTTGATCTTGGCCCACTCGGAGTCCAGGATCCGGCCGAAGGTCAGCCGCGGGGCGCGCGCGGAAGTGGTAGGCGTGGTGGGTGCGTTGGGTGTGGTCGTCGTCATGGGGGCCTCATCCGATCCGGTCGGTGGCGGTCGGCGGACCCCAACCCGGGACCGTCGCGGCGGCCTCCGGGGGCTCGCCGCCGGTGTGGTACTCGACGCTGTCGGCGGTGAGCCGCATGAACGCCTCCTCGAGCGAGGCCTCGACCTTGGCCAGTTCGTGCAGGAACACCCCGTTGTGCCCGGCGAGATCACCGACCTGATCGGTGGTCACCTCCTGGACCAGCAACGCCCCCGCCGGGTCCCGGGACACCTGCCAACCCGCCTCCGCCGCGAGCCGGGCGAGCCGGTCCACCTGCGGCGAGCGCACCTTCACGTGGCTGATCGAGTTCTCCGCGATGAACTGCGCCACGCCCGTGTCGGCGAGGATCCTGCCGCGCCCGATGACCAGCAGATGGTCGGCGGTGACGGCCATCTCGTTCATCAGATGGGAGGAGACGAAGATCGTGCGGCCCTCGCCGGCGAGTCGCTTCATCAGATTGCGGATCCACAGGATCCCCTCGGGGTCGAGCCCGTTCACGGGCTCGTCGAACAACAACACCCGGGGGTTGCCCAGCAGTGCCCCGGCGATCCCGAGGCGCTGGCCCATGCCCAGGGAGAAGCCACCGGAGCGTTTCCGGGCGACGGAGGTCAGGCCGACCGTGTCCAGGACCTCGTCCACCCGAGTGAGCGGGATGCCGTTCGACTTGGCCAGCACCACCAGGTGGTCCCGGGCGGTTCGGCCGCCGTGCAGCGCCTTGGCGTCGATGAGCGCCCCGACCTCCAGCATCGGCGCGACCAGGTCCCGATAGGCCCGACCGTCCACCGTCACGTGGCCGGCGGTGGGTCGGTCCAGACCCAGGATCATCCGCATGGTGGTGGACTTCCCCGCGCCGTTGGGACCGAGGAACCCGGTGACCCGTCCGGGGTGAACCTCGAAACTGACGTCGTCGACAGCCGTCTTCGTGCCGTACCTCTTGGTGAGGCTTTCCGCAACAATCATGGATATGTGCCGCCTTCTCGTCGGGCGGTCTTCATGATCGCCCGACTCGCCGGAATCCGCATCATTACCACGCGAAACGGATTAATGCCCAGTCGTCGGGAAGGTGCGGTGGACGCTCCCGTCCACGGGGCGAGTTACCGGGCGCGTCGTGGTCGGTGCTACTCGACGTGCCCGAGGGCCTCGGCGCGGTTGTGCGCCCAACCGGCGAGCAGGAGGCCGACGACGGCGGCGGCGATGTAGCCGCACAGGGCGACCGGGAACGACGGTTCCCCGGACAGTTGGCCGAGCACCCCGACGTTGTCGTGGTCGACGAGCAGTCGGAATGAGCCCTGGCCGCCGACAACGACCAAAGCCATTCCGATGATCTGGAGTACGACGAACTTCATGACGCCCTCTCGGCAATTTTAACAATGCACTTGCACTGTAATAGAGTGAGAAGCGCGATGCAATGCGAACGCATTGGCTCGCGGGGAGAGTGCATGCCGAAGATCGTCGACCACGAGGAGCGCCGACAGCGCCTGGCCGAAGCCGTCTGGACCCTGACGCTCCGCGACGGGCTGGAGGGCGTGACGCTGCGCAAGGTCGCGGCGGAGGCCGGGGTGTCCATGGGTCAGGTGCAGCACTACTACGCCACCCGGGAGGACCTGGTCCGGGACGCGATCGAGCGCAGCGTACGGGCGCTGAACGCCCGGATCGAGGCGTCCATCAACGCGTCCGGCCAGGCGGGCGCGGAGACGATGCTCCGCGAATGCCTGCGCGCGCTGCTTTCCCACGACCCGGAAAGCCTGCGCCTGTTGCGCCTGTCGGTCGCGGTGATCGGAAGGGCCATCTCGGATCCGGCCATGGCCGGCGTACTGGGGCCGAGCGGCGGAGAGTTGGTGCAGTTCACCGCGGGGCTCATCGTCGCGGCCCGACAGGAACGCGGTACGCCGGCCCGAGGCGACGACCACATCGACGCCGACATCTGCTGGAGCCTGGCCTCGAGCCTGGGCGTCGACGTCGCCCTGGGCCAACGTTCCCCCGAGGAGGCGCGCGGGGTGTTGGACTACCACTTGGACAATCTCCTGGGCTGACGGCGACCCATGGCGGGGCTGCGTGGCCCGCGCTCGCTCGCATTCATCGCCGAGGGCCATGCCGCCGCGCCGACGAGGTCCGCACATCCGTTGCCGGCTTCACTCATCGGCTTCGGTGTCGGGGGCGGCCCGCTCCGGCCCTCCTGGCCCTCTCGGCCCTCCCGGCCCTTCGTCACCGTGCTGCCGTCGGGGGCACGGACGCGCTTGTGGGTGTGTGGAGTTGCGCGGGAGATTGGTCGCCTCCCGCGTCGTCGCGGCATCGTGTTCCCGACGCGCCGAGCAGGCCACTGCGACTTGGCGGCCGGGAGCGGGCAGCACCCACGCCGACCGGCGACACTCGCGCCCCGACCGGCTGCCGGCTGCCGACTGCGGCGGGGACGCTCCACCCGCGCGACCGCACCATGCCGCGGCGCACCGTGCCGGGCACAGCCCCGCTACCCGCGGTGCCATCCAGGCCCTACACGCACGGCGCGGTGCAAGCAGTCCCTTCCAGCCGGTTCCTTCTACAGAAGAAGAGGTACACCCTGTTCCGAAAGACGATCACCACCCTGGCCGTTGCCGCAGCCACCGCCGCTGTGGCCGGCGTGGTAACGGCGGCCCCGGCCCAGGCGGCCACCGGTTGTAGCCCCACGAACGGCTACGGCGAGCGCCTTTGCGTCACCAGTGTCAACTACGACCCCAGGGACGGCCTCACCTCGATCCAGTTCACACTCGCGGGGCCCTGGACCGACTACCGGGTCTCGGCGAACGATACTTCCAATCTCTACTACCCCGGAGCCAACTCGATCGGCGTGGACGGCCGCCTGTACACGCAGGTCTGCGTGACCGAGGGCACCACCCATTGGCGGGCCTGTGTGTGAGTCCCATCGCCGCCCGCAACTGACGGTCGGGCTGGGCCCGTCCACCGGGCCCCGGCCCTTCCCACTGCCCGCGTCCGGACGTCCGGACCTCCGGCCGACCGACTCAACAGACCACAGTCTTGCGGTAGTCCGCATAGAACGTGTTCCAGGCCCAGCCGGCGGTCTGCCCGTTCGGCAGCCTGAAGCAGGGGCCTGTCGGGGTCGAAGGCGACGAGGACCGCTCGCGGGCGATGCATCCGGGCATCGGGGCATCGGGGCATCTGGGCATCGTGCTCCATCGGGACGACGTCGGGCGGCAGTTCGGCTTCGCTGCGCCCGTGGTGAGCGGGAGGGTCGGGGCGAGTGCCGTCGTGGGGGCACGGCTGCTTGCGATCAGCGCGGACTACCGTGAACGCGGACGGATTTCGGTCGTGGGCCGACTCGAGCCGGGCGGACGGCGCGGGGTGGGGTCGGTGCACGTCGACGATCCTGGTCGCGCGTCCCCACCGGACCCGCACGACCCGCCCGGGGCCCACCCCGGGCTGCGCCCTGGCCGCAGGTCCGGAGGCAACCCCGACCGGCCCCGAGCGCAAAGCGCACTCTTTCCCTCCGCGCGGAGCGTCACTCAATTGCCACGGAACGTAAGGCGTCGTGCTTTCCTCCGTGCCATGGTGGCTGAGGACCGACCACCCCCGCAGGAACGGAGTTCCCCTCATGGGTATCAAGGACGAGATGCAGGCGAAGGCCCAGCAGGCCCAGCAGAAGATGCAGGGCAAGCAGGACGAGGCACAGCAGCGAGGACAGAGTGAGCAGGAGCGTCTGAGGCAGCGCGCGGAGCAGGCCCGCCGGCAGGGTCAGCAGAGCTTCGACGACATCCAGGACGACGACCTCGCCTGAATCCCAGTGGTAGGCATGGGCCCGCAGCACCGCGCCGGTGTTGCGGGCCCATGCTCGTGCCGGGCGGTGAGCCCCGCGACCTGCTCGCGGCAGGCCTGCGTCCGATACCGCGGCCTTCCGCTCGACCTCTCGGCGCGGCCGTGGTCGATCGAGATCATCGCCAACCTCCGCGGCCGTATCCGGGAGGCCAGGCTCGACAGCCGGCGAAGTCGTAAGCGGCAAAGGACCGTTGAGTTCCCGCCGATCGTTCAGGCAACGATGTCGGCGAGCCGGGTGACCTCGTCGAGGTCGTCTGTGGCGGGGACGAAGATGATCTCGTCGACACCGAGGTCGGCGTAGTCCGTGATGGACTGCTCGATCGTTTTCGGGGTGGTGCAGAGCACCACGTTGGCGGCGATGTCTTCGGGGGCAAACCGGTAGAAGTCCCGGATATTCGTCTGCCCGGTCTCGGTGTCGCCCAGTGCGAAGTAGGCGAGTGCGACGAGTTTCGGGGCGCCCTGGCGGCCTGCCGCCCGCCAGGCTCGTTTCGCCGCCTCGAAGGCGGCCGCTGTCATGGCCGCCGGCAGCGAACCGCCGATGTAGCCCTCGCCCCAGCGCACCATGCGGTTCAGCGTGGGAGTGGAGTAGCCGCCGAACAGCATGGGGACTTGGCGAGTTCCCGATGGCACAGCCGGGTTCGGTCCGTTGCCGACCGGCTCGCCGCCCCATACGTCGCGGTAGGTCGCCAGGTCGGAATCCAAGCGCGCTCCGCGACCGCGGAGTCCGTGTCCGGGCACGGTGAACTCGTCCTCGCGCGACCCGACTCCGATGCCCAAGGTGAGCCGGCCGCCGGAGACACCGTCGATGCCCGCGATTTCCTTGGCGAGCAAGGCAGCGGGCCAGGTCGGGGCCAGGAGGACCGCACTGAGCAGGCCGATCGTGGTGGTTGCCCCCGCCGCAGCCGCCAGCGTGACGGTGTCGTTCACGCCCGGGTACGCGTAGCGCCCGGTGGTGGCGAGGGTGGAGAACCCTGCTTGCTCGGCCCGCGCCGCCCAGCGTGGAATGATCGAAGCGGTGACGTTGCGTACCTGATTCGGAAGCCCGATGCCGATGTGCACAAGCGATTCCTTTTCGTGGTCGGATCGATCGTGAGTCACGGTGTGTCCGGAAGGGAGCGGAAGAACTCCCGGATGTCGGAGACGAGTTCCTCTGGTGCCTGCAACGTGGGGAAGTGCCCGCCGCGTTCGTACTCGCGCCGGTGCGCGACCGTGTCGGACAGCCGCACCGGCTCCTGAATGGCGTTGTCCCCGGGGAAGTTCGCCACCGCAGTGGGAACCCCCGATGGCGAGGGCCTCCCCGCGAGCAGCTCGGGTCCGACCTCGAAATTGAGCCGTGCCGCCGAACCTGCGGTGGCGGTCAGCCGGAAAATGGTGACGTTGGTCGGGATCGCGTCCCGATCGACGGGGGTTTGGTTCGTCTGCGTGGGGTCGTAGTCGACGAACCACTCCAGGTTCCAGGCCAGTTGTCCGGCCGGCAAGTCGTTGAGCGCGTAGGCGATCGTCTGCGGGCGGGTGCTCATCTCGTGCATGTAGCCGGAGCGCCCGTACCACCAGCGTTCGTGGTCGAGGGTCCGTTTGCGGTCCGCACGCCAGTGGTCGACCAGATCCCGCAGCCACTTCTTGCCGACGCCGTAGGACCAACCGACCCCGGGCAGTTCATCGGGCCACCGGGTGCGATCCAGGCGCTCCGCCAGGTCCACGAGGTCTGCTTCGGGGATGTCGATTTGGAATGGACGAGGTGCGAATGGCATTCGGTTCTCCTGGTCCCTGTGTTGCGTGTCGCAGCACGCAATGACAGCATGCTGTCATGTCCGACAAGCTAGTGATACGACAGCATGCTGTCAAGAGTGATGAGAGAGCCTGCGACGCCTACAGCGCGCTGATCGACCAGATCGTCCGGCTCGCCGACGTCGTCGAAGCGGTCGGCAACGGCATTGCCCGGCCGACCGGTCAGAGCTTGGCGCGCTGGCAGGTCCTCGCGGCGGTCGAGCACGAAGCCGCCCCGGTCGGAGACATCGCCGGCCGGCTCGGCCACACGCGCCAGAGCGTCCAACGTGTCGCGGACCTCCTCGTCGACGACGAACTCGGCTGCTACCGGCCCAACCCCGCACATCAGCGAGCCAAACTGTTGGAAGTCACTCCAGTCGGCCGCGCCGCACTGCACCGGATGCAGGCGGCCTACACCCACCTCGCCCTCCGCACCACCGAAGGCCTCGACCCGGAACGGCTCGACCTCGCACGCGAAACCCTCAGCGAACTACAACGCCGCCTCGAATCCGAACTGCCGTGACCCACTGAGCACACGAGCGCCCGCGGCGACCACCGCTCCCGCCGAGGCGCAGCCGATCCGCCGGTCGGCCGGCCACCCAATGGTCCCTTGCGCATAGGTGGTACCGCCCCGGACCCCGGTTCGCGGAGACGCAGCAAACGACCCGATCCCGATGACCGTCATCGTGGCGGCGGGCACGACGGCCGTACTTGCCCTGGGCGCGGTCTTCTTCCTTGTCGCCTGTCGCCTGTCGCCTGTCGCCTGTCGCCTGTCGCCCGTCGACGTCGGGCCCGGGCCATGTACTGACGCTGCCCGGACGCGTACGCCCGGACGCGTACGCCCGGACGCGTACGCCCGGGCCGGCCGAACCGGGTCGCCCAAGCCCCGCGAGGCCGCGACCCCGGCAGCGATCGCTGCCCCGTTCCGAGGTGCCCCGCCCCGCCTGCGGGTTCACGTCGCCGCCGCACGCGGTGATGCGGCGGGCGAACCGGCCCGAGACGGGCCGAGCCGCGGGCGGGTGAGTGGGCCTGCGTGGACTTGCACGGGCTTCTTCCTGCCGTTCCCCTGGGACTCGTAGCCTCGAGGCGGTGGGCGTCAACAAGTGGGCGCCTACACCCTGTTGGTATGCGTTCGAGGGGAAATCATGAACCTGCGGAGGAAGATCGTCACTTTCATGGCCGTGGCCGGGATCGCGGTAGGCGGCAACCTGCTTGCCGCGGCGCCGGCGAACGCGGTCACGTGGGACCCCAACTGCACCCCCGGGATCGGCGAAGCGTCGGTCAATCTCGCCTCGGGTCATATCTACTGCTACCACGATGACGGGCACGGTTGGGCGGGCCTCAGCGGTGTCGGGGGTGTCAGTTCCGGGCGGTACAGTGCGACCTTCTACCTCGACTACCCCGGCTGCAACCGTTGCGAATGGAATCTGGGCCCCGGGCAGAATGAGAACACCCCAAGCGGCACCTATATATCCGACTTCTACCTGTACGGATGATTTAAGCGTGGGATGGTAGCCGGACCGCCGCGCCCACGTCTCTCCGCCGACCATCCCGACGAGGGACCACCGCGTCGAGAGCCCGTGGCGCGGCGGTGATCGTCGCCGCCCCGGCCACCGCTGTTGCAGGCCGCGGCAGCGGTGGTCCGTCGTCACCGCCGGCAATCGGCCCGGCTGCCGCAGTCGCCTCCCCGGACCGGATCCACCGTCCGATCAGCCTCGTCGGCGGGGATTGGATCGGGATCGCCGCGCCGGGCGAGGACATCTCCGCCGCCTGCCGGGGCGCCACCAGCTACTGCATCAGTACCGGCTCCAGCTACGCCACCGCCCTGACGTCGGGCGTGGCCGCGCTGCTGTGGTCGATGCACCCCGACGGCAACGGCCTCGTGTGGACGATCACGATCCTCGCCACCACGAGCGTCGTTGCGCTCGGCATCGTCGTCCAGCGGCGCGCAAGGCCCGCCGCCCACACCTGATACGCGCCGCCGGCGCGCATGGGTCCCAGGCACCACGCCGCCCGCCGTGGCCGGCCGTCTCCGTTTTCGCCGAGCGTGAAGGACCCCGAGGCGGGGCACGTGGTCGGGGCCGAAGGGAGCCTCGCGGACGTCGTGGGGTTCGGCGACGATCTGCCGTTCTGAGACCACGTCGAGAGTCGGCCGTTCACGAGTGGGTTCGACCAGGTGGGGCCGTCCTTGCGGGCGCTCGTTTTTGCGACCGTGGAGATCATTTCCCGTGACGGATCCAGGGGGATCCGCAAGACTGCGCTTCGTGGCATTGACGCAGCAGTTCGCGAGAGTCAGCCCGTCCTACCTTGAGGACTGTCGTCGCCGGGCGGTCGAGTCCCCGACCGATGACCCCGGTTGGGATCCACCGGAGGCGGATCGGCTGGACTTGAACTGGGACGCCTGGCCGCTGCCGGCGTTGTTTCGCAGGGCCGGCAACAGTGGGACTTCGGTCGCGGCGATCACCCGTGCCCTGGAGGGTGATCCCGGTGGCGATGTCGCCTTCCTGGATCACGACGGGGTCTACGACGGTTTCGGTGAACCACCGGCCCTGTTGCCTCCTGCGGCCGTCGCCGAGATCGCCGTTGCGTTGGCCGCCGTCGATTCGGACACGATTCCGGCCGCGATTCCGGCGACTGCGGAGGAAGCCGCGGCCCTGTTCCGATTCCCCCTCGGCGACATCGCGCATCTCATGGCCGGGAATCTTCTGGTGCCGCTCCTGACCCGCGCCCTTACCCGGCTCCGGGTCTTCTACGAGGATGCGCGCAGGCGAGACCTGGCCGTCGTGGTGTGGGTCGACTGACGGTCGAAACGTCCTCGGCAACCCACACGCGTCGACGAGGACCGAACCGGGACGCGACAGGCCGAGGCTTGTCGCCACCACGCCAACTTGCCTCGGCCACGAGGGGATCCGGTTCGGCCGGATGGACGGGAATCCAGCCTGATGGTCGGCTCGAAGATTCCGATGTCTGTGTGGACGAGGACCACATTCGGGCTGCCGCGGCGGGCCTCGGTCTCGCGTACCAGGAACTCGAGATCGGTACGGGAGGCCGCGTCGACCCGGATCCCCGGCGTGCGGCTTGCGGTGAAACCGAGGCGATCGACGGCGGCGCCCAGCCGCGCCCGGTCGCGCCCGGTCCCGCCCGGTGACCAGCACGTGGGCGCGTTCGTCGAGAAACCCGTGGTTGTGGGCGGCGCCCGGCCCAGCGAACCGGGCGCCGCCGCCTGCCGCGCGGACGCAGAGGGGGTGACGTGCCATGTCGTCACACCCGCCGCGCGGCAGGGGTTCCCCGAAAGGGGACGTCGCCTTCCGGGGAAAAGGCGGGACCACCGCGAACGGTCGGCGACCCCGCCCGTTCTAAGGGGGGTCGGTGGCCCCGGCGAAGGGGGCGATCGGCGCCAACATGAAGCGGCACCACACCGACTTGCCGTAGGCACACCTCTCCCAGGTCAGCCAGCCCGCGCACGCCTGAACGGCCCGCAGCCCTCGATGACGCACCGGGAGGTTCTCCACGGCGGACGTCGACGGGTCGAGGACCTCCGGCGCCGGAATCGTCGGGAAGCGTGGATCGGAGTCGATGACCTCGATCACCAGCGCCTCGCACGGCCAGCACCACATCCGCACCGTGATCCCCGCGTCCGGGCCCGAAGTCTCGGCATGCACCACCGAGTTGGTGACCAACTCCGACACGCAGAAGCACGCGTCGTCGGCCAGCCATGTCAGGTCCCAGCCGGACAACGCCTTACGTGTCCACGCCCGCGCCTCCGGTACCGCAATACTCTCCGGTACCCACGCCCGATCCCAACCCAGAGCCCACGCCGCACCGGGCACAGGCCCCACCGGATACCGACCCCCGCACGAGACGCCCCGCCCGGAACTCCACGAACCATCCGGGTAATCCGTGTATGGGGAAGCGGCCTTGGCCCCTTCCGTTTGCTCAGCCGGACCTCGCTCGATATCGCGCCAGAGGCCCGTCCGCACTGTCTGCGCTCTGCCCATGCCAACGAGGATGGAGCGTTGAGAAGTCAAGATCCATGACGGCCGGATGTCATGGGCATGCCATATCGCGGCGGTCAGCAAGTGGCTTCTGCCCGCCGATGCTGCAAGCACGGGTCTACTCTGGGTGACTGGATCGATTCCTGCGGGGGGTCGGAGTCACCGTGACTGCCAACAAGGACAAGAAGCCGAACACGGTTTTGCGCCGGCTGCGCAAGGAAGTGCGTCATCAAACGCGCGAGGAGTTTGCCCGGTCGATGGCCGAGGCCGCGCGCGACTTGGGCTTGAACTGTGCCTGCAACTGGCGCTACGTGGCCCATCTTGAGGACGGCACGATTCGGATGCCCGGCGCGGCCTATCGTCGAGTGCTCGAACGCACGACGGGACAACCCTTCTCATCTCTCGGGTGGGGCCCCGATAGTGAGTCAGGCCGCATCGCACATGTGTCGGATCCTGCGGTCGAGGTCGAGCTACTCGTACGAGTGGACCACCCGTCAGCCGAGGATGGAGACGATCACGTGCTACGCAGGGAGTTCGTGCAGGCATCGATGGCCACCATGGGCTTGACGACCGCAGCCGGCGCGACCCCTCACCCCACCGTTGGACGTCGCATCGGACCAAGCACCGTGCAACAGCTCGTGCAGCGCACGGCGCGCCTGCGCCAACTCGACAACTTCCTGGGCGGATCCGAGACCTACGATCTGTACATGGCGGAACTCAACGCCGGCACGGCCATGGTTCGGACAGCCGGCTACGACGAAGCCACCGGGCGCGCCTTGGTGTCGCTCGTCGCCGAGCAGGCGCAGCAGGCAGGGTGGGCGGCATTCGACGCCGGGCGCCACGACGAGGCCGCCAAGTTGTATGGGATGAGTCTGTCCGCAGCGCGTGAAGCCGGAGACAACTCACTGGCCGGGAATGCGCTGGCTTACAGCGCCTACCAACTCGCGAGCACCGATCGTTCGGGCGTGGAAATGGCCGCCGCCGCCTGCGAGACCGCCGGTCGCGACGCTCCCCGCAGCGCGCAGGCATTGTTGTTCGAACGCCTGGCATGGGCATGTGCTGCGAATGGGCAAGCGTCCGGCGCCGAGCGCGCACTCGCGATGGCGAACGCGGCGCTGGACCGGCCCGACGACCAACCGCAGCCGGATTGGTCGGTCTGGGTCGATCGGGACGAGATCCAGATCATGACCGGTCGATGCTGGGCCGAGTTGCACAGACCCCTCCGTGCCGTCCCCGTACTCGAAGACGTACTTCGGAAGTTCGACGACAACCACGCCCGCGACAAGGCGCTGTACCTGACGTGGCTGGCCGATGCGTACGCCTGCGCAGGCGAGATCGAGCAAGCCGCCGTAACGATTGCCCACACTCTCGATCTGTCCACGGGAGTCGGCTCGGTTCGCCCGCGACAACGCGCAGTCACAGTGCTCAAGCAATTGACCCCGCATCGCGCACTGCCGCTCGTAGCGGCTGCCTTCGAGCGGTTGACCGATTAGACCTGGCCGGAAGCAACGGTCCTGCGGATCCACTCCAGGTACAGTGCCGACCCGGACACCAACGGTACGGCCGAGACCTCCGGGTTGGCCCACGGGTGGTGTTCGATGATGTGTGCTTCCAACTCCGCGTATCGGTCGCCCGTGGTCTTGAAGGAGGCTTGCCACTCCTCGCCCTCACCGAGTCGACCCTCATGCCAGAAGACGGACACCAGAGGGCC
Organism: Embleya sp. AB8; assembly: GCF_049739465.1. Taxonomy (NCBI): domain Bacteria; kingdom Bacillati; phylum Actinomycetota; class Actinomycetes; order Kitasatosporales; family Streptomycetaceae; genus Embleya; species Embleya sp. AB8. Next base: position 55,880 of record NZ_JBMHHY010000030.1, read on the forward strand.
GGTCACCTGAGCGCTCGCAGCCAGCTTGGCGGCCACCACCGAACGAGCAAGCTCCGTCGCGGTTTCGCGTGACTCCGCCGCCGTTGACACGATCACATAGTCAGCCATACGCAGAGCGTACTCACGGTGCGCGGCTGTACCCGGCAAGTCGAACGATGCCTTCGGCAGGCCACGCGGCGAAGGATCCAAGACGCGTTGATCACGATGACTCCGCCGACGTGGAGCGGTGACAGTGCCTTGCGGACCGTGACGAACACAGCCTTGAAGTAGGCGCGTCGCCGCCACTGGGTTGTCGGCCGGCGGTGTCCTTGACCGGCGAGGTCGTGGCTGATTTCCCCCGGTGTCGAGGAGCCGACTTCGTGGAGAGGCTTGACGCGAAACAACTAAGCGCGCATACTAAAAACATGTTGAACATCGCCTCCGCGCAGATCACCTCGTCCGCTGCCGCGTCCGCCTTCTTTGCCCGCTGGGCCGACATGGCGACCTGGCCGCAGTGGAACAGCGACACCGAATGGGTCCGCCTCGACGGGCCCTTCGCGGCGGGCTCCACCGGTGTCCTCAAGCCCAAGGGCGGCCCGAAGACGAAGTTCGTGATCGCCGAGCTCGCCGACGATCGGTTCGTCGACGTCTCCAAGCTGCCCGGAGCACGCATGACCTTCGACCACCGCGTCACCGAGACCCCGGACGCCGGCACCGGGGTTACGGTGACCGTCACGCTGACCGGACCGCTGTCCCGCCTGTGGAACGCCATCCTCGGCAAGGGCATCAAGGCGACCCTGCAGCAGGATCTGGAGGGCCTCAAGGCCGCGGCCGAGGCGTCCCGTACCACCCGGTCGACCACCGGGAGCCTCGCATGAAGTACTGGCTCGGCGTGGTCGGCCGCGACCATGTGAACCGCGGCAAGAACCTGGGCATCGCGCAGCTGTGCCACGGCAAGCGCCCCGCGCTGGCCCGGCTGAGCGCCGGTGACTGGCTGATCTACTACTCGCCGCGCACGGGCAGGCAAGAGGGCGAACCGATCAAGGCGTTCACCGCGATCGGCGAGATTCTCGATGACGAAATCTGGCAGGCCGACGAAGGCGGCTTCCAACCCTGGCGCCGACGCGTCGACTACGCGCCGCACGCGGCGGAGGTACCCGTCCGCCGGCTCGCCGGGTCCCTGGCCCTGACCTCCGATCCGAACTGGGGATACCAACTGCGGCGCGGGCTGGTCGAGTTGACCGAGGACGACTTCCGACGGATCCGTTCCGCGATGGTCGCCTCGTGACCGGGCGCGACCTGGACAGCGGGTTCACCGACGCCGAGGAGAGCCCCGGGTTGTTGCTGTGGCAGGTCACCAACCGGTGGCAGGCGAACATCCGCCGCGCCCTCGAACCCCACGGCCTCACCCACGTCCAGTTCGTCCTCCTCGCGGCACTGACTTGGCTGGGAACCGAGGGACCGGTGACTCAAAAGGCGCTCGCCGACCACGCCGCGTCCGACCCGATGATGACCTCCCAGGTCCTGCGCGTCCTGGAGGGTCGCGGTCTGGTCGAGCGCCGCCCGCACCCGACGGACGGCCGCGCCCGGGCGCTCGCCGTGACCGACGAGGGACGTGCCCTGGCGAACCGCGCCGTCGTCGCCGTCGAGGCGTCGGATGCCGCGTTCTTCGGCGCGCTGGGGGAGCAAACCCGGGCATTCGCGGGGGCATTGCGACAGCTCAAGGCGGCCTCGGCGTCTACACAACAGTGACAGCACGGCCGCACCGACGAGTCGGACCCTGATTCGCCACCCTTTGCGGCGGCGGCGGCGGAGGAGGAGGGGGCGCGGAGGGCGGAGGGCTTGACTCGGTTGGTTGTGTTGAACTTGCTCTGTGGCAGCGGGGGTTGGGATGCCCTGGATGCGTGGGATCCCGGCACACGCCACGTCCGATGGGGTGTTGTCGGTAGAGTTATCCCTGATCCCGGGGAACCGGCCGCCGACGGTTGGCGACGGGCGGACGGGCAGGCTGTGGTGCGGCGGGCCGATCGACGTTGGAGTCCTCGTATCGGTCGCCGGTTTCGTGGTCGTGGTCGTGGTCAGGTCCGGGACCGGGACCGGGACCGGGAGCGCCGATCGTGACGATCAGCGCGGCGGTGGAGCAGTAGCGCAGGAGGCACGGCACGGGCATGTTTCCTCCATCGTTTCGGGGTCCCGTTCGGGGGCCGGTTCGGGAGCCGTTTCGCGAACATGGAGCGCGACCGGGCCGCCGCCCCCGCACGAGCGTCGCGCCGCCGCGCACTCTGCCGCCCACCTCGCCGAGTGCGACGCGAGCACCCGCCCGGACCGAGGCAGGTGCTCGCGTCGCCCGGGACGAAGGGCCCCGGTTCGGTTGTGTACGCAGGCAGCCGGCTCAGGGTGTGTCGGCGGGGGTGAGCGGCAGGATGCCCTGGTCGTGGAGGCGGGTGAGGAAGGCGGCCAGCTCCGGGTTGGCGGCGAGGGCTCGGGCCGTTGCGGTGGCGGCTTCGGCGGTACGGCCGGCGCGGTTGAGGATGATCGCCGTCCACATGAGGGGCTCGGCGCTGTCGGGGAGGAGGTCGGCGGCCTGTTCGAGCGCGGTCAGGGCCGCGCGCACTTCGTTGTCGTCGGGCGTCCGGTCGCCGGTGACCATGCCGGGGGTGAAGATGACGCCTATCCGGTGGTAGGCGCGTTGGAGGTGGAGGTGTCGGCGCAACTCGGCCAGCGGGTCGGCCGCGTCGTCGACCCGTAGGTCGACGAGCACGCCGTCGCCGGCCGGCCGGTCGGGTCCGGCGATGACCTTCAGCGCGGCGGACTGCCGCCCGCGCGCGTCGCCGCCGAGTCGTTGCGCCGCGTCGAGGCCGGCCAGCAGGCGGGTGGCAAGATCGCCGTCCGTGGCGAGGTACGCGTCGACCATGGCCGCGGGGATCGTCGGATCGGTGAGCATGTTGCCCTGGGCGCACACGCCCGGGCCCCGGGCGTGCTCGGCATGGGCGTAGCACGCGGTGCCGGTGTGCACGGCGGTGCGGCCCGAGGCGTCCACCAGGGCGACTTGGCGCTGGGCCCGCCCGTCGTCGGCCTCGGTGAGGCGGGTGAGGGCGGACTCGGGCGGGTGGCCTGCCGCGAGGAGATCCAGGCCGCGCGGGCCGTACCCGGGGTCGACGAACGCCTGGGTGGCGACCGCGCCCACACCCGCGCGTACCCACGTGGCCAGTGGTCCGACGGAGAAGAAGTGCGATTGGGCGGCGACGCCGAGGTCCCCGGTGCGGTCGTCCCTGGCGACGATGGAGTACGTCACGAGGCGCCCCGGGCAGGGCGGTCGAGCAGGGGGAGCACGTCCCGGGCGATGCGTTCGACCTGGGCGTCGGTGGGCTGGTCTGGCGGGAGGGCGAGGGCGACGCAGTCCGCTCCCGCGCGGTGGAGGGCGGTGATGCGGTCGGCGCAGTCCTGCGGGGTGCCGGTGACGGTGAGTCGGTCGATCCACGAGTCCGGGATTTTCGGGATGGCCTTCTCCAGGCCGAGCGCGGCGAGTTCCTCGGCGGCGTCGGCGATGCCCTGGACCTCGGTGAGCGGGTTGCGGGGGCCGGTGAGCAGGTAGAGGCCGACGAGTTCGCGCAGGCGCTCGCGGGCGTGGTCGCGGTCCCGGTCCACCGCGCACAGCGTGTAGGCGACGACGCGCCGGGGCTGGTCGCCGCCGCCTTCGGCGAGTTGCCGACGGGCCCACTCGACGTACGGGGGGCCGGCCAGGGCGGACAGGATGGCGCCGTCGGCCTCGGCGCCGGTCATGCGCAGGGCCTTGGGGCCGGAGACGCCGCCGTACAGTTCGGGGAGCACGGTCGGGGGGTGTTCCAGCACGATGCCCTCGGCGGTGAAGCCGGCGAACGTACCGGTCAGGGTCCCGCCTTCGAGGAGGGTGCGCAGCGCGCGCAGGGTGTCACGCAGTGACCCCAGTGGCGAGCGCGGGCGCAGGTTCATCGCGTCGAGCCAGTCGGGGACGCCGGTGCCGACCCCGGCGCGGATCCGGCCGGGGTACATGCCGGCCAGGGTGGCGATCTCCATCGCGGTGACGGCGGGGTGGCGGGTGACCGAGGGGACGATGCCGATCCCGACCGGCAGCCGGGTCGCGGCCAGCAGGCTGCCGGCGATGGAGAAGGCGCCGGAGAAGAAGTAGTCCTCGCCGACCCACAGTTCGTCGAAGCCGCCCCGTTCGGCGGCGGTCGCCGCGGCCAGGATCTCGCCGGGAGGTTGGGAACTGCCCAGCAGCAGTGCGATGGCGGGGGTGGTCATCACGCCTCCCGCTCGGGCAGCGCCGGCCAGGGGGTCCAGCCCAGGCCGCGGGATCGGTGGGTGTCGGCGAAGCCGGGCCGGACCTCGTCGGGGTCGGGCAGCGGGCTGATGTGCGTGTGCCACATGCGCCAGACACCGTCCTCACGATGGTAGATCTCGGTGGCCCGGATCAGGGTTGCGTCGACGGAGTCCACCGTCCATTCCCCGCCGTCGAGTTGCTCGGCCGCCAAGGTCGCCTCGCAGGCGAGCCAGGCGGTGTCGCCGCGCACCTCCAGGCGCATCACCCGGACCTGGAGGCCGCCGCTCTGGTCGATGCGGGTGCGGTACCACTCCCACAGCGCGACCTTCTCCGTCATGCCGAAGTAGGGGTGGCCGTTGAAGTTGAACATCAGGTACTCGTCGTCGGGGCCGGGAAAGACCTCCACCATGCGGGGGATGTCGAAGCCGACGTTGGCCTCCCACCATTCCCGGTTCAGTCGAAGGATCTCGTCGATGTCCGCGCCGGGGGCGTGCCGGCGCGGTTCGAGGGTGTCGGTCATGGGTTCGCCTTTCGTGCCTTTCATGCATTTCGCGCTTTGGGTCGGTTTCCGCCGTAGGTTCGGTTTCCGCCGTAGGTTTGAGTGCCGTCGTGGTTCGGGTGCTGCCGTCGGTTCCGGTTCCGTCGCGCGGTGGCTCAGTCGGGATGCGTGGCGTGGTACAGCGGGCCGCCGGACAGTTCGCCGTCGAGGTACACGGCGTGGATGCGGTCGGAGAGTCCGGTGAAGTCCAGCGGGTCGCCGTCGACGACGCAGAAGTCGGCCCGCAGGCCGGGCCGCAGGGTGCCGGTCTCGCCTGCTACGCCGAGGAGTTCGGCGGCGTCGGCGGTCGCGGCGCGCAGGCAGGCGGCGCGGTCGAGGCCGGCTTGGGCCATGGCCTCCAGTTCGCGGAGGTTGTCGCCCTGGGGTGAGAAGCCGCTGTCCGAACCCATCGCGATGCGCACGCCCGCGTTCAGCGCCCGGCGAAAGCTCGCGGTGTGCGCGGCCACCGCCGCGCGGGCCTGGCGCAGCGCGGTCGGGTCGACCGAGCTGCCCTGTTCCAGCATCGTGAGGTAGGCCGTGGGCGCGGTGAGGGTGGGCACCAGGAAGGTGCCGTGTTCGCGCATCAGTTCGGCGCTTTCGGCGTCGAGGAAGACACCGTGTTCGATGGAGCGGACACCGGCCGGCACCGCGGCGGCGATCGCCGCCGGACCGTGGGCGTGTGCCATCACCGCGAGCCCGGCCGCCGCCGCCTCGGCGACCAGGACGGCGAGTTCCTCCTCGCGTACCTGGCAGTGCATCGGGTCGTCCAGGGGCGAGCTGATCCCGCCGGAGACGGCGACCTTGAGCACGCCGGCGCCGGCGCGGACCAGTTCGCGGACGACCCGGCGCATGCCCTCGGGGCCGTCGGCGACCGCGTCCGGCATGCCGGGGTAGACGGGGAACGCGGCGCGCGGACTCTGTCCCGAGAGTTGCCAGGGGTCCGCGTGCCCGCCGGTCGGCGAGATCATCGCGATCGCGGTCTGGATCCGCGGCCCGCGCACCAGGCCGTCGGCCACGGCACGGGCGATGCCGACGTCCGCGCCGCCCGCGTCGCGGACCCCGGTGATGCCCCGGTCCAGCAGGCCGGACAGGGTACGGCCAGCGGTGAACAGCCGGTAGGACAGCGGGGTGTTGAGCAGCCGCGCGGTGTCCAGGTGCGGGAGGTTGACGTGCGTGTGGCAGTCGATCAGGCCCGGGATGATGCTGCGCCCGGTCACGTCGACCACCCGGTCCGTGCCGGGGCGGGCCTCGGTCGGGGGCACGATGCGGCCGTCCTGTACCACCAGGTCGCCGGTCACGGGTGGGGCGCCGGTGCCGTCGTGGACGGCGGCTCCCCGGTAGATGGTCCTCATCCGTTCTCCAGGAGGTGTGCGGCGAGCAGCGCGGCCAGTACGGCGGGCGCCTCGTACATCGGCAGGTGGCCCACGCCGGGCAGGAGTTCCAGCCGGCCGCCGGTCGCCCGGGCGAATCGGGTGGACTCCGCGGGCGGGCAGGTGCGGTCGTGTTCGCCGACCACCGCCAGGATCGGCAGCCGCAGGTGCGGGGCCGCCCGGCGGGTGTCGGTCGCGTTGGCGGCCAGCCAGATCGCGGTCACGGTGGCGGCGTCGTTGGCGCTGAGGTCGGCGATCACCTCCGGCGCGACGTGGGGCGTGGCGAGCGCGTCCTCGACGGTGTGCCGGCGGAGCGCCTCGCCCGGGTCGAGTACGTCGATGGCCTGGGCCAGTTCGCCGTACGCGTCCTCCCCGGCGGGCTCGAAAGCGCCGCCGACGGTGACCAGGGAGGCGACGAGCGCGGGGTGCCGGTCGGCCAGTTCGACGGCGACCGCGGCGCCCACCGAGGCTCCGACCACGTGTGCGGCCGGGGCGCCGAACGCGCGCAGCACGTCCGCGCAGTCCTCGGCCCAGGCCGCGATCGAGTAGGTGTCGGCGCGAGGGGACTCGCCGTGGCCGCGCAGGTCCACGGCCAACCACGTGCGGTCGGCGGGCAGTTGCTCGGCCGTCGCCCGCCAGCAGGAGGCGCGCAGGTTGGCCGGGTGTACCAGCAACAGCGGCGCCGCGTCGCCGCCCGGTTCGGCGCGCCGGAGCAGCACGGCCAGCGCCCCCCGATCGGTCTCGATCACCTCGCGTGCGAACCCGGCGGCGCCTTCGGCGAGCAGTCGCGGATCGGCCTCGAGCGCGGCCTGTTCGCGGCGCGGGTCGAAGGACCGGGTCAGCAGCAGGTACGCGCCGCCGGAGACCACCAGGCCGACCGCGAAGGAGATGTCCGCGCCGTCGAGTTCGGCGACGAGCGGTCCGGTGTAGAAGCCGGTGGACACGAACGGGACCATGGCCAGGACCCCGAGGCCGTACGAGGTCAGACCGCGCGCTCCCCAGCGCCCGTAGACGCCGTCCGGGCGGAAGATCTCGGCGATCGCGTAGTGCCCGCGGCGCACCCAGTAGTAGTCGCACAGGTTCACCGCGGTCCACGGCACCAGCAGGTAGAGCAGAATCGTCACGAAGTCGTTGAAGTTGGTGACGAACGAGTCGGGCATGAACTGCGCGACCAGGTACACGACACCCGCTCCGGCGACGATGCCCGCCACCCGTACGGGCACGGTCGCGCGGACCGGGCGGAAGGCGCCGACCATGCTCAGCCCGGAGAGCATCGAGCCGTAGAAGTTGACACTCATCAGGGCGATGGCCACCGGCACGGTGGTGGTCAGGACGGCGAACGTGCCGAAGCCGGAGAACCAGCCGTTGCCGACGTCGCGCAGGGCGAGCAGGGGATCGACGACGTCCATGGAACCGGCGATCAGCGCGCCGAGTGCGGTCAGCCACACGGCGGAGGCTGCGGCGCCCAGGTAGGTCCAGCCGATGACCTTGCGCGCGGGGGTGTCGGCGGGCAGGTAACGCGAGTAGTCCGAGACGTAGACCGCGTAGCCGAGCATGTACCCGGCGGTCGCGGTGAATTGGGCCAGGAACGCGCTCGCCGTCACCGGGTGTGCGGCCGGTTTCGGATGCAGGTCGGTCAGGGCCAGCACGGTCAACACGGCGAACAGCGGGATGGCCAGGTACGGCAGCCACCGCATCACCTTGTGCAGCAGTTCGTAGCCGACCACGGCCAGGGCCGTCGAGGCGGCGACCGCGAGCAGGCCCCACGCGGCGGCGGGGCCCGGTACGACCAGGGCCAGCGCCTGCGTGACCAGCAGCACGCCGAACACACTCAGGCCCAGGTAGACGAACACCACGGCGAGCATCGGGACCATCGCGCCCCGGACGCCGAACTGGGCGCGGGACTGGATCATCTGCGGCAGGCCCATGGTGGGGCCCTGATTGGCGTGGAAGGCCATGAAGAACGTGCCGAACAGCACCCCGAGGGTGGCGGCCGCGATCGACCAGGGCACCGACATGCCCTGCGCGGGGCCGATGAAGCCCAGCGCCATCGTGGTCACCACGAACTGCCCGGTGAACCAGAACGGTGCCTGATGCCAGGCCTTGCCGTGCCGCTCGCGCGGCGGAACCCAGTCGATGGAACGGGTCTCGACACCGCTCGGCCGGGCGAGCTTCACGGCGGGCCGGGGCGGGGCAATCGGAGGCTGGACTTCGTGGATCACGGAGGTCTCCTGCCGGGAGTCGAAGATGTGCGCTGCGGCACATACGGGTGAACTTACAAAGGGCCTGTAAGTTTGTCCAGCCTTCACCGCGCGTTCACGACCGTGTCCCGACCGTGTTCGGGGCGGCGCTCACGGCAGCGTTTACGGCGGCGCTCACGGCAGCGCTGAGGTGGAGCCGGGGCAGCGTTCACGGGCAGTGCGGGCCCATATACTGAGCCGATGGGGCACTGGTCGATCGGCAAGGTTGCGGCAGAGGTGGGGGTCAGCGCCCAGACCCTGCGCGTATGGGAGAGCCAGGGCCTGCTCGTACCCGACCGCACGCCCGGCGGTCAGCGCCGCTACACCGACGAACACATCGCGCGGGCCCGGCAGATCACCGACCTGCGGCGCCGCCGACAGTGGAACCCCGCCGCCATCCGCAGTTCGCTCGCCGGCACGCCGGTCGCGGGCGGCGCCGCGCAGCGCGCCAAGGCCGAGAACCTGCGGCGGGCGCGCAAGGACCGCGGGCTGACGATCAAGGAACTCGCCGCCCGCGCCGACGTCTCACCCTCGTTTTTGTCCTCGGTCGAGCGCGGTGAATCCGGGATATCCACGCAGATCCTGGCCCGCATCGCCGACGCGCTGCTGCTGCCCATGAGTGCGTTGGCGATCTTCCACGCGCGCAGCACCACGGTCGTGCGCAGCGACGAACGTGCCAGGGGCCAATTCCTCGGCGGGGTCAGCTGGGAGGAACTGGTCCTGCCCGGCCACCAACTCGAACCCGCACTGCTGACCGTGCCGGCGGGCGAGGGAAGCGGCGGACCCTACACGCGTCCCGGCGAATCCTTCGCGTTCGTCCTCGCCGGCCGAATGCGCTTCGTCACGGACGAGACCATCGAGACGCTCATCGCCGAGGGCGACGCCATCATCCTGCCCCCGCACACGAGTTTCGCCTGGGACAACCCCGGCGACACCCCGGCCAGGGCGCTGTGGGTCGAATCGGTCAGCGCCGAGGCGTGGGCCGCTCCGGTGGCCGCCCGAATCGTCGAACGAGCCCGGCCCGGCAATGACTTGGGGGACGCGTCGGCGAGGGGGTAGCCGACGCGCGGCCGGGCGCCGGAGCGGGCGGCGTCGCCCGGCGCCGGGGTGTGCGGTCGGGACGCCGACGGCCGCCGAACACCCCGAGGCGCCCGGCGCGATTCCTCGGCTCCGGCCGGGCGCTTGTGCTGTCGCGCGACGCGACGCGACGCGAAGCGACGCGGACGAGCCGAACCCACCGCCCGCCGTCGGCGCCGCGCGGGGATGCGCGCGCGAACACGGCTTCGTTCCGGGCGAGTTGCCTGCGGCTCCACCCTCGGGGCCTGGACCGGGAAGGCGTCGCCGGCGGATCGGTACCTGCCGCGAAGACGTCCATCGAGGCGTTACGTGCGGGGCGTGGGCGCGGGCGGTGTGGGTGGGCGGTGGTAATGCTTGCGTTACGAGGCGACGCGGTCCGTGATCGGTTCGTTGTTCGCCGTCGCAGGGGGTTCGGTCTCCGAGGACCTCTTACCAGGTGGCTCGGCGAGCATGATGTGGATTGCCAACGACAGGGCCGCGCACAGGGCGGCGCTTGCCCACAGGACCGTCTGCCAGGCGTCGGTGAGTCCGTGGGTGACGAAGTCGGTGAATGCCGGTTGGATCGTGGGTGGCAGGTCGGACAGCGGACCGGTGAGGTCGCCGGCGTTCACGCTGTTGGCGAGTTCGCCCGCCGACCCCCGGTACGCGGGGAACCCGCCCAGGCCGCCGTCGAGTCGATCACCGGTCACGTCGACCAGCGCCGCGCCGGCGGCGGCGATCGCGATGGCCTCGCTGCCCAGCCGAATCGTATTGAGAAATCCCGCCGCCGTTCCGGTGGCCTCCGGCGCGACCACGGTCAACACCGCACCGTCGACCAGGCCGAAGTTGAGCCCGACGCCGGCACCCAGGAGGATCAGCGGACCGGCCAAGGTCGCCGTGCCCACACCCGGCTGTACGACGGCGGCGAGCCAGGCGACGCCGGTCGTCAGGCACACCAGGCTGAGTCCGAACACGGTGCGCGCGGACAGCCCCCACCGGACCAGTCGGCCCGCCAGGAGCGGAGTGACCAGGATCGGGAGGGTCATCCACAACATCGTGATGCCGGCCGCCCGGCCGGAGGAACCGCTCGAGACCAGAAGGTAGTTCGGCAGCAGCGGCAACAGGATCACGAACGAGAGGGTGACCACCACGGGAATCAGGCACAGCGCCATGAACCTGGCGTTGCGCAACAACCTCAGGTCGAGCATCGGGTGTCGCGTGCGCTGCTCGACGACGACGAACACCGCCATCGACACCACCGATCCCGCGAGCAGGCCCAGTACGCGGGCACTGCCCCAACCCCACTGTGGCCCTTCGACCACGCCGAGCATGAGCAGGAACAGACCGCCGACGAGGATCCCGGTGCCCGCCCAGTCCACTCGGGCCGCCCCGCCGCGCGACTCGCTCAGGAACGGAACCGCGAGCAGGACCATCAGCATCAGTAGCGCGTGGAGCCCGAAGAACGCACGCCAACCCAGGGCATCGGCCAACGCGCCGGCCGCCATCGCGCCCAGCGCCAGTCCGGCACCGGTCACGACCCCGACCGCGGCGAACACGCGGGTGCGCGCCGGGCCTTCGAAGGTCGCGGCCAGGATGGAACTGCCACTGGTCAGCAGGGCCGCCGCGCCCATGCCGGCCACCCCGCGCAGCACGTCGAGTACGACGATGTCGCCCACCAGCGTGCTCGCCAGGGAAGCCGCGGCGAACAGCGCCGCGCCCACCGCGAACATCCGGCGCCGCCCGATCAGGTCGGCCAGGGCTCCACCGGCGAGCATGAAGCTCGCGAACGTGAGGTTGTAGCCGTGTACCACCCACTGCAGCGCGGCCAAGGACGCGTTCGTATCGCGTGCGATGTGCGGGAGCAGCACGCCCGACCCGGTCACCGAGGTCGGAAGGATCAACAGGGCCAGGAGAATTGCCGCCGCCGCGAGCCTCGGCCTCGGCCTCGGCCTCGGGCCACGCGGGCGGCTGGTCGGGACGGGATCCGGTGCGCCGTGTCGTTTCCTCATGCCGTCGGTACGCAACCGAGGAGACCGCCGTCCACGACGAGGTCCTGCCCGGTGATGTACGAGGCATCGTCGGACGCCAGGAAGGCCACGGCCGCCGCGACCTCGTCGGGATGGCCGAGGCAGCCGAGCGGTACCTGCGCGGCGATGCGGGCTCCCGCGTCGGGCTCGGGATTGGCGTCCCGAAACATTTCCGTGTCGATGTAGCCGGGACTCACCGAGTTGACCCTGATCCCGCTCCCCGCGAGATCGGCGCCCAACGTCCGGGCAAGGTTGTGCACCGCCGCCTTGGTGGCGGAGTAGACGGAGGCCACCGACAGGCCGCGGTGCAGGGTCCAGGACGCGTTGAGCACGATGGCTCCGCCGTCGCGCAGCAGTGGCACTGCCTTGTGGACGGTGAAGAAGACACCCTTGAAGTTGACATCGACGGTGCGGTCGAAGTCGTCCTCGGTCGACTCGGCGCTCGGCTTGAAGATTCCGATGCCCGCGTTGGCGAAGACCGCGTCCAGGCCGCCGCGCCAGGTCTCGATCTCGCGTACCAGCAGCTCGAGATCGGCAGGGGAGGCCACGTCGGCCCGGATCGCCAGAATGCGGCCGGCGGCGACACCCAGGCGGTCGACGGCCGCGTCCAACCGCTCCCGGTCCCGCCCGGTGATCACCACATGGGCGCCTTCGTCGAGGAACCTGCGCGCCGCGGCGAACCCCATGCCACTGGTACCGCCGGTGATCAGGACCGTCTTGTTCGTGAATCGTTCCATGCCGGAAATCCTCGACCGGCTCCGGCGTGCGCGGCAGTGTCGGTCGAACCTGGGTCTGCCACCACCACCTTCAGAGCCCGACCGCTTCCGGCGCGGCGAGCAGGGTGGCCAACCGGATGTCGGTGTCGGTCTCCGGCGCGGGTGTGTACAGGAGCAGCCGGTGGTCCGGCAGATCCGACAGCGACAACGTGGAGTACTCGAAAACCAGCTCGCCGACCGCGGGATGCACCAGGGCCTTGATTCCCTGGCCCGTACTGCCGACCGGCAACTCCGCCCACACGTCGGCGAAGGCGGGACTCGCCGCGCACAGGTCGGCGGCCAGCCGACCGAACTCCGGATCGTCCGGATAGCGCGCCGCGTCCGCGCGGAACCGACCGACGATCGCCCTCGCCGCCTCGTTCCAGCCGCGGATCGTCGATCGGAAGTGGGCACTGGTGAAGAAACTGACGAGACAACTGTGGTCGATCTCGCCGTACCCGAACACCAACCGGGCGGCGTGGTTGACGGCGACCAGGTTCCAGTGTCGGTCGATGACATCGCGTCATTTTAGGAGCGTGCCGCCTCCCTGCCGGTGGCGGGTGGCGGGTGGCGGGTGGCGGGTGGTGCGTGGCCGTGTCGTGACCTGCGCTGTCGCGGGAACGGCCCGGTCCGAGTCGGGCGCTCGACACGCTCCTAGAGTTGACTGAAGTTTCAGTCAATGCCACAGTGTGGACGTGACCGAGCCGCACAGCCAGCCACGAGGCGCGCCTCCCTGCGTGGATGGAGCCCAGTGATTGATTCGGTTGCCGCGCGGCGACGCGCCCGACAATCGGGGCATTTCGCCAACCCGTGAACACGCTCGACTACCGTGATTCCGCGGGTCGAATGAAGCCGGATCCAGTGCCCGGTCGTATTTCGCAATCCAGCTCCCGGAGTATTCCGTGTCAGATTTCTCCCTGTCCCGTCGAAGCATGCTGCGCACCCTGGCCGGGGCCGGCGCACTTGCCCTCGGGATGACCGCCTGCTCCGACTCGAACGGCGCGGGAACGCCGGAATCCGGGTCGGCCGGGTCGGCCGGGCCGGCCGAGCCCGGGGCGAGCCCGGCGGCGGGGCGTCGGTTGGGCGCCGAATGGGAGAGCCACGCCCGTACGTTCATGTCCTGGCCGGCGTCCACCGGCATCTGGGGCAGCGACCTTTCCGCCGTCAGGCAGGACATCGCCCGGGTGGCGCGGGCCGTCGCCGCGTACGAACCGGTCGTCCTGCTCGCCCGTCCGGGGCAGGCGGACGCCGCCCGACAGGCGTGCGGAAGCGATGTCGAGGTGGTCCCGATCGCGGTGGACGACCTGTGGGCGCGCGACACCGTACCCGTGTTCGTGGAGCAATCCGGGAAGCTCGCCGGCGTCGACTTCAACTTCAGCGGCTGGGGCAACAAGCAGCAGCACGGCAACGATGCCAAGGTCGCCCGTGAGGTGCTCACGAAGTACGACATCCCCCGCGACGAGACCTGGATCGTCGCCGAGGGCGGCTCCTTCGAGACCGACGGCCAGGGCACCTTGATGGTGACCGAGAGCTCGGTGGTCAATCCCAACCGCAACCCCGGCAAGACCCGGCAGCAGATCGAGGACGAACTCAAGCGGGTCCTCGGCGTGACCAAGGTGATCTGGTTCGACGGCGTACGCGGCGAGGACATCACCGACGCGCACGTCGACTCGCTGGCCCGGTTCGTCGCGCCCGGCGTCGTACTGCTGGACGAGGCGGTACCGGGCGAGCGCGACGTGTGGACGCGGTCGGCCGCCCAGGCCAAGACCGTGCTCAAGGACGCGACCGACGCGCGCGGCAAGCCCATCGAGATCGTCGAACTCCCCACGCCCGACCCCGCCAAGCTGACCGGCGTCGGCGGCAAGGACTTCGTGTCGACGTACGCCAACTTCTACGTCGCGAACAAGGCGGTGTTCCTGCCACGCTTCGGCGACGCGCGCGCCGACGACGGCGCGCAGCAGATCCTGCGCGACCACTTTCCCGGCCGCAAGATCGTCCCCGTCCAGATCGACACCATCGCCTCCGGGGGCGGCGGCATTCACTGCGCCACGCACGACCAGCCCGGCAAGCCGGCCCGGTAACCGGCTTCGGGCAGGGCGGCGGCGACCACCGATCCGACGGCCGTCCCCTGCCCGCACCGGACGAACTTCCGGTGTCCCAGCCGGTTTCGCGGGACAGCGCTGTTCGCTACCCCTGCGGTGCCGGGCCCGCTGCCGGTTGCCGTGAGTGGATCAGGGTCTCGATGCCGTCCAGGACCAGGCGCAGGCCGAACTCGAAGCCCGCGTCCGGGGCTTCCTCGTAGGTGCCGGAGGCCCAGACCCGGGTGAGGGTGGGGAAGCGGGCGGGTTGGATGAGCCGTTCCAGGTACGGGGTGCTCTCCGCCCACCAGTCCTCGTAGCCCACGCCGCTGCTCACCGCGTCCCGGTCGGCGTCGACGGCGACCTGCGTGATGCCCCGGACGTACGCGTCGACGAGCCCGACCACGTGTGCCATCTCGGCCTCGGTCAACCCGACGTCGGCGACGGTGCGCAGCGCCGCGTCGGCCCGGGCGGTGAGCCGCGGGCCCATCAACAGCAGGCCCGGGCCCCACAGTTGCACCACCCACGGATGCCGCTTGGCCAGCGCGTGGTCGGCGCGTGCGTGCCGCTCCAGGGCCGCACGCCAGTCGAGCCCGGCCGGGTCGGGGAGCGCGGACTCGCCCAACACGGCGTCGAACATGACGTGCAGCAGTTCGGCCTTGCCCGGCACGTAGGTGTACAGCGACATGGTGCCCACCCCGAGCCGCTCGGCGACCGCGCGCATGGACAGCGCGCCGAGCCCGTCGGCATCCGCGATCTCGACCGCCGCCTGCACGATCCGATCCACGGTGAGCCCCTGCTTGGGGCCGCGGGTGGGCCCTTCGCCGGTGCGCCACAACAACGCGAGGGTCCGCGCGGGATCCGCGCGCCCACTCTTCTCTCGTGCCACGTGCGTACCTTCTCCCGAAAACTCCGTAGTGCGTACGGTAGGTCATCCGGAGTTGATCGACAAGCGCCGTGGGCATGCCGGGGAACGCTTGTCAAGCAACTCCGTATGTCGTACGGTGCGGCGTACGGAGTAACTCCGTACGTCGTACAGAGTGGGCTTGCGAACGGATTCCACGCGCTTCGACAAGATCCATACGTGCCAGGCACGTCATGAGAGCCACGAGAGCCACGAGAGCCGCACGGACGCGACCAGCGATACGCGATACACGAAGGGGTGTACATGCCACTGGCGATCTCCGCCGAAGGCGTGACCAAGGTGCACGGCGCCGTACGGGCGCTGGACGGATTCGATCTGGAGGTCCCGGCCGGGACGGTGCACGGACTGCTCGGGCCCAACGGGGCGGGCAAGACCACGGCGGTACGAATCCTGACCACGCTGCTCGGACCGGACGGCGGGCGGGCCGAGGTGGCCGGATTCGACGTGGTCCGGGACGCGGCGCGGGTGCGTACCCGGATCGGGCTGCTCGGCCAGTACGCCGCACTCGACGAGGTGCTCGGCGGGCGGCAGAACCTGGAGATGTTCGGCCGGCTGTATCGTCTGGGCGCCCGCGAAGCCCGGCTCCGGGCGGGCGAGTTGTTGGCCCGGTTCGCCCTGACCGACGTCGCCGAACGGGCGGTGACCGGCTACTCGGGCGGCATGCGCCGCCGGCTCGATCTGGCCGCGTCGCTGATCCAGGCACCCGAGGTGCTGTTCCTGGACGAGCCGACCACCGGACTCGACCCGCGAGGCCGCACCGAGGTGTGGGACGCGGTGCGCGAACTGGTGGCGGGCGGTACGACCGTGCTGCTCACCACGCAATACCTGGACGAGGCGGACCGGCTCGCGGACACGATCTCGGTGGTCGACCACGGCCGGGTGATCGCCCGCGGCACGCCCACCGAGCTCAAGTCCCGACTCGGCGGCGACCGGATCGACGTGGTGGTCCGCGAACCGCTCGACCTGGCCGCCGCGGCGGTGATCCTGGCCCACGTCGGCAACGGCGACCCGGAGATCCGCCACGACGAACGCCGCGTCGGCGTCGCGGTCACCGACCGGGTGGGCGCGATCACCGCGACGGTACGGGCCCTGCACGACGCCGGGATCGAGGCCGAGGACATCGCGCTGCGCCGACCCACCCTCGACGAGGTCTTCCTGGCCATCACCGGAGTGCGCCGCGACGACGAACCGGCCGACCGCGCGGGCCGGGCCGGCGCGGGCGATGCGACGGAGGTGGCGGCATGAGTACCGCGCTGCGCCGGGCCCTGCCGGACACCTGGACGCTGACCCGCCGTACCTTCGCGCACTGGGCCAGGCAGCCCGCGCCGGTGCTGGTCGGGCTGCTGTTCCCGGTGTTGATGGTGCTGATGTTCGGCTATCTGTTCGGCGGTGGCCTGGATGTGCCGGGCGGCGGTGACTACCGCGAGTTCCTGATGCCGGGCATGTTCGCGATGACGATGGTCTTCGGGATCGAATCCACCTTCACCGCGGTCGCCGGCGACGCGGCGCGCGGGGTCACCGACCGATTCCGGTCGATGCCGATGGCGCACTCGGCCGTGCTCGGCGGCCGGGTGCTCGCCGACATGCTGCACGCCGCCGTCGGGCTGTCGGTGCTGATCTGCTGCGGGCTCGCGGTGGGCTGGCGGTGGCACGAGGGGCCCGCGCGGGCGATGCTCGCCGTCGCGATGTTGCTGCTGCTGCGACTGGCGGTGTTGTGGCTCGGCATCTACCTGGCCCTGCGCGCCAAGGGGCCCGAGTCGGTCGCGGTCCTGCAGATCCTGGTCTGGCCGCTGGGCTTTTTGTCCAACGTGTTCGTCTCGCCCGATACGATGCCGGGTTGGCTCGGCACGATCGCCGAGTGGAACCCGTTGTCCGCGAGCGCGGGCGCCGGCCGCGAACTGTTCGGCAACCCCGGCTGGGCCGGCACCTCCTGGGTCACCGACCACACGATCCCGATGGCCTTCGCCTGGCCCCTCGCCCTGATCGTGCTCTTCGCCCCGCTGTCCGTCCGGCGCTACCGCGACCTCGGCCGGTAGCCCCACCGACCGCGACCCGGCCGCCCGCGCCTCGGCGAGCGGCCGGGCCGGCCCCCGTGCAGGCATAATCGCGTGAGTGGACATGACTGTGGACTTGGATCTGGACGGTTCGCGATTGCGCACGCTGACCACCCGGGACGCCCCCTTGGTGGTCGAGGCGACCGGCGGCGAGACGGGCCCGGCACTGTGGGGACCTCGGCCGGTGGGGCCGTATTCGTTGGGTGAGGCACGAACGGCGCTCGACTCCTGGAACTGGTTGAAGGATCGGCAGATTTCCCACGGGGTCGTCGAGGACGGACGGCTCGTCGCGGCGCTCGGGCTGATGTCGGACGATCACGGGAGCGTCGAACTCGCCTACTGGGTACGGCCCGAGCACCGCCGACGCGGAGTCGCGTTGCGAGCGGTGCGGGTACTCACCGACTGGGTGCACGGGAACGCGGGCATGTCGCGGCTCTGGCTCGAAACCGATCCGGACAACCTCGCGTCGCAAGGACTCGCGCACAAGGCGGGTTATCGACTGGAGGAACGACTGCCCGACCACTGCCGCGCATGGGTCGCCGACGACCCGGCGCACGATCGGTGGCACGACTGCCTCATCTGGGCGCATGTCACGGGCACGTGAGGGGAGTGACGGGCTCGGCCGCGAACCGCTGACCACGACGTGCCCACGCGGGCCGGCCTTCGGATCGCTGAGCGTGTGACGGCAGGTGTGCCCGGTGATCGCCGAACGCCTGCGCCGCCTGTCCGGGCCCGAATACTTCGGCATCCGTGGCCGGTTCGTCGAAATGCCTGATTTGACTGGGCCGTTCGGGTGATGGTCGGGTGTGCTGCTGCGGGGTGGCGGATCGGCGTTCCAGGATTGTGGTGGCCGTCGACGCGGGCGGCCGGCGGGCCGGCCGCGTGTCCGTTGCGTGATCGGCTCGTCCCCGATCGCCTCGAGGAGTTCGATCCATGCGTGCACGCCTGGTCGCCGTCGTTGCCGCCGCCGTCGCGGCCGTGGCGACACTCGCCCCGCCCGCCCAGGCCGCCCCGCTCGGCGACGGTATCTATCGGTTCCCGGCGCTCACGGACGGCAAATGCCTGATCTGGCCCAAGCCGGTGGCGAGTCCCGGTTCGGTGGCACTGGGCGCGTGCGCGGACACCGCCTCCACCTCGCCCGACTGGCAGGTGCACCGGCGACCCAACGGAACGATGGAGATCGCCAAGGCGGGCTCCGGTCCGCGCCGGTGTCTGAAGGTCAATGACGTCCGTCGTCTGGTGGTCAACGACAACTGTGCCGACGACAAATACGCCGACTGGACGGTGTCCTACGGCGCCGACAGCCCCGGCGGCGTCGTGTACGCCGACATCGAGCACACCCCGCACGACCAGTCCGGCTCGTGGGGCAAGATCGTGGACGCGCCCGATGTCACCGGGCGGATCTTGGTGCGGCAGGCGCCCATCGAGGCGCACTACTGGGGCCTGCAACAGGTCGGCGGGTAGCGGAAGTTTGCTGGTGTGCACCGTCCCGGGAGGACTTCGAGTCGGCAGCGAGGGAGGGTTTTCGATGGCTTCCGCGAGTGTTCGTTCGAGTGGGCCGACGGTGGCCGAGGCCGTCTTCGGCGTGTTGCGCGACTTCGGGGTCACGCGGGTGTTCGGCAACCCGGGCTCCACCGAGATGCGGATGTATCTGTACTGGCCCGACGACCTGGAATACGTCCTGGCCCTGCACGAAGGCAGCGCGGTGGCGATGGCGGACGGCCTCGCACAGCGCACCCGCCGGGCGGGGGTCGCCATCGTGCACTCGGCGGCCGGCGTGGCCAATGCGACGTCCGGTCTGATCGCCGCGTGGCGCAATCAGAGTCCGCTGGTCCTGCTGGCCGGACAGCAGACGCGGGCCATGTTGCCCACCGAGCCGTTCCTGTCCGCGCTCGAACCCGACCAGTTCCCCCGCCCGTACGTGAAGTGGGCCCTCCAGCCGGCGCGCGCCGCCGACGTGCCCGGTGCCATCGCCCGCGCCCTGCTGACCGCCCGCACGCCCCCGTGCGGGCCCACGTTCGTGTCCGTCCCCGAAGACGACTGGGCACAGCCGGCCGCGCCGGTCCCGGCGCACACGGTGGTGCCGGCCCTTGGTGCCGACCCCGCGACGATCACCCGCTTCACCCGCATCCTCGCCGGCGCCACCCGCCCGGCCCTGGTGATCGGCCCCGCGGTGGACGCCGACGCCGCCGCACCCGACGCCGTACTGCTGGCCGAACGCCTCGGCGCCGCGGTCTACGGTGCCCCGTGGACGTCCCGGGCCGGCTTCCCCGAACGACACCCGCTCTTCCACGGATTCCTGACCGCCACCCGCCGGGAGGTGACCAGGCAGCTCGACGGCCACGACGTCATCCTCGTCATCGGCGCCCAGGTCTTCACGTACCACGTCCATACCGAGGGCCCGTTCCTGCCCGACGGCGCACAGTGCCTGCACATGACGGACAACCCCGTGCACGCGTTCTCCGCCCCGGTCGGGGAGAGTCTGATCTGCTCCGCCCGTACCGGCATTCGCGCGCTCCTCGACCGGTTGCCGGACCGGCCCGCACACCGCCGGCTGCCCAGCGCGCCCCCGCGCCCCCGGCCCGCACCGCTCACCGCGCCGCTCGAGGCGTCCGCCGTCCTGCACCTGCTGCGCGACCTGGTGCCGCTCACCACCCCGGTGTTCGAGGAGGTGCCCTCGTATCGGCAGGAGATCCGCGCCCACTTCCCGATGGAGGCGGGCCAGTTCCACAACACCTTCAGCGGCGGCCTGGGCTGGGCCCTGCCCGCCGCCGTCGGCGCCGCGATGGCCGACCCCGCCCAGCGCACCCTGTGCCTGATCGGGGACGGCTCCCTCATGTACTCCGTGCAGGCCCTGTGGACCGCCGCCCGCCACCGAGTGCCCGTCACCGTCGTCGTCCTCGACAACCACGAGTACGGCGCGATGAAGCAGTTCACCACCCTCTACGGCATCGACACCTTCCCCCCGACGATCCAATCCGCCCTCGACCTGCCCGCCCTCGACATCGGAGCCGTCGCCACCGGCCTCGGCGTCACCGCCGGCCGCGCCGACGACCCGTCGCATCTGGCCGACACCCTCAAGGCCGCCCTCACCGCCCCCGGCCCCACCCTGGTCGACGTGCACGTCCAAGCCCGGCGTGACACGGGCCCCTTGTAGCCCCCGGCTTTGGGCCGAGGCGGCACGCCGGGACGACCGGAGCCGCCCCGACGCGGTGATCGAGTGCCCCACCTTCAGGACGTACGCGATCCGACCCCGGCGAAGACCCGCTCGGCCTCGGCCTTGATCGCGACGAGATGCGCGGAACCCAGGTGGTCCAGCGCGCGGTTCAGCAAGCCGTCGAGATCCCGGCCACCGGGGACATCGGCGACGAGCCCGCCCGCGGAGTCCGCCGGTTCGAAGTCGTGGGTGATGGTCAGCTCCGTCGTGGTGGCCGACGTGGACACCGCCCGCCACTCCCCGCCCATCCGACCCATCAGCGGCGCCGTCTCCACCTGGTGGTAGCCGATGACACGGCGCGCCTCGTCGATGTCGCGCCGCGAGACCCACGACTGGCTTTGGCCGCCGATGTCGCCCGTGATCGCGACGATCTGGTGGGTCGGGGAACTCTCGGTGATCCGCGCCGCGCTGGTCAGCGGGAAGAGCCGGACCCAGCCCTCCACATCCAGCAGGATCTGCCAGACGTCGGCGATCGGGGCGTTGATCGTGACGGCGTGCTCGAGGTGGTGCATGACGGTCCTTTGGTGGAGGGGAGTTCGCGGATACGGAGCGACCGGCGGTCCGGCGCAGCTCCCCGGCGCGGGTGCCCGGATGATTGGTTGGGTAAACGGTCCCCTCGGCGGCCGTCGGCCGAGTTGATCGCCTTCGGCGGGTGGAACATCGCCGGCTCCACTGGCCCCGGCCCGCCGGGTGGTGTGCGGTGCGGCCCCGGTGGCGAGGGCCTCGGGCCGGGGCCGGCCGCGTTCGGTCTCCGGCCGTGGCGGGGAACCGGCGCTACCCGGTGGTCAGTTCAGCCGGCGGAGGTAGAGGTCGCAGGATCCCTGGGGTTGGTTGGGGATGAGGTTGGTCGCGTCGCTGCCGAAGACCACGGTGTGGCCGGTCGCATCGGTCGTCGGGTGGTCGGCGTTGCCGTCGGCCGGAGTGCCGTCGTCCGCGACGGCGATGCGTTCGGTGTGACCCGTGCGCAGGTCGCGGGCGAGGGGTATGTAGTCGTACGTGGTCTTGCCCGGGACGAGGTTGGGGGCCTGCGAAAGGAAGACCAGCCGCTGGTCGTTGGCGCTGATGCCGGGTTCGACCGAGGTTCCGTCGCCGGCGGATCCGTCGGGGGCGACGCTGACTCGTCGGGTGGCTCCGGTGGTCAAGTCCCGCTCGTAGATCTGGGATCCGTTCGTGTGCTCGGGCTTGACCACGATGCCGTCGTCGGAGGAGGCGAAGAACGCATAGCGGCCGTCGGGGCTGAGCACCGCGCTCGCCCCGTCCACGTCCACCGGGAGGCCCTGGAGGTCGATCGCGGCCGGGTCGGTGCGCCCGGTGCGCCGGTCGTGGACGTAGAAGTTCTGGTGGATGACCGGTTGCGGCGGCCGGGCGAGAGTGGGGGGCTTCTCGATGTGGGCGAGCTGGAAGCCGACGCGTCCGCCGTCCGCGCTGATCGTCGGGAGCGAGGTCGGCTCCGACATCTGCCTGCCGGTGGAGTCGACCCCGGCGCGTTCGATGCTGCCCGTGCGGCGGTCGCGTACGTAGACGTAGGTCTGTTGCCTCGGCGGGCGGGCCGGGTCGGCGCCCGGGGCAAGGTCGTTGCGCGTGGAGGTGAAGGCCACGTAGCGGCCGTCGGCGCTGATCGACGGGTCGCGTTCGGCGCTGCCGGGGCGGTGGTCGAGCAGCAGTTCGGTGCGGCCCGTCTCGCGGTCGTATACCTGGATCTGCGTTTCGATGACGTCCGGGTCGGGGGAGTTCGGAAGCCCCGTGGCGAAGGCGAGGTAGCGGCCGTCCTGGCTGAAGGCGTAGGTAAAATCCAGGGGGTTGGTTTCGGGGGTGCCGTCGGGGCGCACCGTGGCCTGGCGGGTCGCTCCGCTTTGCAGATCCTTGATGAAGATCGCGTCGGGTTTCGGGTCCGGGTTGTCCGGGCCCATGATCGGGGTGGTTCGGTAGGCCAGGTAGCGGCCGTTCGCGCTGAGTTGGGCGTCGAACGCGAAGTCCTTGATGGTGTGGCCGTTGTCGCCGGGGCGTACGCACCTGATGTTGGATTTGTGACGTCCGGGTTCGCCGGCCGCCGAGGCGGTCGGGACCAATGCCGCGCAGGTGCCCAAGGTGGTGGCCAGGACGATGACGTATCTGATCGGACGCATGTTGCAACTCCTTGCTCCGAGTGACGATCCGTGCCGGACGGCGACAGCTAACTCCGTCCGCGCACACCGGTCAACGCGGACGAACTCCCTCCGTTGCCAAGCCTGTTGCCGTCCCGCGGCGTATCCCGACGCCAACCGCGGCGGAGGCCGGGCCGGCGACCGCGACGCGACTCGGCCGGGTCGGCGGCGGGCGACTCGGGCGGCGTTCGCGAACGCGACGCCGAGCCGTCGACTCGACGCGGGCCGGGCAGCGTGGTGTGGGGTGGTCCCGGGCGGGTGTCGTCGGTCGGTAGCGTGGGTTCGGTGAGCACAGTCGACGTGGGCGTGGACGCCCTTGACCGCCGTATCATCGCCGCCCTCCAGATCGACGGGCGCGCGTCCTGGCGCCGGATCGCGACCGCGCTCGGCGAGCCCGAGCGCACCGTGGCGCGTCGTGGGCTCCGGCTCCTGGAGACGCGCCTGGTCACCGTGACGGGGCTGATCGCGCACGGCGACACGGTGATCGTCCGGCTGAACTGTCGGCCCGGGCAGGTCCGCGAGGCGGCGATCGCGGCGGCGGCCGGGAGCGGCACGGTGTTCACCTACGTCCTCGCCGGCTCGGTGGACTGCGTGGCCGAGGTGCAGTGTCCGCCGGATCGGCTGGCCCGCCTGATGCTCGAGGAACTGCCGGCGCTGCCGGGCGTGGTCTCGCAACAGGTCACGCCGGTGCTGCGGTACTTCCGTACGGTGCACGAGTGGCAGCCGGGCCTGCTGACCGCCGACGAGGTGGGCGCCCTCGCGCGCTTCCCCACTCCCGCCGAGACCGCCGAGCGGGCCGCGGGCGAGAGCTCGGACGTCGAGCGGGCACCGGAGGAGTGGCGCATCCTGCGCGCGCTGGCTCGGGACGGGCGCAGTACACACGAGGAACTCGCCGCCCTCGCAGGCGTGTCCGAGGCCACCGCGCGCCGCCGGGTCGAGGCGCTGACCCGGTCGGGGGTGGTGAGCATTCGTGCCTCCACGGAGCCCGCCCTGCTCGGACTGCCGGTCGAGGCCATGTTGTGGATCCGGACCAGGCCGGACGACGTCGAGGAGGTGGGCCGGTTGCTCCTCGACTCGCCGCTGGTGCGCTACGCGGCGGTGGTGATGGGGGAGTACCAGATCCTCGTCGACGTCGTACAGCCGTCGAAGCGGGCGTTGCACGAGTTCTTGACCACGTCGCCGTGGGTGCGGCGGGTGGAGGCCGTGCAGTCGCATCTTGTGGTCGAGGCGCTCATGCGCAGCGCGACCCCCACCGCGCGGCTGCGCGAGTTGGCGGGTGGTGGTGAGGAGGGCTGAGGGTCGACGACGCCTCGTTCGGACGTGGTGTCTCGGGCCGGCGCGCCGGCTCGGGCGGACTCGCTGTCTCGGGCCGGCGCGCTGTCGCGGGCGGACTCCATGTCTCGGTCGGACTCGGCGTCTCGGTCGGGCTCAGCGCCCTCGGCCGTGCGTGAACTCCTCGGTGATCGCGGCGACGAGCCGGCCGACCAGGTGATCCGGCGGTCCGGTCGGGTCCTGGCCCGGGTCGGGCGCCGGCTCCGCGACGATGCGGTGCACGATGCCGGCCGCCAGCAGGTCCGCCGCGCCGATGTGCTGATCGCGGGCCAGCTCCGGGGCCCGCCGGGTGGTGCGGTGGACGATCGCCGACGCGCCCTCGGGCGGCAGCGGGGACAACCACGCATGCTCGGCGGCGATTCGGCGTGCGGCCGGCAGCAGGGCCAGGGCCGCGCCGCCGGCGCCCTGACCCAGCAGCAGGCTCACCGTCGGTACGGTCAACGACCCCAGGTCGGCCACGCAGCGTGCGATCTCACCCGCCAACGCGCCCTCCTCGGCGGCCGGACTCAGCGCCGCCCCGGCGGTGTCGACCACGGCGAGCAGGGGCAGCCCGAGTTCGGCGGCCAGCCGCATCCCGCGCCGCGCGGTGCGCAGACCGCCGGGGCGCAACGGGCCGCAGGCCGCCGCGCGTTCGCGGTCGTGGCCGATCAGGACACAGGCCGTACCGCCGATCCGGGCCAGCACGATGCGCATCGTGTCGTCGCGCTCACCCGCCCCGGTACCCGAGAGGGGGATCAGCGGGTCGGCGACCCGCAACAGATCGGCCAGGCCGATGCGATGCGCCTCGCGCGTGATCCCGACGGATCGCCAGACGTCCTGCGGGGCGGTTTCCGGCGGATGGGCACGCGGATGGGCACGCGAATGCGAATGCGGAGGCGGAGGCGGGGGTGATTCGGGCGAGGGGCTCGCCGGGGTGCCCGCCGAGGCGCCCACTGCGGTGCCTGCCGGGATGCCCACCGCCCCCGGCGGTTCGGCGCACACCACGTCGAGTGTGTCGGCGAGGAAGTGCCGCAGTTCGGCGGTGGTGAGGACCGCGTCGAGCACACCGCGGTGGTACAGATTCTCGGCGCGCTGCACCTGCTCGGGGAACGGCGAGCCGTACAGCGCCTCGTATACGCGCGGCCCCAAAAAGCCGATCAGCGCGCCGGGTTCGGCCGTCGTGACGTGTCCGAGCGAGCCCCACGACGCGAGTACGCCGCCGGTGGTGGGGTGGCGCAGGTGGACCAGGTACGGGAGCCCCGCGGCCTTGTGCGCGACGATCGCCGAGGTGATGTCGAGCATCCGCACGAACGCGGGGGTGCCCTCCTGCATCCGCGTACCGCCCGAGGCGGGCGACGCGAACAGCGGGAGGCGCTCGACGGTGGCCCGGCGGATCGCCGCGACCAGTCGGTTCGCGGCGGCCGTACCGATCGACCCGGCCAGGAAACCGAACTCGCCCAGGACCACGGCCACCCGGTGCCCGGCGATGGTGCCCTCGCCGGTGCGGATCGACTCGTCCGCCCCGCTGCGGGCGCCGGCCTCGGCCAGCGCGTCGGCGTACGGGCCCGGGGCGGGGCGCGGTTCGGGTGGGACGTCCCACGAGCGGAAGCTGTCGGGGTCGAGCACCGCGGTCGCAAAATCGAGCGCGGTCGGGCGGGTGTGCGGCTGGATCCGCGTCACGGGTGCGACCGTCATCGGCGGGCCTCGGCGTCGGTCGGCAGCCGGTCCGATCCGCCGGCCGGGCCGTGGGTGGCGCCGAACCCGGCTGCGCCGAGGGGCACTCGGCCCGCCGACCCGGCCCCGCCGGCGCCCACGTCGCGGGCGTCCTCCGCGTCCAGCCACGCCCGTACGCTCGCGTCGTGCTGGCCCAGCGTCGGCGGCGCGACGTGTTCGTGCCGACCGCCGCCGTCGAAGCGCCAGGGCAGGCCGGGCAGGCTGATCGTGCCGAGCGTGGGGTGGTCGACGTCGACGATCAGGCCCTGCTGCCGGGTCTGTTCCCACGCGTACACCTCGTCGATGCCGCGGACCCGGCCCGCCGGTACGCCCGCCGCGTCGAGCCGCGCGAGCCAGTGCGCCGCGCCCGCCTGGGCGAAGGCCGCCTCCAACTCGGCGGCCAACTCGGCGCGTCGGCCGACCCGGTCGGCGTTGGTGGCATAGCGCGGGTCGTCCGGATCGAGCCCGGTCACGCCGGCGACGGCCCGCCACAGTGCCTGGCTGCCGGCCGCGAGTTGGATGTCGCCGTCGGCGCAGCGGAACAACCCGTACGGGGCGATCGAGGGATGTTGGTTCCCGGTCGCCTCGGGGACGTCGCCGGCCACCGTCCAGCGGGTGCCCTGGAAGCTGTGCACGCCGATCATCGAGGACAACAGCGAGGTCCGCACGACCTGCCCCCGTCCGGTGCTCCGCCGCTCCAGCAGCGCGGCGAGCACCCCGGAGACGCCGAAGATGCCGGCGAGGAGGTCGGCGATCGGGGTGCCGACCTTCGTGGGCTCGCCGGGGGCGCCGGTGAGGCTCATCAGGCCGGCCTCGCCCTGCGCTATCTGGTCGTAGCCGGCCCGGCCGCCCTCGGGTCCGTCGTGGCCGAACCCGCTGATCGACAACACCACCAGGCCGGGGTTGAGTTCGCGCAGGCGCTCGACGGGGAAGCCGAGGCGATCGAGGACGCCGGGACGGAAGTTCTCGATCAGCACGTCCGCCCGGCGGGCCAGCCGGGTGACCAGGTCGCGACCCTCGGCACTCTTGAGGTCGGCCGTCACCGATTCCTTGTTGCGATTGCAGGCCAGGAAGTACGTGGACTCGCGGGCGTCCTCGGGGCCGACGAACGGCGGGCCCCAGGCCCGGGTGTCGTCGCCGCGGCCGGGGACCTCGACCTTGATCACCCGGGCGCCGAGGTCGCCGAGCATCATCGCGGCGTGCGGTCCGGCGAGGGCGCGGGAGAGGTCGAGCACGAGGCAGCCGTCGAGCGGACCGCGGCCGTGTCGGGTGACGTCGGACATGACACCCCTTGAGATCTGGGTCTGGATGTGGGTGGGATGTGGATGCTGCTGGCTGAAACATTCAGAAGATAAGTCCATGCGGCTGAATTCGTCCAGCTGTGTGTTGTGGGTTGCCTGATGGTTCGGAATCTGACGTGCCGGTGAAATCCGGTCGGCGAGCTTCGGCCGAAAAGTTCACGAGTGCGAAACCCTTGACTGAATTCGTCATCGCTCCGCAGACTGGGCCGGCCGCACCGCGGCGACCGACTCCGCGGCGCCCCGTCCCACCCCCCCGCACCGCGCCTCACCCCAGCACCCCGTCCCACCCCAACACCCCCTCCCACCCGGCACCCGCACCAGGACACCCATGACCGACGACGGCATCACCCACCTCGACGCCACCGACCTCGCCACCCGCATCCGGCGCCGCGAACTCTCCAGCCGCGAGGTGGTCCGGGCCCACCTGGACCGCATCGCCGAGGTCAACCCCACGATCAACGCGATCGTCACGCTCGACCCCGAGGGCGCGCTCGCCGCCGCCGACGCCGCCGACACGCTGCTCGCCCGCGGCGGCACCCCCGGCCCGCTGCACGGCCTGCCGATCGCGTTCAAGGACACCCACCACACCCGGGGCATGCGCACCACACACGGCTCCCCGCTGCACGCCGACGACATCCCGGACCACGACGATCCGCTCGTGGCGCGCATCCAGGCGGCCGGGGCGATCCGGATCGGCAAGACCAACGTCCCCGAATTCGCCGCCGGTTCGCACACCTTCAACCCGGTCTTCGGCACCACGCGCAACCCCTACGACCCCACCCGCTCGGCGGGCGGCAGCAGCGGCGGCGCCGCGGCGGCGCTCGCGGCCGGTCTGCAGCCGATCGCCGACGGCAGCGACATGGGCGGCTCGCTGCGCAACCCGGCGTCCTTCTGCAACGTGGTCGGCCTGCGCCCCACCCCCGGCCGGATCCCGCTCGCCCCCTCCGGGAACAGCTGGGAAACCCTGTCGGTGGTGGGCCCGATGGCCCGCACCGTCGCGGACACCGCGCTGCTCCTGTCGGCGATGGCCGGACCCGACCGGCGCGACCCGATCGCCCTGGAGACGCCCGGCTCGGCGTTCGCAATCCCGCTGGAGCGCGACCTCGCCGGGCTGCGGGTGGCCTGGGCGCCCGACCTCGGCGGCACGGTGCCGGTCGAACCGGAGGTACTCGCCGTCCTGGAACGCGCGATCGCGGTCTTCACCGACCTGGGTTGCCGTGTCGAGCCGGACAGCCCCGACTTCCGCACCGCCGACGACACCTTCCGCACGCTGCGCGCCCACGAGTTCAACCTCGGGCTCGGCGACGTGCTCACCTCGTCGCGCGCCGCGCTCAAGCCGAGCCTGGTGTGGAACATCGAGGAGGGCCGCCGGCTGCGCTCCGACGACCTCGCGCGCGCCACCGTCGCGCACAGCCGGCTGTACCGCGCCGGCATCGACTTCTTCGACCGCTACGACGTCCTGCTCGCGCCGGTGAGCCAGGTCGCCGCGTTCGACGCCGACCTGGAATACCCGCGCACCGTCGCGGGCGTCGCGCAGCACACCTACCTCGACTGGATGCGCTCGGCGTACTTCGTCACACTCCTCGGCGCGCCGGCGCTGTCCGTGCCGGCCGGCTTCACGCCCGAGGGGCTCCCGGTGGGCCTGCAGATCGTCGCCGCGCCCCGGGCCGACCTGACCGTCCTTCAGGTCGGCGCGGCGTTCGAGACGGCGACCCGGTACGGCCGCCGCCGGCCGCGCTCGGGCTGAACCCGGCCCTCGGCCCGTCGTACCCGCCCCACCGTTCGCTGCGGCCCTTCCCCCTGGGAGCCACGATGAGAAAACGCCACGCGACCTGGGCCGCGCTGCCCGTGCTCGCCTTCTTCGCCACCCCGTTCCTGCCGTTCGTCAACGGCCCGCACCTGTGGCTCGGGCTGCCCTCGGTGCTGGTCTGGGCCCTGGTGTGGACGATCGGCTGCACCGTCGCCCTGTACCTGATCGAGCGCTTCGCGGACCACCCGGAAGACGACGACGAAGACAACAGCCAGGCCAACAGCCAAGCCAACAGCCAGGACAACACCGAGAACAACACGGGGGACGGCAGCGCGGACGGGGCGGACACCGAGGCCGCCGCCGCAACCGCCCCGAGACGGACAGCGGAACCGGAGGTCACGTCGTGAACAGCACCATGGTCATCACCGTGTTCGGCATCGTGGCGCTGGCCGCGATCGGGGTCGGCGGACGCCGCCCGGCCAAGGGCAAGCTCGGCGAGTGGACGGTCGGCGACCGCCGCTTCTCGCCGATGACCTCGTGGTTTCTCCAGGCCGGCGAATCCTTCACCACCTTCAGTTTCCTGGGCCTGGCCGGCCTCGCGTTCGGCGGCGGCGTGGCCGCCACGTACGCGCTGGGCTATCTCGCGATCAGCCTGGTCACCATGTACTTCATCGGACCGCGCACCTGGCGACTGGGCCGCGACCGCGGCTACCTGACCCAGGCCGACTTCTTCGCCGACCGCTTCGGCAGTCCGTTGCTCGGCAAGGTCGTCGCGGTGGTCGGCGCGGTGTTCCTGCTGCCGTATCTGCAACTGCAGATCACCGGCCTGGGACTGATCGTGCAACTGGCTACCGGGAGCAAGGCGGGCGGACACCTGAGCATGGTGCTCGCGACCGTACTCACCGCCGGCTTCGTACTGTGGTCCGGGATCCGCGGCATCGCGCGCGTCGCATACGCCAAGGATGTACTCATGGTGCTCGCCCTGGTCGCCCTCCTGATCGCCGTCCCGATGTCGGTGACCGGCGGCTTCGACCACATCTTCGACACCGTGCGCGACCACAACGCCTCGCTGCTGACGATCGGCGGCGGCTACGACAAGACCTGGTACACCACCGCGCTGCTGATCAGCGCGATCGGCGCGGGTCTGAACACGATGCCGCACCTGTGGCCGCCGGTGCTCTCGGCCCGCAGCGCCCGCGCCCTGCGGCAGAACTACATCTGGCTGCCGCTGTACCAGGTGGCGCTGGCCATCCCGGTGATCGTCGGCTTCGCGGCCGTGCTCGAACTCGCCCCGAACACCACGAGCAACAGCGTGCTGCTCACCATGGCCGGACACACCATGCCCGCCTGGCTCGTCGGCGTCGTGGCGGTCGCCGCGGCGGGTGCGGCGATGGTGCCCTCGGCGGCGATCGTGATGGGCATCTCGACGCTGGTCTCGCACAACCTGCTGCCGGCGCGCACCGAACGCAACCGACTGCGGGTCAACCACGCGTGTGTGGTGATCGCGTCCGGTCTCGCGCTGATCCTGGCCCTGGGCCGACCCGGGCTGCTCGCCAACCTGCTGCTGCTCACCTACGGCGGCCTGTCCCAACTGGCCCCCGCCACCGTGATGGCACTGCGCCGCCGCAACCCCCTGGGCGCGACCCCGGCCCTGCTCGGCATCGTGACGGGCATCGGCGTGCTCACATGGCTGACCTTCGCCCATGTGGACGTGGGCAGTTGGGACGCGGGACTGATCGCACTGGGCCCCAACCTGGCGGTCACACTCGGAGCACACCTGGTGCTGCGCGGACGCGCGGGGGCCCGGGGGTCGACTGCGTCGGCGGCCTCGGCTCGGGACGGGGCGACGGGGGTGGCGACGCCGGCCTCGGCGGGGGTTTGAGGGCCGGGGCGAGGAGGGGCGAGCCGAGGCGGGCGGAGGCGGGCGGGTCGACCCGGTTCGGGCCGGCGGCTTGTTGCGCCGGTCGAACTCGGCTCGGCGGCCCGGGAATCGCCTGGCGATGGACAGGTCGGGCCGGCCCGTCCGTACCGACCGACCCGCCGAACTTCCTTGCTCCCGGCCCCGGATGAGGGGTGAAATCGGAGGGCCGGGGGCCGTCGGGAACGGGGTCGTGCGCGGCCCCGGCGGGCCCCCGGACGCACTCCGGAGGTGGTTCCCGTCCCTCGGGGCGGCCATCTCCCGGCAGGCGCTCACCGGCCTGCCCGCGCCCTCGGCAAAGTGGCTCTGACCTGGTGCTTTTGCCGCAGGAACCGTGACCGGAAGCGGGACCACCATCGGCTTCCGGCCCGATGCCGACATCTTCGGGGCTTTGCCAACAGCCGGGCCACCCCCGACGGCGGCACGCACGTGGCCGGCTTCCGCGACGGGATGGTGGCTGCGATCAACGCGTACGCGCGAGAGCAGGGGCTGCTGTCGTCGGCGGACCCCGATCTCGACGTCGACCGGATCGCAGCGGGCCTGACCGCGGTGGTGTCGGTCAAGCTGGACCGTCCCGAATTCCACGGCGCCACGCGCGACATGCCGGCCGGCGCCGTAGTGCACACCTGTGTCGAGGACACCGTCCGGGAACACCTGGGCACCTGGCCGGCGGACCACCCGCAGTGGGCCGCGGCCGTCGTCGGCCGAATCAGCCGGGGCGCCCGCCGGGACTGAGCGGCACCGACCGCCCGCGCCGGTGCCCGGGAAGGCAACCGGCGGGGGCGGTCGGCGAATCGCCGACCGGGGCCGGTGTGATCAGCCGTCGGACGGAGCGGGCGCGGCGGGCTGATCCGCGGCCAGGACGCGCAGTTCCAACTGTCGTAGGCGGACGGGATCGGCGATGAGTTCGTACGCGGCGATCCGGTCCCCGTCGACCAGCACGGCGATGACGAGCGACAACCGCGAGCCGGGCACGACCACGACACCGACGGCACCATCGACGAGCGCCGGCTCCGCGAACCGCGCGTTGCGGCCGAACGCGGCGATCTCCTCGGCGACGGCGTGTGCACCGCGGACCTCGCTCGCCCGGCCTGCGGGCAGCGCGACCCGGTCGCCCCGGCGCAGTACGTCGGGGGCCAGGACGGCGAGCAGCGCGTCGACGTCGCCCGCCCGTGCGGCGGCGAGAAAGGCTTCGACCACACGGCGCTGCGCGGCGAGTTCCGCGTGGTCGACGGCGGGCGCGCCGCGCACCTTCCCTCGGGCCCGACTGGCCAGCTTCTTGGCCGTCATCGGTGAACGCCCCACGATCGGCGCGATCCGCTCGAACGGCATCGCGAACCCGTCGTGCAGCACGAACGCGACCCGCTCGGCGGGCGCCAGCCGGTCCAATACGACGAGCATCGCCCGCCCGACCTCGTCGGCCAGCAACGCCTCGTGTTCCGGATCGCTGCCGGCCGCCGACGAGGGGCTGTCGTCGGGAACCCGATCGGTGAGGTCCTCGCGTCGTGAGCGGCGCGACCGCAACATGTCGAGGCACACGCGGGAGACGACCGTCGTGAGCCACCCGCCCAGGTTGTCCACGTCCTCGGCGTCGACACGAGCCAGCCGCAACCAGGCTTCCTGTACCGCATCCTCGGCGTCGCCCGACGAGCCCAACATCCGATACGCCACCGCCCGCAGGCGGTCGCGATGTGTCTCGAAGAGTTCCGCCAGCCCGTCCTGCCGGTTCCGCCCGTCCTGCCTGTACTGCCCGTCCACCGGTCACCTTTCCCTGGAACCATCCGTCAAGCCGGTAGAGACGACCGACCAACGGATGAGCACAGGCCGAAGGCCAGCATAGGAGGAGATCGCTCTTGGACGTGTACGAGGCAACCGCCACCCGACGGGCGGTTCGCGGCTTCACCGACCGGCCGGTCCCCAAGGACGCGCTCGTACGGGTGTTGGCGGCTGCGGCCCGGACGCCGTCCGGGGCGAACCTGCAGCCGTGGAACAGCTACGTGCTGACCGGCGCGAAGCTGGCCGAACTGAAGAAGCGCGCCGGCGAGCGCGTGGCCGCGAACGACCCCGGCGACGAGCGCGAGTACGACATGTACCCGCCCGACCTGCCGCCCCCGTACCGCGACCGCCGCAACGCCGCCGCGGAACAGCGCTACGCCGCACTCGGGATACCCCGCCAGGACACCCGGGCCCGCGCGCACGAGGTCGCCGCCAACTGGCGGTGCTTCGGGGCACCCGCGGCACTGTTCTGCTACCTGGAGCGCGGCATGGGACCGGCCCAGTGGGCCGACACCGGCATGTACCTGCAGACCGTCATGTTGCTGCTCCGCGCCGAAGGGCTGCACAGTTGCCCGCAGATGGCGTGGTCGGTGTACCGGAAGACCGTCGCGGAGATCGTGTCTCCTCCCGACGACCTGATCCTGTTCTGCGGCCTGTCGATCGGCTACGAGGACCCCGCCACCCCGCACGCGGTCATCGACCGCGCGCCGGCGACCGAAACGGTCACCTTCCTCGACGACACCGAGCCCGCTTCGCTCGGCACCGGCGGGTGAGCCACCGCCGACCCCGTCCCCGCTTTGCCCACGGCGATGCGTAGCCGGGGTTCGGGATCGGGTGCTGAACTCGGAAGCAGGGATTGCCATTTGCCGGTTTACACGAGTGTCCGCCGCCCGTTCCGGATGTCGGCCCTGCGGTTGGGCCGTGTCGGTGAATTGTGTCCGTCGGTCCGCCGGGCAGCACCGCATCGGGCGACCCGCCGCACATCATGGTCGGTGTCGCCGCACGCCCGTCGGTGGCCGAAGGCAGCACTGTGGAGGCCACCGATGATCGAGACCGGACGTACGCTGACGCGCCAAGGCATCGTGGAGCAGGACGACGTGTCGGACGTCTACCCCGAGGATCGTGCCTGGGTGAACGAGTGCCTCCGGCGCCTGGGCGGGGACCTCGCGCCCCCGTCGACGGTGTTGCAGGAGATCCCGCTGCCGTCCCGCCTCGTCGGCCTGCGGCTGCACCTCAAGCGGGAGGCCGAGCAGCCCTCCGGCAGCCACAAGCACCGTCTGGCCGCCGCGTTGTTCACCCACGCCATCGCGAGCGGACGGCTGGCCAAGGGGCAGCCCGTGGTCGAGGCGTCCAGCGGTTCGACGGCCATCTCCGAGGCCTGGTACTGCCGCGAGCTCAAGATCCCGTTCCACGCGGTCGTCCCGGCGGCGACCGCGCCCGAGAAACTGGCACTGATCACCGACTACGGCGGCCAGGTGCACAAGACCTCGCACGACATCGTCGCGGAGGCGAAGTGCCTGGCGGCCGAGCTCGACGCGCACTTCATGGACCAGTTCACCTACGCGGAACAGGCCTACGACTGGCGTGCCGAGAAGGGCCTCGCGCCCGAGTTGTTCGCGGAGGTCCCGGATCTGACCTGGTTCGCGATGGGCGCGGGCACCGGCGGCACGGCCACCTCGGTGGGCCGGCACGCCCGCTACGCCGGCAAGAACCTGCGGGTGTGTGTGACGGATCCGGACCACTCCGCGTTCTTCGACGGCTGGCGGTTCCGTCGCCCCGACTGGACGGAACAGGGCTCGATCATCGAGGGGATCGGCCGGCCGCGGGTCGAGGTGTCGTTCGTGCCGCCGCTGGTCAACCGCATGATCCGGGTCCACGACGCGGCGTCCGTGGCGACCATGCGCGTGCTCTCCGAGGCCGATTGGAACATCCACGCCGGGCCCTCGACCGGAACCGGCGTGTTCGGGGCGATCCTGATCCTCCTCGACATGCACCGCAACGACCAAAGCGGATCGGTCGCCACGCTCATGTGCGACCCGGGCAAGCGGTACGAGAAGGAGTACTACGACGACGGGTGGCTGGCCACCAAGGGAATCGACTACGAACCCTGGATGCCGACCATTCGGGACTTCTTCGCCACCGGCGACTGGAACCCGCCCGTGTCCTACGAACCCACACCACGCCCCGCTGCCGCTCTGTGGAACATGTAGACCGGGTAGCGCATGCGGGAACGGGTCACGGGTCTCCTTGACCTGAAGTCGCCTTGAGCTTCCAGCGTTTCCTCCGGTTGATCGATCGACGACGGGGACATCGCTTCGGTGGCGCGGGTGGCGCTCACGGAGCCTGATCACCGGGGCCGGACGTATGCCCTGACCGGTCCGGAGCGGGTGACGGCCCGACAGCAGGTGGAGGCCATCGCGGCGGATCCATGAGGTCTTTTTCGTGTCCCGCCGGCGGTACACGACACACGACACGACACGACATCGATGCCAAGCAACCGCCGCGCGCGGAACCTCCACGGCAGCGCGACCCCGAGCCGGTTGACCCGCGACCTGTTCCGTAACTGCCCTACTGCGGGGCATCGTTGCGGCCGAGGGCCGACGAGGAGCCGGGACGGACACGTCGCTGCGCGGCGTTTCCTGGGCGAGGCGACTGCTGTTCGGAACTCCCCTCACGGCACACACAAACCGGGGAGAACCATGAAACGTAAGACTGGTGTCGCTCGTGTCCTGCTTTCGGCCGGACTGATGGCGGCGATGATCAGCGCCGTGGCGCCCACTGCCGCCACCGCCGCACCGACGGCCTGTACTTGGACACCGGCCTTCCTGCCGCTGCCCGCAGGTGGGCTGTTCGGTGAGGTGGTGGCGGCCGACGGAAGTGGTGGGTACGCGGGCACGGTTGGGTACAGCACGGATTACCGGAACAAGGACACCCACGCCGTGGCGTGGAAGAACGGAAAGCCCACCGACTACGGCTACCTGGACGATCCCGGGTACAAGAAGGTGGTCGAAGTCGCCGGCGTGAACGACTCCGGGACGATCGTCGGAATCGCCCGGCGGACCGACGACGGATTCAACGCCGTCCGGTCGCGCAACGGCAGGATCGAGCGCCTGCCCGAACTGCCCGGTGCCGTCTATTCGAACCCGAAAGGCATCAACAACAAAGGGGATATCGTCGGGAACGTCGGGGTCGTCGGCGCCGACAAGATCCTGTACTTCCATCCGGTGCTCTGGCCTGCCGACCAGCCCGGAACAGTGCTGGAACTGACCGATCTGCCGGGCCCCTCGCCTATTGTCGAAGGCCTCGACCAGGACGGCACCGTGCTCTTCACGGTGAACACCGAGACCGGACCGGCCCCCTATCTGTGGCAGGACGGCACAGCGCGCGCACTGCCCCTGCCCGCCGGTGTCAAGACCGCCACCATGCGCGGAATATCGAACGGGCGAGTCGTCGCCAACATCCCCTTCGGCCAGATGAGTGGTACGCAAAGCCTGTTGTGGGATCGCGACGGCAGGCCGCAAGCCGTGCCGCAGAGCATCGATGTCCGAGGCATCAATCGTGACGGCCGGATCGTCGGGCGTGTTGATGTCGCCCCGTGGAGGTCCGTCGGCGTGTGGCAGCTGACCACGCTCGGTGCCACGTTGAACTGGGCCGCCGACTGGCAGTTCGAGATCGTCGTCGCCAGTGACGACGGCACGATCGCCGGCGGGAGCTGGAACTATCCCGTCGGCTTCGAGCGGCCGACCGTCTGGACCTGCCGCTGACCGACCTCGCAGGCCGCGCCCGGGTCCGCCCGGGCGCGGCCTGGCAGTGGCTGCCCGGTCGTGCCGCGCCGGCTCACCCGCGCGGCCCCACCCGAGGTCCCAAATCGTGCGGGTTGCATAAATGGTAAATATCGTTACTTCCTGTGCTTGATACCTATGACACAGTCCTCGTTTCCGGTGGTCTCGGTTTTATCGGGACGCATATGACGAACGCGCTCCTTGCCCTCGGAAAGCAGGTGAGGATCGTCGACACCGGCCGCACGTCGCTCTCGAAGGACCCGCCGCCGGGGGTCACGCTGATCTCGGCGGACATTCGCGACACGGAGAAGGTCGCCGAACTGGCTGCCGGGGCGGACCTCGCCTTCCACATCGCGGCCAACGCCAACGGGACGTTGTCGGTCACCGAGCCGCGCCTGGACTTCGAGATCAATGCGCTCGGTACGTTCTCCTTCGCCGAGGCGATGCTGGCCGCCGGGGTGGGGCGGGTGGTCTACGTGTCGTCGGCGTCCACGTACGGCACGCCGCGCCGGTTCCCCATGGACGAGGAACATCCGAATCGGCCCTTCGTCCCGTACGGCGCGTCCAAGCTCAGTGGTGAGGTCTCCTCCCTGGCCCTGCATCACGCGTGTGGTCTGCCGGTGGTGGTGGGTCGGCCGTTCTGTGTCTACGGGCCGGGCGAGAATCCGCGGGAGGCGATGGTCGAGGTCGGCCGGTTCCTGCGCTGGCACCTCAATGGCGAGCCGATCCAGATCGTCGGCGACATCGATCGTAAGACCCGCGATTTCGTGCACGTCTCCGACCTCGTCGCGGGGCTGCTGACACTCGCCGACAAGGGGCGGTTGGGGGAGGCGTACAACATCGGTTCCGGTACCGAGACCTCGATGCGCCGGCTCGTCGAGGTGATCGGCGAGGCCACGGGACGGCAGCCCGCCGTCGACGTGATCGCGGACATCGAGGACGACACGTACCGCCTCGTCGCGGACATCGCGAAGATCGAGGCGCTCGGATACCGTCCCGCGATGTCCCTGTACGACGGTGTGTCGGCGCTGGCGCAGGCGCTCGGTCCGTCACCGGAACTGCCCGGCGCCCCCACCATCTTCGCCCGGGGCCAGCACGCCGAACAGTGAACACCGTACCGTGCCCGCCTGCTTCGGAGCAGAATCACCCCATGGTCGACATGCGCGCGTTCCGGGAAGCGGTCACCGATTGGGCCGCGGGTGGCTCCGGTGGGCCGGCGAGCGAGTCGGCCGGGCGACTGCGCGTGCGGACCGCGGTGTTGGTGGAGGGGCCGAGTGATCTCGCGGCCGTCGAAACGCTGGCCGTTCGGCAGGGGCGGGACCTGGCCGCCGAGGGGGTGTGCGTCGTACCCATGGGAGGGGCGATGAGCGTGGGTCGCTACGCCGCTCTCCTGGGGCCGCCGGGGTTGGATCTGCGGCTGGCCGGACTGTGCGACGAGGGCGAACAACGTTTCTACGATCGTGCTCTCGAACGGGCGGGGGTGTCGCGCCGAGGCTTCTTCGTGTGTGTGGCGGACCTGGAGGACGAACTCGTCCGGGCGCTCGGCGTGGACCGGGTCGAGGAGGTCGTCCGGGTCGAGGGCGACCTGCGGGCCTGGCAGACGTTCGTGGGCCAACCCGCACAGCAGGATCGCTCCGCGCCACAACGAATGCGGCGCTTCCTCGGCACGAGGAAGGGCCGCAAGATTCGCTACGGCCGCCTCCTGGTCGAGGCCCTCGACCCCGACCGGGTGCCCGCTCCCCTCGACAAACTGCTCGCGAATCTGTGACGACTTCCGCCGACCCGACCCAGGGCCGCGGTCATCGTGCGCACCGTGCCGCCGGCGACGCGGTCGAACGTCCCGCGACACGGCGCGGCTTGGACGCAGCGTTTGTCGGGGGTGACCGCGTCCTCTTGTGTGACACCGGCGGGTCGCACAGGAGGGTCGGAGCAGGGGATGAGAAAGAACGAAGAGACCGACTTCGACGCGTTCGTCATCGCGCGCGGAGCGGCCCTACGCAGGACCGCGT
Source organism: Embleya sp. AB8 (assembly GCF_049739465.1). NCBI lineage: Bacteria > Bacillati > Actinomycetota > Actinomycetes > Kitasatosporales > Streptomycetaceae > Embleya > Embleya sp. AB8. Next base: position 94,126 of record NZ_JBMHHY010000030.1, read on the forward strand.
ATCTGCTGTGCGGTGACTGGCACGGCGCCGAGGATCTGGTGCAGACGACGCTGACCAGCGTCTACCTTCGCTGGAAACGCATCCGCGAGCCCGCCGCGCGGGCCGAGTACGCCCGCAAGGTGCTGGTCCGGGCGTACATCGACACCACGCGCAGGAAGTCGAACGGCGAGGCACCGGTCGGGGACCTGCCGGACGCGCCCGCCGCCCGGGAGGGGGATCCGGATGTGCGGGTCGCGCTGATGGCCGCTCTTTCGCGGGTGTCGCCGGGCTATCGGGCGGTCCTGGTATTGCGCTTCTGGGAGGACCTGAGCATCGAGCAGACCGCCGCGCTGCTCGGCCGGTCCGCGAGCGCGGTGCGCTCGGGGACCGCGCGTGGTCTCGTCCAGTTGCGGACCCTCCTCGGCGACGAACTCGCCGAACTGCCGCGTCCGTGACGCGGGCACGCGACCTCGACCGACCGCGTGCCGCGGATGTGAACCCGACTCGAACAGGGACCGATGTGACGACGCGAGGAGATGACGGACCCATGATCACCGAAGCCGAACTGCACGACGTATTCAGCCGGGCGCTGCCCGACCTGAGGGACGAACCCACGCTGCCCGACTTCCGCGACTCGGCCCGCCGGCGGGGACACACGGTCCGCCGGCGCCGCCGCCTGGCCGGCGGCGTCGGGGCGCTGGCCGTGGCCGGCCTCGCCGCCTGGACCGCCTTGCTTCCGGTGTGGTCGTCGGGGCCCGCCGAGCGGACCTCGGTACCCGCGGCGGCGGGCCCCGCGACATTCGTGCCGACCTCGGCCGAGGCCGCCGAGATCGCGGCGGACGTCGAGCGCGGGAAGGTGGCGGACGCCGCCCAGGAACGGCTGCGGGAGATCCTCGGCCGCCGGCTCCCCGACACGGTCGCATCCGTTGCGAAGGATCCGGGCGACTACGGCCCCTGGTACGTGCTGACCCTGCGGGACGGTCGCACGCTGCGGTTGGCAGCCACCGATCAAGCGGTACGTTCGTTCTACGGCAACCCCGGAGAACGCGGCCTGTGCGGTCTTCCCCCCGGCCTGCCCGGCGGTCCGGACGTCCCCGACGACATCTGCGACCGGCGCCCACTGCCCGACGGCGGCATGGCCGTCGCCGCGCGCTTCACCGAGCCGAAAAGCGGCATCACGTTCGTCTGGATCAGCATCCTGACCCCCGACGGGAAGTCGCGGTACCTCGTCTCCGAGGACATCCCCGACCAGGGCCCGAATCGCGCCCGCCCGCTCACCGCGGACCAGCTCTTCACGCTCGCCGCCGACCGCGAAGTCGTCGGCGGGCTCAAAGCCTTGATCCGAAGCCAGCGTTGAAGCGAACCGTGGACGTTCGGCCCCTCTCGTCCGCCGCGGTACGCGGCGGACGAGAGGGTGTGGTGCCTACGGCGATGCCCGCGTGGTCGGCGTGACCGGCGGCACCGCATCGGTCACAGGCCGCGGGCCAGGTGGTCGGTGAGCAGCCGGGTGAAGCGGGCCGGGTCGGGCAGGTCGCCGCCCTCGGCGAGCAGCGCACCGCCGTAGACCAACTCGACGATCTCCGCCGACGCGGGGTCGTCGGGGTTGCGCTCGTGCGCCGAGCGCAACGCGGTGATCAGCGGATGCGTCGGGTTGAGTTCCAGGATCCGCTTGACCGGCGGCATCTGTTCGCCCATCGCCCGGTACATCTTCTCCAGGGTCGGGGTCATGTCGTGGGCGTCGCCGACGATGCACGCCGCCGACGTGGTCAGCCGCGACGACAACCGGACCTGCTTCACCTGCTCGGACAGGATCGTCGACAACCACGGCAACAGGGTGGCGAAGTCCTGCTCGTGCTCGGCCTTCGCGGACCCGCCCGCCCCCTCGCCGTCCTCGTCGGCGGGCGCGTCGAGGTCGACCTGGCCCTTGGCGATGGACTGTAGGCGCCGGCCGTCGAAGGCCGGGACCTGGTCGACCCAGACCTCGTCGACCGGGTCGGTGAGGATCAGGACCTCGTACCCCTTGGCGATGAAGGCCTCCATGTGCGGGGAGTTCTCCACCATCGCGCGGGTTTCGCCGGTCAGGTAGTAGATCGTGTCCTGGCCGTCCTTCATGCGCTCGACGTATTCGCGCAGGGTGGTGGTTTGGTCCGGGTCGTGCGTGGAGGCGGCCGACACCAACTCCAGCAGGGCCTCGGTGTTGTCGGTGTCCTCGAGCAGGCCCTCCTTGAGCGCCCGGCCGAACTGGGCCCAGAACTTCGCGTAGCGCTCGGCGTCGTTGGCCTGCATGTCCTTGACCGCGCCGAGGACCTTCTTGATCAGGCGCCGGCGTACGCCGCGGATCTGCCGGTCCTGCTGCAGAATCTCGCGGGAGATGTTCAACGACAGGTCGTGGGCGTCCACGACACCCTTGACGAAGCGCAGGTAGTTCGGCATCAGCGCGTCGCAGTCGTCCATGATGAACACGCGCTTGACGTACAGCTGCACACCGCGTTTGGTATCGCGGGAGAACAGGTCGAACGGTGCCTGCGACGGGATGAACAGCAGCGCCTCGTACTCGAAGTTGCCCTCGGCGCGCATGTGGATGGTCTCGGCCAGCTCGAGGCGGTCGTGGCTGATCTGCTTGTAGAACTCGTGGTACTCGGCCTCGGTCACCTCGCTGCGCGGCCGGGCCCACAACGCCTTCATCGAGTTGAGCGTGTCGACTCCGTGCGTGGTGACGCCGTCGGCGTCGGAACGCACGGTGGCCATCCGGATCGGCCAGCGGATGAAGTCCGAGTACTGCTTCACGATCCGGCGGATCTGCCACTCGGCCAGGTAGTCGGCCGCCCCGTCCTCGCCGTCGACGGTCTTGAGGTGCAGGGTCACCGAAGTACCCACATCCAGCCCGTCGACGGACCGGATGTCGTAGGTGCCCTCGCCGTCGGACTCCCACAGGGTGCCCGAGTCGGTGCCGGCCCGCCGGGTGCGCAGGGTGACCTTGTCGGCGACCATGAACGCCGAGTAGAAGCCGACGCCGAACTGCCCGATCAGGCTCTGCGCCGCGCCGGCGTCCTTGGTCTGCTTCATCTTCTCGAGCAGCGCGGCGGTGCCGGACTTGGCGATCGTGCCGATCAACTCGACGATGTCGTCGCGACTCATGCCGATCCCGTTGTCGCGCACGGTCAGCGTACGGGCGTCCTGGTCCACCGCCAAGGCGATGTGCAGGTCGGAGGTATCGACCTCGAGGTCGGAGTCGATCAGCGACTCCAGCCGCAACTTGTCCAGCGCGTCGGAGGCGTTCGAGATCAGCTCACGCAGGAAGATGTCCTTGTTCGAGTAGATCGAGTGGATCACCAACTGGAGCAACTGACGTGTCTCGGCCTGGAATTCCAGCGTTTCGACACTGCTACCCACCCTGGGGTCTCCTTTCGGGAGGAAAACGTCGTGGACGGATCCGGTGCGCGCCCCGACCGGCCACGTCGGCGCCCGGGGCCACGGCTCCTGGTATCCCACTCGAGTCGTCTCCCCGGCGACGCCGTAGCCGTGTCGTCACAGCGGCGACACGATAGCGCGTCCGGGCGCCTCCCGGTGTTGCCCACCAACCCGTTACGTCACCCGCACCGCGAGGTGGGCCGTGCTCGGATGGCCCGGGGCCGCACCGCGGCGTTCTGGTCCCGGTCGACTACACCGTCCCGGTCGGCCGCCGGCGCGTGTGCAGTGCCCATTTGCTGCCGTCGACGGACGCCGTGCCGGGCAACGCGATGAGTTCGGGTTTGAACAGCGGTGGTGCGCCCATCGCGGGCTCCCAGGTCGCCAGCCGCTCGTCCTGCGGGACCTCGATCCGGCTGCCCTCGGCGAGGTCGGCGACCACCCTGGACAACAACCGCACACCGAGCGGGGCCAGGTGCTCGCGCCACAGGCTCCGCGCGGTCGAACCCGGCGGCACGAACAGGTGCTCCTGGGCGGCGATCGGGCCGCCGTCGGTGCGCTCGGTGAGGTGGTAGACGCTGCCGCCCGTCACCTTGTCGCGGTCGCGAATCGTCCAGCGCACCGCGTCCCGGCCGCGGTGCAACGGCAGCAGGCTGGGGTGGTAGCCGATGGCGGCGATGGCGGCCCTGGCCCGGGTGCGGCGGCCGACGAAGGCGTGCGAGTGCGCGGCGACGATGACATCGACGCCGTCCGGGACGTGCGTCGCGCGCAGTTCGGCCGAGTCCGTCCACGGGATGCTCCTGGGGTAGGCCCAGGAGCGCAGGCGGTCCCAGGACAACGCGTTGCACTCGTCGGAGTGGCCCCGGCGCAGCCGGGGGGCGGCCACCCCCGCGATCCGGTGCCCGTCGTCCAGGAGGGCGTCCGCGACCTGAACCGCGAATGCCCCCTGTCCGGAAAGGTAGATGTTCACGCGCGCTCCCGGCGGTCGCTGGTCGGGGGTCCGCCGTCGGCGCAGGGGGTGTCGCTCGACGGTCGGCCCCTTTCGGTCCGCGGTGATCGGGTCGATCCGCGGTGATCGGGCCGGAACCGCACCGGCAGGGCGGCGAATCCGGTCAGGAAGTTGGACCGGATCCGCGGTGACTCGTCGGTCTGCTCGAATCCGGTGGTGAAGTCCCGCAAGGCCATCAGCAGTTCGGCGATCTCCACCCTGGCCAGGTAGGCGCCGACGCAAAAGTGCGGGCCGTAGCCGAAGGCCAGGTGTCGGTTGGGGGTGCGGCCGAGGTCGAACACCTCGGGCCGATCGAAGACACGTTCGTCCCGGTTGCCGGAGGCGTGCCAGAGCGTGACGATCTCGCCCGGCCGCAGCCGTACGCCGTGCAGTTCGTGCTCGCGGACCACACTGCGCCCGAAGTGCATCGTGGGTGACGCCCAGCGCAGCACCTCGTCCACGGCGGTGTCGATCGAGACCTCGCCGTGCTTGAGCCGCCGCCACTGCTCGGGGTGGGCGGCGAGGGTGTGGACGCTGTCGATCATCGTCAGCCGGCTGGTCTCGTTGCCGCCGATGATCAGGCTGTAGCAGTTGAGCACGACGTCCTCGTCGGACAGCGGCATACCGTCGATGGAGCTGTCGACCAGCCTGCCGATCACGTCGTCGCGCGGCGCCTCGCGCCGCTCCTCGACCATGTCCATGAAGTACATCAGGATCTCGTTGCGGGCCATCTCGGAGTCGACCTCGTCGACGTCCTCGTCCTCGGTCGACAGCGCGGTCCTGGTCTGCGCGAGCAGGTGGTCCCAGTCCTGTTCGGGTACGCCGAGCAGGTTGGCGACGGTGGTCATCGGGACCCGGCCGGCGATCCGCTCGGCGAAGTCGCAGCCGCCGGTCTCGATCGCCTCGCGGATCAGCCGCCGGGTGTCCACCCGTACCGTCGCCGCGACCTCGCGCAACACCGAGGGCGAGAGCACCCGTTGCAGGATCTTGCGCAACTCGTGGTGCCGGTGCCCGTCGGTGACGGCCAACATCCGGCCGGCCGCGGCGTCCCCGCCGGACAGCAGCGTGACGAGCACGTTGCCGCGCTCGGAGGTGAGGTGCACGTCGTCCCGGTAGGCGGCCATGATGTCGGCGTGGCGGGAGAGCACCCAAAACCCCCGGCGGCCGTCGACCGGAGGGTTCCAGTGCACCGGGGCGGTGTCGCGCAGGGTGCGCCAGAGCCCGCCGAGGTCGTGGTTCGCGAACGTGTCCGGGTCGCCCAGGTCCACGGTGTCCGGTGTCGGCGTGTGCACGGTCACCAGTCCGTACGCCAGAACCGACGCGGCCGGAACGGGTAGGTGGGCAGCGGAACCCGGTGGCCGGCCTCCCCGCGGTGCAGGAAGTCGAAGTCCACCCGCTCGCCGTTCACCCACGCGCCGGCCAGCTCCGACAGTGCCGATCCGTCCGATCCGGACGGCACGATCCCGCGCTCGGTGCGGCGGAAGGAACCCGCGTCCGCCCGCGGTGCGGTGGCGGTCGTGCCGGCCGGGCCGCCGGGGGAGTCGGCGCAGAGCGCGTCGATCAGTTCGGCACGACTGTGCACCACGGCCGCCCACCGGCGAGGCATCACCCTGCGGCCCAGGTTGAGGCTGAAGCACAGGTCGTCCAGGCGCAGTTCGGGGTCGGCCAGCAATCGCTCCCGCAGCTGTGCGCGCCGGCGACCGAGCGCCGCGTCGTCCAGCGCGGACAGGGTGGCCAGTCGCGGCTTGCCGACGACCTCGGGGGCTCGCCGGGCGCCGGGCGGCGGCTCCTCCAGGACCAGGTGCGCGTTGTAGCCACCGCCGGCGATCGCGGTGACGCCCGCCCGGCGGATGCCGGACTCCGGTGCCCAGTCCGCCGGTTCCAGTTGCGGTACGAACGGGGTGGCGGGGAAGTCGAGGTCCCGGTTGACCTCGGTGAGGTTGATCGTCGGTGCCAGCTTGCGGTGGTAGAGGGCCAGCGCGGCCTTGACCGCGCCGAAGCCGCCGGCCACCACGCCGCCGTGGCCGACGTTGCCCTTGACCCCGCCGATCGAGCAGGTGCCGGTCCGCTTGCCGAACGCCATGCCCACCGCGTGCACCTCGAGCTCGTCGGTCATCGGCAGCCCGAGACCGTTGGCCTCGTACATCGACACGGTGTCCGCGGTGACGCCGCCGACCTGCATGGCGTTGGCGATGCACGCGCTCAGCCGCTCGGGGTGGGCCAGACCGTAGGCCATCGCGCTGACCCCGTTGTTGTTGATGGCCGAACCCTTGATCACGGCGTAGATGTGGTCGCGGTCGGCGACGGCCCGGGCAAGCGGCTTGAGCAACATCGTGACCACGCCGCTGGAGAGCGCCGTGCCGGTGCCGTTGGCGTCGAACGGGCGGCAGTGGCCGTCCCGGGACAGGACGCGGCCCTCCTCCCACAGATGACCACGAGGGTGCGGCAGGCGGACCATCGCGCCACCGGCGATCGCCATGTCGGTCTGGCCGAGCAGCAACGACTGGCAGGCCAGGTGCACCGAGTAGTGGAAGCCGGCGCAGACCGCGGCCAGGGTGACGGCCTCGCCGGTCAGCCCCAGGTAGTACAGCGCGTTGGACGTCATGGTGTCCGGCGACCAGGCCAGGCTGCGCTCGATCGCCTCGGGGCCGACCGAGACCCGGTCCGGCGGGGAACTGTAGAGCGCGGCGGTCTGCGGGTTGTTGGCGCCGTAGACGCCCACCTCGCCGGTGATCCGGTCCGGGTCGTAGCCGCCGTCCTCGAGCGCCTCCCACGCGCTCTCCAGGAACAGCCGGTTCTCCGGGGTCATCGCGGTCGCCATCCGGTCGCCGATGCCGAACACCGACGGATCGAACTCGTCGAAACCGTCGAGCATGCCGCAGGCCCGTACGTAGAACGGGCTGTGGATCAGCGTCTCGTCGACCTCGATCTCGTCCTTGGCCAGGAACGTCACGGACTCTCTGCCGTGTACGAGGTTGTCCCAGAACTGTTCCTTGGTGCGGGCGCCGGGCGCCCGGCACGAGATGCCGATGACGGCCACGTCACCCGGGTCGTAGTCCTGCTCGGGATGGTCGGACATGGAGGGCTCCTGCCTCGAAGTGGAGTCGGTGCCGGCTCAGTTGCCGGGGGAGCCGGCGCGCCCGCGCAGTGCGGCGCGGCGGGCGGTGGCGCGGCGGCGCGCGGACTGGACCGCCTCGGAGTCCGAGCCGGCGCCGCCGGCGTCGTCGAGCCAGCGGCCGAGGGAGTGGATGTCGCGGAAGCTGAACAGGTCGGGCACCCGCACGCGGCGGTCGAATCGCCGGGTCATCAGCCGGGCCAGCCGGATCAGCAGCAGCGAGTCGCCGCCGAGGTCGTAGAAGGCGGCCCGGATGTCGATGCTCGCCGGTTCCAGGTCGAGCAGTTGCCCCCAGATCTCGGACAGCGCCACCTCGGTCGGGGTGCCGGCGGCCGTCACGGGTCCGCCGCCGGCGGCGGCCGGCGGCTCGGGCAGCGCGGCGCGGTCGAGCTTTCCGCCCGGCGTCACCGGGAGCGCGCTCAGGACCACGATCGTCGCGGGCACCAGGTACTCGGGCAGGTCGGCGGCGAGCCTGCCGGTGATGGTGCTCCGGAGTCCGGCGTCGGACCGGACCCCGTCCCCCGATTCGCCCTCGGGCACGATGTAGCCGACGAGTCTGTTGCCGCGGACGGCGGCGGCGGCTTCCCGGACCTCGGGGCAGCCGGTCAGCCGGGCCTCGACCTCCTCCAGCTCGATCCGGTGGCCGCGCAGCTTGACCTGGTGGTCGGTGCGGCCGACGAAGGCCAGCTCGCCGTGGTCGGTCCGGGTGACGATGTCACCGGTGCGGTACATGCGTTCGCCCGCCAGGAACGGGTCCGGCACGAAACGTTCGGCGGTGGTGCGTGGCCGGTCGACGTAGCCGTGGGCGAGGCCGACGCCGCCGAGGTAGAGCTCACCGGGCAGCCCGGCCGGCAGCGGCTTCAGGTTCTCGTCGAGCACGTACACCCGGGCGCCGGGCGACGGCGTGCCGATCGAGGGCTCACCGGTCTCGTCGCGCGGGACCGGCTTGACCGCGCAGAAGACGGTTCCCTCGGTGGGGCCGTAGGCGTTGAAGACACGGTCGGCGCCGGTTTCCCGATACGCCCGGTCCACCAGCTTGCGCCGCAGGGGTTCGCCGCCGAACACGATCGTGCGCAGGTTCGCCGGCAGGGCGCCGGCGTCGAGCAGGCCGTTCATCGCCGACGGGATGATGTTGAGGTGGGTGATCCGGTCGGCGTATCGGCTCTCCGGCAGGTGCACGGCGCTTTCCACGAGCACGACGGCGCCGCCCCGGCACAGCGCGGCGAAGATCTCCATCACGGACATGTCGAAGCAGACCGAGCCGGCCGCGGAAACGCCGCTCAGGTCGCAGTCGGCGAAGATCCGGTCCATGTCCGCCAACATCGCGATGCAGCCGCCGTGTCGGACGGCCACGCCCTTGGGCCGGCCGGTGGATCCCGAGGTGTAGATCACGTACGCGGTGTCGCCGGGCACCGTCGGCACGGGCCGCTCGCCGGGCTCGGTCGTCACCCGCTCGCCCAGCACGACCACGGTGGGACCGGCCGGACAGTTGGCCCGGGACGCGGGCGTGGTCAGCAGCAGGCGGGTCCCGCTGTCCCGGACCATGAAGTCCAGCCGCCCGGCCGGATATCTCGGGTCCAGCGGCACGTAGCACGAGCCGGTGCGCAGCACGGCGAGGATGCCGACGAGCAGGTTCGGCGTACGTTCGACGCAGACGCCGATCGGGACGCCGGGGCCGGCTCCGTCGGCGACGAGTCGTTCGGCCAGAGCGTACGACTGCTCGCCCAACTCGCGGTAGGTCAGCACGCCGGCGTCGGAGTAGACCGCGGGCGCGTCGGGGTTCTTCGCCGCCTGTTCGAGGAACTCGGCGTGCAGGGTCTCGGTCACCGGTTTGTCTCCTTCGCCCGGTCACTCGGCGAGATGTCCTCGAGTGCCCGGTCGGGGTGGGCGATCGCGTCGAAGAGCACGGTGCGGTAGCGGGTGAGCAGTGCCGTCACGGTCTGCCTCTCCAGGTAGCCGGGTTTGTACTGGATGTGGCCGACCACTTCGCCGCCGATCTCGGCCATCGAGATCTCCAGGTCGAACTTGGCAAGGTGCCTGCGCACCGGAAGCGGCTCCAGCGGCAGCGCGCCGTCGGGCGCGATGGTGTCGCCGATGCCGTGGAAGAGCTTGACCGAGCGGGGAAACGCGTCCGCGGACAGCCAGTTCAGCACGACGTCGAACCACGGCGAACGGCCCTCGGCCCTGGGCGGTTTCAGGGCGGACGCCAGTAGGTCGAGCGGGTAGTTCAGGTGCTCGATCAGGCCGAGCGAGAAGGTGTGGACCTCGCGCAGCAACTCTCGGAAAGCGCGCCGCCCGGCCGGCTTCGCCCGGACCAGCACGGTGTTCAGGTAGTAGCCGACGGCGGACTCCCAGCCGGGCCGGCCGCGTTGGGCGACGGCGGTGGCCAGTACGGAGTCCTCGACGCCGGCCACCCGGTTGAGCGTGGCGAAGAAGCCGGCCAGCACGACGGTGCTGATCGACACCCCCTCGCGCACCGCGAACTCCCGCAGTCGGCGGGTCTCTTCGACGCTCCACCGGAACGTGAGATCGCGACCCTCGTAGCTGACCCCGGGAGGTCGCTCCATGGTGGACAGGTCCAGGTGGGCGGGCGGGTCGGCCAGCTGCCGCGACCACCAGCCCAGGGCCGCGGCAGCCGCCGGGCCGGCCAGCCACTGCCGCTCCCACTCGACGAACTCCGTGTAGGGGGCCGCCGGTTCGCGCGCGGCGGGGTCGGCACCGGCGTAGAACTCCTGGAGCTCGCGGATCATCACGTCGGCCGACGCCGCGTCCGAGGCGATGTGGTGCACGAGGATCAGCAGGTGGTGGTCCGCCGGCCCACGCCTGATCAGCACCACGCGGACCAGCGGCCCGTGGTCCAGGTCCAGCGGCAGGTGCCCGTACTCGGCGAGTTCCTCGCGGGCCTGTTCGTCGTCCAGGCGCGTGCCGTCCACGACCAGGAACTCGTACACCGGGTCGTCGAGGACGACCTGATACGGGCTGCCGCCCGCCTCGACGAAGATCGTGCGCAGCGCGGGATGCCGGGCCACCACGGCCGACACGGCGCGCTCCAGCGCCCGTTCGTCGACGGCGCTCCGGATCCGGGCGGCCACCATGAAGTTGTAGGGCACGGCGTCCGGTGCGATCTGCTGCATGAACCACAGCGAGGCCTGGCCGTGCGAGGCCGGTGCCGGTTCGAAACCCAGATCGTCGGCGCGCAGCCGGTCGAGTGGTGGTGTGTCGGTGGGGGCCAACAACCCGCGCGCGATCAGTTCCTCCACCAGTTCCTCGGCGTCCAGGTCGGACAGGTCGTCGAGGAACGCTCGGGCCGGCGCGGCGTCGGGCGCCGATGCCGGTTCGGTCACCGCCCTCGGCGGCGCCTGCGCCGTCCGGGCCGGCCCCGTGGCCGCGGGCGCTGCCGGCTGGACCGCCGCGGTCGTGGCCGGCCCGCCGACGACCTCGGCGAGGTGGTCGACCAGTTCGGCGATGGTCCGGTCGTCGAGGAACACCACCGGCGACACCCGCTGCCCGAACAACGACTGCACCCGGTTGACCAGACGGATCGCCAACATCGAGTCGAGACCGAAGTCGCGCAGGCTCGCGCCCGCCTCGAACCGGTGCTCCGGCACCCCCAACACGTCGGAGATCTCACCGAGGACGACCTCCCGCGCCGACCGGTCCGCCACGATCGGGACCGTCGACTCGGCCGCGATTTCGACCGCCGGCGCGGGCGCGGCGTCGACGCGCGGCGCGGTGTCCAGCCAGTAACGCTCCTTCTGCCACTGCACGAGCGGGGTCGCCACCACCTCGACGTCGTCGGCGAACAACGACTCGAACGCCAACGGCAGGCCCCGGACATACAACGACGCGGCGGCCCCCAGCAGGCAGCGCAGGTCGCTCTCGGCGCGTCGCAGGGAGTTGATCGCGTGCACCCGGGCACCCCGGGTCAGCGCGATCTCCTCGACCGCGCCGCGCAACGTCTCGTGCGGGCCGATCTCGACGAAGGTGGTGACACCGTCGTCGACCAGCGCACCGATCGTCGCGGCGAACCGGACCTGATTGCGTAGGTTGTGCACCCAGTAGTCGACGTCGAGCACCGGGTTCACCGTGTCGGCCAGCGCCGTGGAGTGGAAGTCGATGGTGCCGGTCGACGGGGTGATGCCGGCGACGAGTTCGCGCAGCGGCCGGAGCAGCGGATCCATGCCGGGGCTGTGCACCGGCCGTTCGACCCGGATGTTCCTGGTCGCGATCCCGGCCCGGCGCAGGTCGGCCTCGAGGGCGCGGACGGCGTCGGGCGAGCCGGAGACCGCCGCACTGGTGGGACTGTTCACCACGGCGACGGCCAGGTCCCCGGCGTACGGGGCGAGCCACGGCAGCAGTTCCCGCTCCGGCAGGTCGACCGAGATCATCGCGCCGGGGGCCGCGACCCGTTCGAGCAGATGCGACCGGGCGACCACGACGCGGGCGGCGTCGGCCAACGACAATGCGCCCGCCACGCACGCGGCGGCGACCTCGCCCAGGCTGTGCCCCACCACGGCGGTCGGTCGGATGCCCAGGTCGAGCCAGACCTGCGCCAGCGAGACCTGGAGGGCGAACAACACCGGTTGCTGGACGTCCATTTCCTCGAACCCGGCCTGCTCGGCCGGGGCGGCGAGGCGGTCGAGCACCGAGCAGCCGCCGGCCGCGCGCACGGCGGCGTCGCACGCCTGCATCCGGGTACGGAAACCGGCGTGCACGCGCATGAGTTCGCGGCCCATGCCGACCCAGTGCGTGCCGCCACCGGAGAACACCAGCGCCACCCGCCGGTCGCCGTTGCCGACCACCGTGCCTGCGACGACCTCGGGGTGCGGCCCACCGGCGGCGAACCGGGCGAGTCCGTCCAGGACTTCCCGACGGTTGCGGGCGAACAACACCATCCGGTGGTTGTGATGGGTACGCCTGGTCGCGAGCGTGTAGGCGAGGTCGCCGACCCGCAGCCCGGCGTCGCGTTCGACATGGTTGGACAGCTCACGACAGGTGTCGGCCAACGCGGCCGCCGAGGGCGCCGTGACGGGTACCAGATGCACCCGTTCGTCGGCCGAGCCGCCGCCGCCCCGGCTCGGCGCGACGTGTCGGCCCCGGTCGCCCGCGAGAAACGGGCCGACCGTGACGGGGTGGCCGGCCGCGTACAACGCGCCGAGTGTGCCCAGCAGGGTCCAGGCCTCGTCGGTGCCGCGCCGCATCGACGGCAGCGTGGTCGCGGTCAGCACCTCCGCCACGGACTTGAGCAGCACGGGATGCGGACCGACTTCGAGCACGGCGTCGATGTCGTGCCCGCGCAGGGTGGTCAGCGCGTCGACCATCCGGATCTCCCCGCGCAGGTTGTTCGCCCAGTAGTTCGGCCCCAGTTCCGCACCGTCGACGAGTTCGCCGGTGACCGTGGAGATCATCGGGATGCGCGTGGTCCGCGGCGCGAGGTCGGCGAGTTCGGCCCGCAGCGGGGCGAGCACATGGTCGACCAGCGGCGAGTGCGGCGCGTGGCCCATCCGCACCCGATGGCTCGTGACGCCCGCACCGGTCAGTCGGCGGACCAGTTCGTCGATCTCCGGTGGTGTGCCGGTGACCAGGGTGGAGTTCGGGCCGTTGTACCCGGAAACGGTGAGTTGGCCGGTCAGGTACTGCTTGACGACGTCCGCACCGGCGGTGACCACGATGCCCTCGCCCCGGCCGACGGCCAGTTGTTGGAGCAGCCGACCGTGGGCGGCGGCCAGCTGGGAGGCGTCCGCGAAGTCCAGCGCACCCGCGATGTGGGAGGCGGCGAACTCGCCGACACTCTGTCCCACCACCACGTCGGGCTCCACCCCCAGCGAGCGCCAGGCGTCGGCCAAGGCGACCTGCAGGCAGAACAGCAGCGGCTGAAAGACGTCCATGTCGTCGAGGCGGCCATCGGGCGCCAACAGTTGGTCGACGAGCGAGAAACCCAACAGGTCCCGCATCCGCCGATCGGAGCGCATCATCGACCGGCGGAACACCGGCATCCCGGCGAGCAGTTGCCGGCCCATGCCCACCCACTGCGAACCGTTGCCGGAGAACAGGAACGCCACCCGGGGTCTGCGTTCGGCCCGCTCCCCGACACCCGGTTCCCCGACACTCAACCCGGCGGCCGTCGAACCGGCCACGAAGGCATCCAGCTGCGCCCTGAGCTCGGCCGTGTCCCGCGCGGCGGCGGCGAGCCGGAACCCGCCCTCGCCCGGAGCCCGCCCGCAGTTCGCCCGCAGGTCGTGCTCGGCCCGCAGCGCCGAGGCCCGCTCGACCAGCGCCTCCCGGGAGTCCTCGGCCAGCAGCAGGAGTGCGCCCTCGGGGCGCGGCAACTCCTCTACGACGACGTGACAGATCGCGCCGCCGAAACCGAACGAACTCACCCCCGCCCGGCGGGCGTCGGACCGGCGCGGCCACGCGGTCGATCGATCCTGCACCGTGAGGTGGTACTCGTCGAACAGGATCCGCGGGTTCGGGGTGACGTAGTGCAGGCTCGCCGGCAGCACCCCGTTGCGGATCGACAGCGCGAGTTTGACCAGGCCGACGATGCCGGCCGCCGCCTCCAGATGCCCGACGTTGGACTTGACCGAACCGAGCCGCAGCGGCACCCCACGATCGCCGCCCAGGACCGCGCCGATGGCATTGACCTCGATCGGGTCGCCGAGCGGCGTCGCGGAGCCGTGGCACTCGATGTAGTCCACGAGGGCCGGGGCGATGCCGGCCCGTCGGTAGGCGGCGCGCAACATGCGCTCCTGCGCCTGGGGATTCGGCGCCGTCATGCCGTTGCTCAGCCCGTCGTTGTTCGCCGAGGTGCCCTTGAGCAGGCAGTAGACCGGCAACTCGCGTTCGAGCGCCACGCTCAGCGGGGCGAGCACCACGACCCCGGCGCCCTCACCGCGGACGTAGCCGTCGGCCCGGGCGTCGAACGTCTTGCACCGGCCGTCCGGGGCGAGCGCGCCCATCCGGTCCATGGCGGTGTAGTAGTCGGAGACGAAGCTAAGGTTCACGCCACCGGCCAGCACCAATTCGCTCTCGCCCATCCAGATCGACTGGCAGCCCAGGTGCACCGACACCAGCGATCCGGCGCAGGCCGCGTCGATGGCCATGCTCGGGCCCTGCAGGCCGAGGACGTAGGAGACGCGGTTGGCGATGATGCCGTCGTGCATGCCGGTGGCGGTGTGCGGGGTGATTTGGCTGTCGGGACCGCGATAGTGGGCCAGTGCGGCGTAGTCGCTCCAGCAGGAGGCCATGAACACGCCGGTGTCGCTGCCGACCAGGCCGAGCGGCGGGACACCGGCGTCCTCCAGTGCCTCCCAGGCCAGTTCCAACACCAGGCGCTGCTGCGGGTCCATCTGGACGGCTTCGCGGGGGGAGATGCCGAAGAACAGCGGATCGAACCGGTCGATGCCGTCGATGAACCCGCCCCACCGCACCGCGTCGCCCAGGAGCTCGCGCCGGGCGGCCGGCACCGGGCCGACGGCGTCGCGGCCCTCGGCCAGTAGTTGCCAGAACGAGGACGGGTCCGGTCCGCCGGGGAACCGGCAGCCGATGCCCACGATCGCGATGGGCTCGCGCGCGGGCATCCGGCGATCGTTGCCCGCGGCCGTTTCCGCCGCACGCGGGCCGTCGACGAGCGCCCGGGACAGTTCGTCGATGGTCGGGTATTGCCACATCCAGGTGACCGGAACTCGGCGGCCGAGGAATTCGGACAATGCGCCGGCAAGCGTCGCCGCCTTGAGCGAATCCAGACCATATCGGTGCATCGGCGCCCAGCGATCCACTTCGCCCTCGGATACGTCGAGCAGTTCGACGACCCGAGAAAGCAGAAACTCCGATACCGCGCGCAAATCTCGTGCTCCGTGCTCTTGGGGCATTTCGGCTCCTCGGCAGGGCGGAAGGAAGTGACCGGGGCGACCCGGCGGCCGGCGGATTGCCGGCTCGGAAACTCCGGAGGTCGATCGGCGGTCCGGTCGGTCGATTTCCGGCGGCCGCGGTTCGGGACGACCGCCCGGCGGTTCGCCTGCCGGTGTACGGCGTCCGTACGGCGTCCGGGCACCGGTCGAGTTGATTCGCGAATGTGTCGACTTCGGGGGCGTGTACACAAAAATCTTCACTTGTCCGGCCGCGGCCGGCGAGCGTCGAGACCCGCTTTGTCCGAACTGGAAATTGTGCGAACCGAGGTGGACCGAATTACCAGGCACTTTCCCGACCGGCACCACAGACTGCCACTCTGTTAATGGTGGGACAAGTGTGATTCGCAGGCCGGCGAGATTTGATCCATAAAGTGTCCGATTCCTTTGTTCAGGGATGATGGTCGTGCGGTGGTTCGGACGTGATGGGCAACAGAAAGCATTCTTGTTCGACATGTGCGGTCGGGAGCGGCTGCGCCGGGGGATCGTGGGCGATCCGGTGCCGAATACGCTTCGGCGGCACCCGAGTCGGGCAGGGCTGGACACCAAGTGGGCGGCACTGCAAGCTGCTTGCCATGACAATCACGAACGGCGGGCCGGAGTCGACCGGCGCCCGGCTCGACCCCGCGCGCGGCAGCGTGGGGACGTCCGTAGCGGTCGCGGGTGAAGCGGTCGGCCGATTACGGCCCGCCCGGCGCCTCCCGCGGCCAACCGTCGGCCGGACCCGCGACGGCGGCGAGTTCCTCGGCGGCCTCGCATGACGGATACCACGGCGGTGCAACGGCACCGGCCGGGCCTGGCACTCGGGGTGCTGGCCGGCGCACTGGGACTGGACGTGAGCGGTCTCGGGGTGCTCAATGCCGCACTGCCGTCCGTCGGCGAACGTTTCGACCTGGACGACGCCACGCTCCAGTGGGTGATGACCGCCTACGCCGTCACGTTCGCCGGCTTCCTGCTCGTGGGCGGGCGCCTGGCCGATGTATTCGGCCGACGGCGGGTGTTCGCCGTCGGTATCGCCGTGTTCACGGCGTCCGCGGCGGTCGGGGCACTGGCGCCGGACACCGCGGTGCTGCTCGCCGCGCGGGCCGCCCAGGGCGTCGGCGCGGCCCTGTCGGGTCCCGCCGCACTGGCCCTGCTGACCGAGGTGTTTCCGGCCGGTCCGGCGCGCAACCGAGCACTCGGTGTGTACGCCGCGGTCGGCGCCGCGAGCTTCAGCGGCGGGGTGATGCTGGGCGGCGTACTGACCCAATTCCTCGGCTGGCGATCGGTGTTGTGGTTCTCGGTGGTGGTGGGACTGGCCGTGCTGGCCGCGACCCGCGCCGGACTGCCGCACGGTGTCGGACACGGCGGCCGGGTGGACCTGCCCGGCGCGGTGTTCGGCACGTTCGGCCTGATCCTGCTGATCGTCGGCGTCAGCAGCAGCGGCGCGTTGGCCTGGAGCGCGGTGGGCGCGGCGGTGCTCTTCCTGCTCCTGTTCGTCGGGTGGGAACGCCGCACCGTCGACCCGGTGCTTCCGCTCGGCCTCTTTCGGATCGCATCGGTACGGTCCGCGAGCCTGGCGGCGTTCCTCCAGTACACCGGCTCGATCGGGATGGTGTTCTTCGCGCCGCTGTATCTGCAGGGGATGCTGGACTATTCCCCGGTCGAGTCCGGCCTCGCGCTGGTACCGATGTCGCTGGCCGTGTTCCTCACCGCCAACTTCGCCACCGGACGCCTGCTGACCAGGCACACGCCGCGCAAGCTGATGACCGTCGGGCTCGTCCTGATCGGCGCGGGAGCGGCGCTGTGGCTGGGCACCCCGGACCACGGCGGCTATGTGCAGTACGTGCTGCCCGGCCTGGTGGTCAGCGGCATCGGCCAGGGACTGAACTTCCCCTCGATGACGTCCGCCGCGCTCACCGGAGTTCCGCCGCAACGACACGCGGTCGCCGGGGCTGTGAACGTCGTGGCCCAGCAGGTCGGCGCCGGTGTCGGAGTGGCGGCCATGGTCCTGGTCTCCGCGCACGGCAGCGACCGGCTCAACGGCTACCACCTCGCCTACCTCGCGGCCGCCATCGCCTGTGTGCTCGGCGCGGTGGCCATCGCGCTGACGCCACAGACCTGACCGGCAACGACCCGCCTCCCCGGGCGACTCGGGGAGGCGGTCGGCGACCCGACGGACGCGGGCTCGGCACGGGTGCCTCGTCTGCGGCTACCCGCCCGCGTCGATCGCGGTGATTCGGAATCCGTGTCCGATCAGCACGGTGCCCGCGCCGGCCACCAGGATCGGCTCGATACCGTCTCCGGTGCCCCGGACCGGGAACGGGTGTTTCCACCGGGTCGTCCCGGAGGTCGCGTCGACCGCCCACAGTGTTCCGGTGGTGTCCGCGACATACACGTTGCCGAAGTCGTAACGAACCCAGACGTTTTCCTTCGGGCGCAGCCGGAGGCTCGTGGATCCGCCGGGAATCGAGCTGCGCCAGCGCGATACGCCCGTCTTTGCGTCGAGGCAGAAGAGCGTGGTCCGGGTGGTGGCGAAGACCGTGCCGCCGTCGGCGTCCGAGGCGCAGTCCGTGAAGCTCTCGCCGGCCGCGCCGGCCGGGAACGCCCACACCTGCTTTCCGCTGCCGGGCTCGACGAGGTAGACCTTGTCCGAGCAGTAGACGAAGCCGCCGCCGGCCCAACAGACGGGGAACCGTTGGTCGTTCGGGGGGTCGTCATTCGTTGTCGACACCGGCGACGGGGTCTTGCTCCAGCCGCGCGCGCCCCGGCGCGTCGCGTCGAGCGTGGTGAGCCGCCCGTCCCGGCGCCACGCGCCGTCGCCGCGCAGCAGCAGGTCCGGGCCGCGTGGGGGGACGAACAACCCGGCGACGTCCTTGCCCACGGCCTCCCACACACCGGCCCGGGTCTTGAGGTCGACGGCCCAGACGAACCCGGGGAGTGGCCCCTCGGCACCGCCGGATGCCCGGCCGGTGACGAAGGCGACGCCGTCGACGACACCGGACACCCCATCGGGAATCCACTCGGCACGCGGAATCGGGAGCGTCCACAGCTGTGTTCCGGTGCCGGGCCGGACAGCGCTCAGCACGAACTTCCGGAAGGCGATGTCCGGGCCGGCGCCGGTGAGGTAGACCGTCTGGTCGTCTCCGGCGGCGGAGCCGCCGCCGGTCCAATCCACGACCAGGGGCAGCGTCCACCGCGGTCGGCCCGCGCCGGTGTCGAATGCGTCCCGGCCACTCGTGCCGGCGGCGATGACCGAACCCCCGTACACGGCCAAGTCGGAGATCGGGCTACTCGCGTTGGCCGTCCACTTCGTCGCGGCCGCGGGCCCGTCCAGGACACCCTGCCTGCCGGTTGGCGCCGACAGCGGTGGGTGCGGGACGACCGGAGGTGGTGCCGGGGCGCCGGGCGGCGACGCGGACCCGAAGCCGGCCCCGGCCGGCGTCGGGGCCGCTCCCCGGCCCGAACCGCCGTTTTGCGACAGCAGGATGGCCGCCGCACCGCCGGAGACCGTCACCGCCGCGCCCGCGGCGAGGCCGAGCAGCAGCCGCCTGCGGGAGGGTTGCTGCCGGACCGGTGCCGGCGGGCTCTCGACAGCGAACCCCCCGGGCGGTGCGGGAGCGGAGGCCGTGGTCCAGGCAGCCGATTCGGTGACCGTCTCCACGGCCGAGTACTCGGTTCCCGACCCGCTCGCCGCGCCGGACGAAGCCGGCAACCCGGTCAGGACGTCCGCCGCGCGGTCGACGTCGCGTGTCACCGCCTCCGGCAACCAACTCCGGGTGAGCGGATGGGCGCCTCCCCGGCCGACGAAGTCGATGAGCGCGTGCGGCGTCGGACGGCGCGCGGGGTCCTTGTCCAGACAGGCCGCGACCACATCCCGGATGGCGGCCGGCAACGGGGAGGTGTCGGCCTGATCACCGATGACGCGCCTGAGTACGGCGGCGGGCGGGCCGCTGCCGAACGGCCGCTGCCCGGACGCCGCGTACAACATCGTCGCGCCCAGCGCGAACACGTCGCTCGCCGCGCTCACCGGCCGGCCCAGGGACTGCTCGGGCGACATGTAGCCCGGCGACCCCACGGTGCTGCCCTCCCGGGTGAAGGAGGCGCCGTCCAGTGCGCGGGCGATGCCGAAGTCGATGACATGGGGGCCGTCCGGCGCCAGCAGCACGTTGCCGGGCTTCAGATCGCGGTGGACCACCCCCGCCGCGTGGATGCGGACCAACGCCTCGGACAGCCCGGCCAACAACATGCGCAGCGACGACTCGGGCAGCGGGCCGTGCCGTTGCACGGCTTCGGACAGCGACAGGCCCGGGACGAACGCCGTCGCCATCCACGGCGGGTCGCCGTCCGGGTCGGCGTCCACGACCGGCGCGGTGAACGCGCCGGACACCCGCCGCGCGGCCGCCACCTCGGCGCGGAACCGGTTTCGGAAGTGCTCGTCGGCCGCGTAGTCGGCGCGGATGACCTTCACCGCGACGGCGCGACCGGCGGCCGAGCGGCCCAGGTAGACCTTGCCCATGCCGCCCGCACCGAGCGGGAGGAGCAGGACGTACGGGCCGACCCGCCGCGGGTCCGAGGCGTCGAGCTGTTCCATGGTCGGCTGCTGTCACCTTCTTGTTCGTGAACACCCGGGCAGTGGCAGGGGGTTCGGGTATCGATCGGGATCGCCCGGGCCGGTCGCGCCGGTCGCGCGGGATGGGTCGGCGGTTACGCCCCGCTCGCGGCGACGACGACCAGCGAGGTGCCGTTGGCGCTCCACAACCGGCCGCCGCCGGCCGCGATGAGCGGGGCGCTGACGGCGCTCTGCACCGGGTCGTTGTACTTCCACCGGCCGATGCCCGTCGCGGCGTCCACGGCCCACACGTTCGCCCTGTTGTCCGTCACGTACACGTTGCCGTCCGCGATCCGGATCCCGGCCGAGGCCACGCCGGTCTCCTTGAGCGAACCGCCTTGCGGCGCGGTGGCCCACTTCGGTTTGCCGGTTCCCGCGTCGAGGGCGAAGAGGCCGACGTCGCAGGTGACATACACCGTTTGTCCGTCCGGACTCGCGACCGGTACGTCGAAGATGTCGTACCCGTTGCGGGTGGCGTTGAAGGTCCACCGCACCCTGCCACCGGGGTCGACCGCGGTGACTGACCTTCCCCCGTATACGTAGGAGCTCCCGGCGAAGCACCCGGTCGCATTCGTCCAGCTCGCGAAGGAGCCGCCGGGCACCGGCTTCCGCCAGCCACGCCTGCCGGTCGCCGGGTCGAGCACGACCACCTGGCCGTCCGCGAGGCCGCCGCCACCGGTGCCGCCTGCCAGGATCATCGCCTCGGTCGTGGGTGGTACCAACGGCACCGCCGTCACATCCTCGCCGGATTCCTGCCACAGCGTGCTGCGCGTGCGTGCGTCGACAGCCCAGACGAAACCTTGGACCGGGTCCTTGCTGGAGGCGATGCCGGAGACGAACACGGTGTCGCCGAGGACTCCGGCGACGGTCCCCACCTTCCAGCCCGCGACTGGAAACCCGGCACTCCACAGGAGTTTTCCCGTCGCGACGTCCATGGCGTGCAGGCCCGAGACCATCGGGGATCCGGCGCTCCCGCAGAGGTAGAGGATGCCGTTGCGGACGGCGGCGGGCGGGTTCTTGAACACGGGGGCAGGCGCTATTCGGATCGGTGCCCAGCGGACTTTGCCGTCCAGGTCCAGGCCGGTCGCCTCGAGCAGGCCGAGGTTGACCAGGCCTTCGCCGCTCAGCACGAGGCCGAGGCACTTGATGTCGAGGTTCGGCATCTTGCGGACGACGGCGTCGGGTGCGGTGAGGGGCGTCGTCGGGAGCGTCTTCGGGGCGGCCGTCGGACCGCCTCCGGCTCCGGTGCTGCGGCCGGCGTTCTCGGCGCTGCCGCCACCGGATGCCGGCAGCATGACGGCCGCCGTGATGCCACCGGCCACCGCGACCGTGCCCGCCGCAGCGCCGAAGAGCAGCGCACGGCGGCTGATCCTGCGGGGGCCCTGAGCGGAGGGCTGCGATGGCGGCGGCGCAGGCCAGGGCCATGGGTACGGCTGCGTCGGAGGTATGCGCGGGGGCGGGGGCGTGGGAGCGGTGAGGATCGACGCGCGGACCGCCATGATGTCGGCGGTCAGCGGCGCGGGCAGCCAGCTCCCGGCGGGCACGTCGACGCCGTGTTGTTCGATGTCCGCGACCACCTGGGCCGGATCGGGCCGGGCCGCGGGGTCCTTGGCGAGGCAGCGCAGGATCAGCGCGCGAAGCGGTACGCCGAGCCCGGCCAGCGGCGTGTGGTCCGGCTCGGTGCCGGCGACGCGGAACATCAGCGCGGCGGCGTTGCCGCTCCCGAACGGTGGCAGCCCGGTCGCGGCGAAATACGCGGTGGCGCCCAGCGCGAAGACGTCGCTGATCGGCGTGAGCGGTTGGTCCAGGGCCTGTTCGGGCGACATGTACCCGGGCGAGCCGACCACCGCGCCGCTGCGGGTGTGCGAGGTTCCCTCCACCGCCCGCGAGATCCCGAAGTCGATGACGTGCGGTCCGTCGAGCGCGACCAGGACGTTCGACGGTTTGAGATCGCGGTGGATCAGGCCGGCGGCGTGCACGCTCCGCAGCGCCTCGGCCAGCCCGGCGACCAGCATGCGCAACGACGCCTCGGGCAGCGCCCCGTGCCGGGTGACCGCCGCATGGAGGGCGACGCCGGGCACGAACGCCGTTGCCATCCAGGGGACCGGAGCATCCGGATCGGCGTCCACGACCGGGGCGGTGAAGGCACCGGAGACCCGTCGGGCGGCCGCGACCTCCTGTCCGAAGCGGGCCCGGAACACCGGGTCGTCGGCGAGTTCGGGACGGACGACCTTGACCGCCACGGTGTGACCGCCGGCCGAACGGCCCAGGTACACCTTGCCCATGCCGCCGGCGCCGAGCAGGCCGAGCACCGCGTACGGTCCGACCCACCGCGGATCGGCGGCGCCCGACAACTCCATGGTTCCCCTCTTCGGCGGCAGCTCGCCACAATACCCACCCGGTGATCATCGTGTGCCGGCCGTACCCCGCCCCCGCTGCGTCGCCGGCGCCGGCTCGCGCCCACCCGTGTCGGGCTGCGGGAACAGGGCCCGGTTCGGGTTCTGGTGGTTCCCGGTCGAGCCGGGCCGTAATTCCGGCTATTCCGGCCATTTCGGCCGACCGAGGGGGCCCGGCCGTCACCGGAGGGGCGGCGAAGTGGCTGCCGAGGTCTGCCGGATGGGGCCGGCACGGTCGCGGTGGGGCCCAGGGCCGCGTGCGCCCGTCGTGGCGAGGGGGTGACGTTCAGACGGTCGTGAACGCGTACGCCACGCCTTCACCGCCCACCGCTTTACAGCTTTACTTACCGCTTTACCGCTTTACCGCGAGGTGCGGCGGAGCCGTCCGGTCCTCCTTTTCCTCCGTGGACGGCCGGTGCTACCGCTTCTCCTTCTCGTACTTGAGCCGCTTCTCCTCGTTCAACCGCTGGACCAGGTCGAAGGCGGCGACCGCGAGCGGCTGGAGGTCCGCGGTGCGCAGGCCGGCCTTCATCCGACGCAGTTCGGCCACCAGGGCGACCTCCTCCTTGCCGACTCCGCCCACCCGGTCGTCCACCGAACCCAGCGCGCCGAGGGATTCGTGGATGTGCGTCCAGTCCGCCTCGCCGACCTCGGCCTTCTCCACCTGGGTCAGGTGTTTGTAGTTCCGCAGCAGATCCTTGCCGGCCGGCATGCCCGCCAGCCACCGGTGGCGGGTCAGCGGGATCGCCCGCTCGGTGCGCTGACCGGCGTCCCCGTGTTCGACGGTCTTGGGGTACACCAGGGTCTGCCGGTCGTTCGGGTCGAAGCCGGCTGCGCTCAGGATGAACGCGGCGAACGCGTCCGGGTGCTCGCGGTAGTAGACCCGGAACGGAAGGGGCAGCAGCGTGAAGTTGTGGGCGAAGGACGTGCGAGACATCAGACCGCCCGCGATCGACTTCGAGTTCGCCCTGGTCGGCAGGTCGTCGCCGTATCTCAAGTAGCTGCCGATCAGCGTGGTCAGACCGACCAGCCCGCTCGTGGACGCACCGCCCGTGATCTCCTTGCCGAGCTTCTCGGCCTGCGACTCGGCCTGCGCACGGATGCCGTCGACCACGCGGAGGTTGTCCTCGTGCAGGTCCGCGCCGGCCTCCTGCCGCTGTTCGAAGGCGGAACTCGAGGCGTTCCAGGGACGTTTGGCCGGCACGTTCAGGTACTTCACCAGCCGGGGCAGTTCGTCCAGCTTGAAACCGCCGGTCATCTGCGGTGCGTAGACGATCTCACCGCGCAGCGGGAACACCATGATCCCGGCGTCCGCCGTGAAGCCCCCGAGCCCCACCTCCTGGAGCGGGAAGGACTCCTGGTCCTTCCGGGCGTCCAGGGCACCCGAGACCCGGGTGATCTCGTCCATCACACCGAGGAGTTCGTCCCTCGTGTCGAGTGGATCGGTCACCCATTCCAGGGCCGCGCCGCCGGTCGGGCTGACGTCCGAGGTGAGCCGGTAGCCCCTGCCCCGGCCGACCGTACCCATCTTCGGGACGTCACGGCCGCGAAGCGGAGTCTCCCGGATCACGCCGTTGCCCAACAACGGCAGGGCGGCCTCCTCCTTGTGCACCGCGTACTCGGCGGGCTTCTCCTGCCGCGCTCGTTCGAGCCGCGCGCTGCCCGCGGCAGTGGTCTGGAACGATGGGTCGTTCGGCCGCGTCTGCGGCAGCGGGCTGAGCCACTCGTTCCGCAGCTGTTCGGACGTCTGGGTCAGCTCGGTCGGATCCAGCAGGTCGGCGAACTGTCGGAGGGCCATCTTCATCAGGATCTGCGCGCCGATGACCGCATCACGCCGCGATACCTCGTCCTGGTAGTTCTGCTCGTCCGCGGCGGTGAGGTTGTTGTGGTCGCGCACTCGCCACTGCGACTCGAACTCGAAGCCGACGCGGCGTTGGATCGCGAGGCGTTGCCCGGTCTCGTCATGCTCCTCGTCACGCTTCTCGCCGTCGATGGCGGAGCGTTGCACACCCTCGCCGCGGGCCACCCGGGCGCCGACCTCGGAGGCCTCGCGCTCCCACCTGTTGTCGGGGTCGCTGAGGCCGGCGGGGGCGTCGTGCTGGGTGGTGTGGTGGATCTCGTGGGCCATCGTCTCGACATCGCGCAGGACGCTCGCGCTCCGGACGACGATGTTGTTGCCGACGGTGTACGCCTTGGCGTCGATGCTCGCGGCGGCCCGCTCGTCGACCGAGACCCTGACGTGGTCGAGCCTGGTGCCGAAGGCGTCCTCCAGGGTCCGGCGCACCCCGCCCGGCAGCCGATTGCCGCCGCGCTCCGCCGATTTCGCGGCCTCGCGCACGACGTCGGGCCCGCCCGCCGCGCCGTCCCCGGAGCGCTGCACGGCACCCCGGCCGTGGCCGGCGCCGGGCCGGTTCCGCTCACGCTCGACCATCCGCGCGACGGCCGCGTTCCCGATCGACCGTTGCAGGGCAGCCGGCGCACCCGCCGGCAACGGCCGGCCGCGTCCGGCGGTGGGCGGGCCGGGAGTCCGCACTGCGTCGCGGGGCCTGGGCTGTTCGCGGTCGGGACCGGCGTTGCGTCGGGACTCGGTGGTGTGCCGCATGAAGGATCCGTTCGAACGAGACCACGTGCATCCTCTTGGGAGCGAGCCTGCCGCAGGAAACGCCGCGACGGAAGAGCGCGGAGGGCAGACAACAGGCCCCGCCGGACTGCCTGATCGGGCAGCCCAGCGGCAGCGCTCGCGCACGGGTTCGCCGAGTGGACCGAGGACGAGCTGCGGTCGATCACCGCCCGCACGCTCCTGGTGATCGGTGACACCGACTTCGTCCGCGTGGAGCACGCCGCGCGCATGCACGAACTCATCCCGGACGCGCAGTCGGCGGTCCTCCCCGGCACCACCCACATGGGCGTGATGCGCCGCGCCGACCTGCTGCTCCCGATGCTCGATGTGTTCCTGCCCTCCTGATCACCCGGCGGCCGGTGGTTCGGGCGCGCAGTGGGTGCCGACGGGCGGGGTCCGCAGGTCGATCAGATAGCGGTCCATCGCCGCCCGGACGCACGCACTTCGTTCGAACGCGATATGCCCCCAGCCGTCATACGTCAGGAGCACCGCCCGCGGGATCTGCCGGGCCACCTCGACGGCGAAGGTGTACGGGGTGGCCGGGTCGTGGCGGCTGTTGATCACCAGGATCGGCGGAGCGCCGTGCACCCGGTACGGGCGGGGTGGATTCGTGACCGGTACGGGATTGCCCAGGCAGGTGGTCAGCATGTCCCAGGTGAGCCCGGACAGCCGCAGCCGGGGTGCGAGCGCAGCCATCCGCCGCTTGGTGGCCGCGAGTTCGTCGGCGCCGGCGATGTCGATCCGGAAGTCGGAGCAGAACATCGCCTGCTTGTACGGGGTGTCGCGGTTGGGCGGCGGGGTGAACGGCGGCAGCGTCGGCCGGCCGGGGGGTTGCCTGTCGAGGTCGTCGAGCCGGGCGGCCAGTTGCGACCAGGACGGTTCGTAGAAGCCCTTGACGACGTGATCGCTCAGCGCGTACGGGGTCAATCGGGTGTTCGGGTCACCGGGTAGGGCGAGCGTGCCGGCCTCGGCGCGTTGGTACAGCCGGGCGTACACCCCGGCCGGGTCGCGGCCGTGCAACATGCAGCGGGTGTCCGCGTCGCACCAGCGCACGAACTCCGCGAAGGAGTCCTCGGCCGCGACCGTGCCGCTGTCGAGGAAGCGCCCGGTGTCCGCACTGTGATCGAGGTTGCCGTCGACGACCAGGGCGCGGATGCGGTGCGGGAAGAGTTCGGCGTACCGCTGGCCGGCCATCGTGCCGTACGACCCGCCGACGAACGTCAGTCGGCGTTCGCCGAGGGCGGCCCGGATGGCGTCGACGTCCCGCGCGACGCTCGTGGTGTCGAGGTGGTCGTACAACGGCCCGGTCCCCTGACGGCAACTGGCTGCCAGGTCCCGGTTGTACGCGGTCAGCGCGGCGAATCCGGCCGGGGTGACCGGATCGGCGCTCGGGTGGCGGTCGACGACGGCCGGGTCGCAGCGCAGCGGGTTGCTCCGGTTGCCGCCGCGCGGGTCGTAGCCGACGAGGTCGAAGCGGGCGCGCACCTCCGGGCCGAACTCGGTATTCCTGAGGATGACATTGACCCCGGACTGCCCCGGGCCGCCGGGCCCGAAGACGAGCGGGCCGATCCGGTGCGCGGGATCGGTGGCCCGCCGGCGAGCCAGGGCGAGGTCGAACCTCGCTCCCCGGGGGTGGTGCCAATCGACGGGCAGGGAGAGCGTTCCGCAGTCGGCGGTGGCGTCCTGGGCGCAGGGTTGCCAGCGGATCGCGCCGACGGGCGCGTTCGACGGATCGTCCGCGGCCGGGGCGGCGACGGCGGGTACGTTCAAGAGAGCGGCCAAGGCCACGGCCGGCGCCAGGGCGGTCGCCGGCCGTCGGAGGATCTTCACACGTGAACCCTTCGCTGCGGATGTGTCGTGGCGCCGTGCGCCCGCATCTTCCGCGACGAAGTCACGGTCGACGTACGGGCGTTGGCGATCACGAGCCTGCTCTCGACGGGCGCCGCGCTCATCGGCCCACGGGCCGAGAGGGACAGTGGTACCGCCGTACGACGTCCCGACCCCGTGTCACACCGCTTGACGCGATTGTTCCGGATACGTCCCGCGCCGGTGGCGGCCCGCCGACCGGAAGCCCGGCGGCATCTCGCAACGGTCGTGAGCACCGAACGGCGGGCGAGTCGTCGGTGCCCTCGGACGCCGTGGTTCAGGACTGTCGGCGGAAGCGGAACCACTCCGGTTTCGTCTTGTTCATCGGCCAGCCCAGACCTGCGGTGGCCGCCGGTTCAACCGTCAGCAGCTCCCAGTTCGGAAACGCGGCCTCGACCTCGTCCCGACTCACGCCGCCGATGAAGGAGCGGACCCGCGTCGGCCCGAATGCGAGCATCAGCAACGTGGCGTCCGGCTTGGCCAGGGCCGTGACACCACGACCGACGGCCTGTCGCTGCCCGGCGTCGAAACCCTGGAAACAACCGATGTCGAGGAAGAAGTCGAAGGTTCCTTCCAGACCGGCGGACTGCAGGTCGGTCACATCCCCTTCGACGTAGGTGACTCCGGCATCGCCTCTCTCCCGGGCCGCCGCCATCGCGGCCGGTACGTAGTCGATGCCCACGGCCTGCCACCCCCGCCGCGCGAGCTCCGGAGTGAACTGGCCACGCCCGCACCCGAGATCGAGAGCGCGGCCGAGTGGCCGCGGGCGGTCGGCTTCCTCGCGATCGAGCACCACCGAAATGTTGTCACTCGCCGCTTCCCCATAGGACTCCCAGGGCGTCATCCCGAAGCGGTACATACGAGCGTAGTTCGTCATGCGCTTGGCCTCCCGACGTAGAGATGATCAGGATAGGGAGCGGCCGGCGAAGCCAGATCGGGGGACAACCCCCGGCGCCGGCTCGCCCGGAGCCGAACCTGGTGTTGTCGACGGCGAGTTGCGGCCGGCTGCGCCGTCGATCGGGGGCGGTACGGTGACGGGCCTGTGCGGTCGCCGCCGTTCACTCGGCGTGGTCGCGCAGCCAACCCAGGGCCTGTGTGGCGGAGTCGAGGATCGAGATGTGTCCGTCCTCGGGGCGCAGCCGCAGTTCCGCCGAGGGGCAGTGGCGCGCGAGCCACTCGCCGTGGGAGCTGGGTACGACCCGGTCCAGGCCGCCGTGCAGGACCAGGGTGGGTGCGTGGACCTGCTCGGGGTCGAATCCCCATGGGGCGACGTATGCCAGGTCGTCGTCCACCATTCCGCCGATGCCGTTCTCCAGGCCCTTGCCGGCCACGTCGCCCAGCCAGGACCACGCGCCCTCCAGCGCGGCGTGATCCGCCGGGATGAACATCTCCGCGTCGAAGTCACCGGCGGACAGGAACTTCTCCAGCGTCGCGCGTCCCTGGACCGCGGCGCGCAGCTCGGCTTCGCCGAACGGCCCCATGCCCGCGAACCAGTCCAGCCCGTTCGCGCCGAGCGGGGCCAGTCCCGCCGCGCAGACCACACCCACGACCCGATCGGGCAGCAGCGCGGCACACGCGAGCCCGTGCGGGCCCCCACCGGAGGCGCCCATGACCGCGAACCGGTCGATGCCAAGCGCGTCGGCGATCGCCGAAACGTCCGCCGCGGCTGCCGCCACGTCCCGACCCGGGAGCGGCGTCGATCCCCCGTAGCCGGGCCGGTCGTAGGAGATCCAGCGGATGCCGTGCCGGACGGCGGCCGGGAACAGGGGTTCGGGCGGCGCTCCGATGTTCGGCGTGCCGTGCTGCCACACCACCGCGAGCGCGGCCTCGGCACCTTCGGTGTGGGCGTCGTACACATGCAGTCTTCGACCGTCGTCCAGTTCGAGATCGATCTCTGCCGGCGTCATCATGCCCCGAGCCTAAGGGAGCACCGACCGCCACCCCATCAACAGGCCGGTGGGTGGCGGCCGTCGAGGCATCGATCGCCCGCACGGCGACGCCCGGGCCGGCTGCGCGGTGTCGTCGCCGTCAATCCGCTCGGCTACGAGGTCGACGTGCTGCGCGGCCTGCTTCTGGGGACGCCGGCCCACCTCGCCGCCGACTTCGGCGTGCTCCTGGCGGCCGCGGCACTCGCCATCGCCGCGGCCTCGGCACTCCTGGGCCGACTCGCGCGCCGAGCACCCATCGCCCAGGATCCGGGCAGCCGTTCCCGGTGCCGGACCGGGAGGTGTCCACCGCGGCGACATCGGTCCTTCGGTCGCACCCCACGCCGACTCGTGCCCGCGTCGGGGCAAGTCGGGGGCAAGCTGTACATGCGACTCGAACCAAGCGCGGACGACCTGACATCCTCGAAGGGTGGCGCACATGACTTCCGCAGTGGCCCGACGGCGTCGAGCGGCCCGAGAGGCGGCTCTGGCCCAGGCCGTGGCACAGGGCCTGCTCGGCCCGGAGCAGCCCCTGGTGGGCCTGCTGGACGTGGACGGCATCCGGGCCTCGGTCGACGCGCTGACGGCGGCGTTCGGCGACACGCCCGTGCTGCACACGTTCGCCGCCAAGGCGTGCGCCCTGGTCCCGGTCCTGCGGCTGCTCGCCGACGCCGGGATGGGCTGCGAGGTCGCCTCGCCCGGCGAACTGGAGCAGGCCCTGGCCGCCGGGTTCGCCCCCGAGCGGCTGGTCCTGGACAGCCCGGCCAAGACGGTCGAGGAACTGCGCCGCGCCCTCGCACACGGCATCGCCGTCAACATCGACAACTTCCAGGAACTGGCCCGCGTCGACGCGCTCGTGGCCGAGCACCTGGCCGCAGGGCCGATCGGGATTCGGGTCAACCCGCAGGTCGGCGCCGGCGCGATCGGCGCGATGAGCACCGCGACCGCCACGTCCAAGTTCGGCATCGCGCTGCGCGACCCGGGCGCGGTCGAGGCCGTGGTGGAGGCGTTCGCCCGCCGGCCGTGGCTGAACCGGCTGCACGCGCACGTCGGTTCCCAGGGCTGTCCGCTGCCGCTGATCGCCGCCGGCCTGCGCGCCACGTACGAACTCGCCGAGCACATCAACACCGTCCTGGGTCGCCGACAGATCACCGACCTGGACATCGGCGGCGGCCTGCCGGTGAACTTCGCCGACGACGAGGACGACCCGACCTTCGCCGACCACGTCGCCCAACTGCGCGCGGCCGTACCCGAACTCCTGGACGGGAGCTACCGGTTGGTCACCGAGTTCGGCCGCTCGCTGCTCGCCAAGAACGGCACGATCGGCTCGCTCGTGGAGTACACCAAGACCGCCGGCGGCCGACGGATCGCGATCACCCACGCCGGCGCCCAGGTCGCCACCCGCACGGTGTTCATGCCCCAGGCGTGGCCGCTGCGCGTGGGCGCCTTCGACGCGCACGGCCGACCCAAGCACACACCGCACGAGATCCAGGACATCGCCGGCCCGTGCTGCTTCGCCGGCGATCTGACCGCTGTCGGGCGGGCCCTGCCACTGCTGGAACCGGGCGACGTCGTGGCGCTGTACGACACCGGCGCCTACTACTTCTCCTCCCATTTCGCCTACAACTCGCTGCCCCGACCGGCCGTGTACGGCTACCGCGCCGGGCCCGACACGGTGCACTTCGCCACCGTCCGCGACGCGCAGACCCTCCGCGAGGTGGTCCGGGAAAGCGGCGATGCGCATACGCACGCTTTGGTGGACCTGGTGTCCACGAGCCCTTCGGAGAACCCATCGGACGAGGACCGTCCCGACCCCGAGGAGGCGGCGCAATGACCCGCGTGCTGATCTCCGCCGACATGGAGGGCGCCACCGGCACGGTGTTGCCCGCCGACGTCACCGCCGGCAACCCGCGCTACGAACGTTTTCGACGCCTGCTCACCGGCGACGTCAACGCGGCCGTGGCCGGATTCCTGGACGGCGGCGCCGACGAGGTGATCGTCAACGACGCCCACTGCGGCATGGACAACGTGCTCCTGGAGGAACTCGACCCGCGCGCGCTGCTCATCGTCGGCCGCAACAAACCGCTGGGCATGCTCCAAGGACTCGAACTCGACGTGGACGCACTGGCGTTCGTCGGCTACCACACCGGCGCCGGCGAGGCCGGCGTGCTCGCCCACACCTACCTCTCGCACAGCGTGCTTGCGGTACGCGTCGACGGACGCCCGCTCGACGAGGGCGGCTTCAACGCGCTCGTCGCGGCCGAGGCCGGCGTCCCGGTGGTCCTGGTCACCGGCGACGACCTGACCTGCGCCGAGGCCGCCCGGTACGCGCCGGGCTGCCGCACGGTCACGGTCAAGACGGCGATCTCCCGCCACGCGGCGATCTGCCGCACACCCGCCGCGACCTCGACCGACATCCGCCGCGAGGCCGCCGCCGCGCTGGCGAACCCGCCGGATCGACCCACCACGACGCCCACCCCGCACATGATCGAGGTCGACGTGGACAGCCCCTACCTCGCCGAACGCGCGAGCGCGACGGCCGGGGTCGACGTCGTCGGCCCGCGCACCGTCCGCCTCCAGGCCCCCGACGCCCGCGAGGCACTGCGCCGATTCCGGGCCCTGACCTGGCTGATCGGCGCCGGCCGTGAAGAGGACTGGACCTGACCGATCAGCCCCCGCGACGCTCGCCCCGAGGCAGGGAACGGGCCGGACCCGACGAGCCCACGACGAAAAGGCGCTCGACTGCCCGGCCGACGACCGAACGGATCACCACCACTGATGACCGAACACTTGACGGCCCTGCACGGCCTGGCCGAACGGTGGGGGCTCGACCAGCTCACGCCGGTGGGCAGCGGCCTCGAATTCTCCGTCCACCGTGCCCTGGACCGCGACGGTCGGCAGGTCGCGCTGCGCCTCGCGCACCGCCGCTTCGACGCCAACGCCAACGACCCGCACGTGGACACGCGCGCGCTGCTGAGCCAGGAGTACACGATCGGTCGACACCTGGCCGCGCACGGCCTTCCGGTCGCCGAGCCGCTGGAACTTCTCCTCTCCCAGCGGCCGGACGTCCCGGACGTACTGCTCTCCCGCTATGTCCCCGACGACGGCTCCACGCTCGACTGCTTCGCCCTCGGCGGGCTCCTCGCCCGCCTGCACGCGTTGCCCCCGCCACTCCGCCTGGTCCCCGTCGCCTGCGAGGGGCTGACCACCCGTCAGGCGATCGTGGCCCGCATCCGCCGGCGCTGGACCGAGGTGGGCCGGCATGTGTACGACTGGCCCGAGCCGCCGGACCTCGCCGGCACCGCCCGGCACCTCACCGCCGTCGGCACGGCCGGCCTGGTCCACCTCGACGTGCGCAGCGCCAACATCCGGCGGCACGACGGCGCGACCACCGCGCTCCTCGACTGGTCGAACGCCCTGCTCGGCGACGCGACGTTGGAGTTCGGCAGGCTGGCCGAGTACGCCCGTTACCCCGAGAACCAACTCGACCTCGCGGCCCTGCGGGCCGGATACGGCCGGGAACAGGCGCTGCCGCCGGCCGCCGAGACCGGGCCGACGCTGGTCGGCCGCCTCGACGCGGCGCTCATGCTGGCCCTGGTCTTCCTCTCCGAGGCCCCGGACCCGACCCGGGGCCCGGCGGCGGCGGATCACGCCCGAGAGCTGGCCGAGCGGCTCGACGCAGCGGGATGACGCAGAGGGATGACGCCTTGCGCTCACCTCGACGGGGTCGTTCGTGACGGAATCCGCTCCGCCTCGTTCAACGGTTGCCATACCGACCGACGAGCGAAGACGGGGACCGACATGAGCGGCGACGACGAGGGCTGGAACGACCAGGAGGACGATCGCACCTACCAGGTGGTCGTCAACCACGAGGAGCAGTACAGTCTCTGGCCGGCGGACCGTGAACTCCCGGCCGGCTGGCGGGCGGAGGGCAAAACCGGCGCCAAAGCCGCATGCCTGGGACACATCAACGAAGTGTGGACCGACATGCGCCCCCTGAGCCTGCGCCGGAAGATGGACGAGGCCACCGCGAAGGGCTGACCCGGTCGCCGCCCTCGTGGGCGAGGTGGCACGACGAAACGCCCCGGTCGACGTCGACCGGGGCGTCCGGGGGGTGTTGGGGGTGTTGTCGTCTCGACTTTTGCTGGTCAGCAGTTGTCCGGATGGTTCCCCGTGACCGTGTCGCGGTCCAGCACCAGATCGGCGCCTATTCGCTTGAGGGAGATACCGCCGCATTCGCCGGCCGCGGTGTTGCCGGTGACCGTGCTGGTGGTGAGGGTGCTGTCGCCGGACTGCAACTGGTCGAGGCGGGGGCCGTATCCGCGAATGGAGATGCCGCCGCCATTGCGAGCGGAGGTATTCCCGGTGATCGTGGCCGAGGTGATGAGCAAGACCCCGCTCTTCCCGTCGCGCCAGATCGATTGCGAGATGCCGCCGCCGTCAGCGGAACTGCGATTGCCGGTGATCCTGGTGCCGGTGACGGTCAAGTCGCTGTATGTGGTCCTGATCCCGCCGCCGGGCCCATCCGAGGAGCGCCGTGCGTCGTGCCCGGTGGCGTTGTCGGTGATCGCGCCGCCGGTGACGATCAGGTCCGCGGTGGTTTCGATACCGCCCCCGGAACCGGGAGCACCGGTGTCTCCCGGGTGGAGATCGCCGGCGCCGCCCCGGCCACCGTCCCCGGAGAAGTTGTGGCACACCGTGGTGTCCTCGAGCCTGGCGCTGCCCGTGTTCAGGTCGAGTCCGCCGCCGATGCCGCCGCCGCGCCCGCCTCCGCCGTAGCCGCCGGTACCTCCCTTGATCGCGCCGCCCGCGCCGCCGGTCCCGGCGAGGTTGCCACAGATCACGCCGCGCACCACGGTGGTTCGGGAGCCGTCGCGCGCGGCGATGCCGCCGCCGCCCCCGCCGTCGTTCGCCTCGCTGTACTGGCCGGGATCTGCCACATCCGTTCCCTTCCCGCCCGTTCCGGCCCGGTTGCCGCCGACCGTGCTGTCCACCAGGGTCAGGACACCGGCGTCGATGGTGATGCCGCCGCCGTCCCCGCCCGGGCCGGCGGCCGTACCCGGTTGTGGCGGTGCGCCGCCGGTGCCGGCGGTGTTGCCGACGACGAGGGTATCGACGGCGGTCAGCGTGCCGACCGGACCGATGTAGATGCCGCCGCCGGATCCACCCGGGGCGCCGGGGGCGCCCGGGCCCGCGGCGTTGCCGGCCAGCACGACCCGGGTCAGGTTCAGGATGCCGGACGCCAGGATGCCGCCGCCGTTGCCGCCGGGTTCGGCCCGGCCGCCGGTGATGGTCAGGTCGGACAGGGCGAGGGTCGCGCCGTCGTCGTGCAGGATCCGGAAGTCGGGGGCGCCGTGTGCGCGGGTGAGGATCGCCCTGCTGCCGTTGATCGTCATGTTGGCGGTGATCGTCGGTAAGGGGACGGTCAATCGGTATGTGCAGTCCTTGGCGAGGGTCAGGGTGGTGTCGGGGTGGGTGTCGGCCGTGCGGATGGCGTCGCTGAGCCGTGCGGGATCGCACGGCACGGAGACTTCCGTGGCCGCGGCTGCGGTGGGTGGGGCCGCGACCGCAACCGCGGGTACGGTCAGGACGGCTGCGGCGGTTGCGGCGAGGAGGGTGGACACCGATTTCGCTTTCACACGGACCTCCTGGGTCATGTGTGTATCGGTAGTACGTGGCACGACCGATCCTGCCGGCGCGGCCGACCCCCGGCCTACGCCATTTCGGGTCACCCGGCCACGGGCCACACGACATCACCGAGACGGGCGGCAGCGACGCCGACCGAATGCCCGATCGTGGCTCGGCGAGCGGTCGACTCGACTGCCGATCCGCACCTTCGGCCTGCCGGTCGGCGAGGCACCCGAATCACTCGACGGCATGGTGGAAGCGCCCGGCCGGTGGCATTTCCCGTACTTCAACGACGAGATGGGTATCGGGGCGGCCGACGCGGCCGACACCATCCGCCGTGCGCACCGGCATGCGGCCGCTCGACGATGGCGACACCACCATCCCGTGGCCTCGTCCCGGACGTTCCGAACCGGCGTAGCGCCTCTCGTCCACGCTCCGGCCGAAGTGACAGGCAGTACCACGTACGACGACGCGGGGACCCATCTGTCCAGAGCCATCCGGCAGTTGCTCGCTCCGCCGCCGCTCGGCATGTCGATTCCCGCCACTCCGACGGGACTTCGCCCTGCGGTCCGAGAACGAATCCGTTCCCGAGTCGGCGGGCCGTCGGTGTTCCGGCGTCGCTGCCGCCCGTCTCGGTGATGTCGTGTGGCCCGTGGCCGGGTGACCCGAAATGGCGTAGGCCGGGGGTCGGCCGCGCCGGCAGGATCGGTCGTGCCACGTACTACCGATACACACATGACCCAGGAGGTCCGTGTGAAAGCGAAATCGGTGTCCACCCTCCTCGCCGCAACCGCCGCAGCCGTCCTGACCGTACCCGCGGTTGCGGTCGCGGCCCCACCCACCGCAGCCGCGGCCACGGAAGTCTCCGTGCCGTGCGATCCCGCACGGCTCAGCGACGCCATCCGCACGGCCGACACCCACCCCGACACCACCCTGACCCTCGCCAAGGACTGCACATACCGATTGACCGTCCCCTTACCGACGATCACCGCCAACATGACGATCAACGGCAGCGGAGCCACGCTCGCCCGCGAGGACCGCGGGACACCCACCTTCCGCGTCCTGCACGACGACGGCGCGGCGGTCGCCCTGTCCGACCTGACCGTCACCGGCGGCCGGATCGAAGCGGGCGCCAACGGCGGCGGCATCCTCGTCTCCGGCGGCGGTGCCCTGACCCTGACCCGCGTCCTGGTCAAGTGGAACTTCGCGGGCCCGGGTATCCCCGGCGCCGCAGGCGGATCCGGGGGCGGCATCTACATCGGGCCAGGCGGCTCGCTGACCGCCACGGACACCCGCGTCCTCGAAAACCGCTCCGGCGCCGGCGGAGTGCAGGTGGGGGCCAACCTTGCCGGCCACGGCGGGGACGGCGGCGGCATCGCCATGGACGCCGGCACCCTGACCCTGGTGCGCAGCACCGTCAGCGGCAACCATGCCGAGTATGGCGGACCCGGGGACGCGGCCACGGCGCCGGCCGCCAGTCTGCCCAACGAGGGCGGGAATGGTGGCGGCATCGCCGCGCGCCAGGCATCCCGAACCACCTTGCTGCACAGCACGATCTGCAACAACACCGCCGGGGGCGGCGGCTGGGCCGGCCCGCTCAAGGGAGGCCCCGGTGGTTACGGCGGCAACGGCGCCCGGGGCGGTCGTGGTGGTGGACTCGAACTGGAATCGGGCAGCGCGCAGCTCACGGAGACCTCGGTGTGCCTGAACGTCGCCGGCGACGGCGGCGCGGGTGGTCCCGGCGATCTCCACTGGGGCTTCGCCGGGGGCAGCAACGACGGGGGCGGTATCGACTCCACCGCGAACCTGGTCATCACCGGCGGCACGATCTCCGGCAACCGCACCGGGACCAACCCCACCCAGGACTCGGACGGCGCGGACGGTGGCGGGATCAGGTTCACCCGTAGTGCGCTGACCATCACCGGTGCCACGATCTCCGGCAACCAGAGCGCCGGCGACGGCGGCGGCGTCTCGCAATCGACGTATCGCAACGGCGGGGAAGCGCACTTCGCCATCACCTCGACCACCATCACCGGCAACGGCTCCGGGCACAATGGCGGCGGTATCTCCATTCGCGGATACGGCCCCCGCCTCGACCGGTTCGACCCCGACGACAGCACCCTTACCACCAGCACCGTCACCGGCAACTCCGCGGCCGGCGACTGCGGTGGCATCTCCCTCACCCGAAACGGCGTCGGCCTGCAGCGGGACCACGACACGGTCGCGAGGAACCACCCGGACGATTGCTAGCATTCCGGGTGGGCAGTGGGTAGTTGGTGGTTGTTGCACCTTCCGTGGTTGGCGGGCCGGCGCGGACCCGGACGATCGGGCCCGCCGGCCCGCCCACCCGGCTGCCGCCGCGCACCTCGTCGAACGTCGCGGGGGATGAACGCCGTTGGCGCCCGTGTGCCGCGCGGGAACAGCGACTCCCCCCGCCCCGCTCCCGTCAGTGCGCGGCGGCCGTGGGTGCCGGCGCCGGGCAGCGGGTGCCCGGGGCCGGTCGGTGGGCGTCGACCAGCGAGCGGGTCGTCACGGTCGCGACGCACGGGCTTTTGTCGATGGCGCCGTGCCCCCATGCCTCGGAACCGACCAGGACGGCGCCGGGAAGTCGCAAGGCCAGCGAAGTCGCCCAGGTATAGGGCGTGTTCGGGTCGTGCAGGTTGTTGACGAGGGTGATCGTGTCCGTCCTCGCCGGGTGGCCGCGACGGGGTGGGTTGGTCAGGGCCACGGGGTGGCCCTGGCAGGACATCGCCACGCCCCACGCGACGGGCGATCGACGGGTATGCGGAGCCGATCGCGCGAGGCGCCGTTCGGTCGCCGCGACGGTACCGGCGTCGCCCAGGTCCAACTGCCGATCCGAGCAGAACATCTTCTGGTCGTAGCCTACCCAACGACCGTTCAAGGAAGGGCTGTTCGGCGACACCGGATGCGGCGGCGCGGCGTCCATGGCCGCGAGCAGGTCGGCGAATCCGGTCCAACCCGGGAAGGCGAACGCCCGTTGTGCCTGCCGGACCAGGAAGTCGGGGGTGACGCCGTTCGCGGGCGTCGCCGGGTCGTACAGGGTGCCCGCCTCGGCCCGCGCGTACAGGTCGTCGAAGACCGTCCCGACGTCCCGCCCGTGCAGCGCGCACCGCGTGCTCGCGCCACACCAGGCGGCGAATCCGGCGAAGGAGTCCTCGACCGCCGCCGCCGATGTGTCGAGGTAGCCCCGGACGTCCTGGGCGTGGTCCAGGTTGCTGTCCAGTGTCATGGCGCGGATCCGCCCGGGGAACAACTCGGCGTACTGTTGGCCGATCAACGTTCCGTACGACGCACCCCAGTAGGTGAGTCGGCGGTCGCCCAGGGCCCTGCGCAGCGCCTCGACGTCGCGAACAATGCTGCGGGTGTCGACATGGTCGTACATCGAACCGGTGAGCGCGCGGCAGTTCGCGGCCATCCGGCGGTTGTAGTCCACGAGTTCGGCGTATCCACGGTCGGTGCCCGGGTCGCCGGCGGGTTGGCGGCCCAGCGCCGGCATGTCGCACGTGATCGGACTGCTGCGGCCGAAGCCGCGCGCGTCGAACCCGACAAGGTCGAAGCGCGCGCGAACCTCCGCCGGGAAGACGTCCGTTCGCCTGCCCACCACGGCGTCCACACCGGATTGGCCCGGGCCGCCGAAGTCGGTGACGAGCGAGCCGATCCGCGCGGTCGCGTCGCCCGCCCGGCGCCGCGCGACCGCCATGTCGAAGGTACGGCCGCGCGGGTGCGCCCAGTCCATCGGCAGCGTCAGCGTGCCGCAATCGGCGCTCGTGTCCTCGGCGCAGGGATGCCAGTCGATCCGCCGGGTCGCGGCGGACCGGTCCGCCGGGGGAGTCGACGCGGCGGCGGTCGGGGTGAGGCCGAGGACGCCCGCGACGCCGAGACCGACGGCGAAACCGGCCGATCGGCGCCGCCGCCGATCGGGACGCGAACGGGTGGCGAAGAACGAAGTCATCAACGAACTCCCGTGCCTGGCAGGTCGGTTGAGAAACGGACGCGGCCACGGTGGCAGGTTCCCAACGCCCTGCGAATCCGCGTTCGTCGCCGACCCGATCCACTAAAGGCGATGCCCGCCGGCGGCGCTCCGAGCGCTCGGACCCACCCGATGCCGCGTGGCCCGCGGGCCGGACCGGTGACGTGCTCAGCGTCCCCGGGTCAGTTCGTCGATGGCGTCCTTGGCCTCCCCGAGACTCAGGCCCGTGCGTTCGCGGTAGAGCTTGATCGCCTGGATCTTCCGGCCCGCGCGCACGGCCTGCATCACGTCGGGCATCGTGCTCGGGTCCAGGCTCCCCGGCGGGTAGGCGATGCCGAGGTAGCGCAGGATCGTGTCGACCTTGTCCTCGAGTTCACGCAGCCGTACGCCCAGCTCGGCCGCATCCATTCCATGCATGTCGTCCATGACGCCGAAGGCTACCGACATACACCCGCATCTCCCGGCGCTGGTCGGGTCGTTCGGCCGGCCCCGGCCCGGGACGCCTGGTGGCGGAGGTGGGTCGCAAGGTCCCGGGCCGGTGTGGTGGCGAGTCGGGTGAGGAACACGCGGCGTGGGGTGCCGCCGCACAGGTCGGCGGGTGATTCGTCTCATTCGGGGTCGCGGGGAATCAGATGCTTCGTCAGGAACGAGATCTCCGCCGCGACGGCCTGTTCGTGCGACTCGAGGAACGGGGCGTAATGGCGGCCCGTCAGGTGAAGCACCTCCGCTGCCGGCGCGTTTTGGGCGGCTCGGACGGCGGGGCCGGGGAGCGTGCTCTGGTCCTGGTCGCAGACGACCACCAGCAGCGGGCAGCGGATCCGGGAGGCATGGCGGCCGGGCCGGTAGCCGCCGATCCGCAGGGCGATCCGGGCGGCGACCGTCTGCTCCCAGTCGGTGTGGCGACGTTCGGGATCCAGGGCCCGGTCGCCGTCCATGGCGTCGGGTGTGGTGAGCGAGGCGACCGTGCCGCGCGCTCCGGCGGTCGGAACCAGCAGCGGCGGCCGTCCGGCGAGGCCGCCGAGCGCGTCCGCGACGCCCCGGCCGAACAGACGCAGCGCCGCCCGGGGGGTCATCGCGCGCAGCGCGTGCGGGGCGATCGCGCGACCGTCGACCAGCGGGGTCTGGGCGATCGCGCAGGCCAGTCGCGGGTGGTCGGCCGCGACCCGGAAGACGTGGCCGCCGGCGAGCGAGAAGCCCCAGAGCGCGATCCGGTCCGGGTCGACGTCGGGCAGCCCGGCCGCGTACTCGATCGCGGCGTGCCAGTCGGCGACCTGCTCGTCGAAGCGGACGATCTGGCGCGGCATGCCCCCGCTCTTCCCGAACCGTCGGTGGTCGAAGGCCAGGACCGCGAAACCGGCGTCGTTGAACCGTGCGGCGAACAGGTCCGTGGCCGGCTCCTTCGTCACCGAGGTGCCGCCGGCCATGATCACGCAGCCGCCGTTGGACCCCGGATAGTGCCAGGCGGCACACGAGGTGTCGCCGCTGACGAAGCGTACTTCTTCGCGTTGCCGGAACGCGGGCACATGGACCTCCGTGGTGAATCCGATGTTCTCGGGGGATGCCATCCATGCTTGGGGCGAGGTCCCCGAAATGGGTTCCGTGCGGCGCCGGAATGGGCGAAACTCGCCTTCATGGCAAGCGCATCGGCGGATTCCGTACTCAGTCCCCTGGATCAACGGCTGGTGGCCGCTTTGCAGGTGGACGGCCGCGTCACCGCGGAGCGGGCGGCCCACGTGCTGGGACTCAGCCCCGCCACGGTGCGCCGCCGGCTGCACGCGCTCGGCGCCGACGGCACGGTGCGCGTGGTGATCTCACCGGTCGCGCGACCGCGCAACGGTGGCTCGGCCGGGGCACTGTTCCTGCGCATCCGGGTCCTGCGGGGAAGACTCGACCCGATCGTGGCCGCCCTCGCGGCGCGCGAGGACATCCCGTTCATCGACGTCACCACCTCGGGTGACGAGATCTTCGCGGTCGCCCGTACCGAGCCGGGTTCACGCGACCCGCTGGTCTTTCGTCAACTGCCTTCCACCCAGGCGGTGACGTCCCTGGAGAGCGCCACGATCCTGCACGTCTTCCGGCTCACCTCCGAGTGGCGTCACCAAGTGCTGACCACGTGCGAACGCGCGGCGCTGAGCCCGGCCGAACCGGTGCCCGGGGCAACCGCGTCCGGTTCCTCGAGCACCTACGGCATCGACGCCGACGCGCTGGAACAGTCCCTCGTCGACGCCCTCACCCCCGACGCGCGCCTGACCTCGGCGGCCCTGGCCGCGCGCACCGACCACCCGGAAAGCACGGTGCGCCGTCGCCTGGCCCGACTGGCCGCGCAGGGCCGGCTGATCACCCAGGTCCTGGTCGACCCGCGCCGCCTCGGGTTGCCCATCGAGGCCAAACTCCTGCTGCGCGTGGCCCCCGACCATCTGGCCGCCGCCGGGCGGGCGTTGGCCGACCACCCCTCGGTGCACGGCGCGTTCGCGACGTCGGGACCCTCGAACCTGCACGCGGCCGCGTACTTCCCGGACCTGACGGCCCTCTACGGCTTCCTCTCCCGGGACCTGGTCGGCCTGGGCATCACCCACGTCGAGACGGCCATCGTCAGCCGCGCCGCCAAACGTACTCCCGCGCCGGGCCGGCCGGTCCCGTCTAGGTGAGGCGTCCTCGCCGCGGGCCCCGCGTCGAGGCGTCGGACACGGCTCATAGGGTCGCAGGCGTGAACGTACGCCCTCCACATGCCACCAGTGTCCGGATCCTCACCGACGCCGACGTGGAGCGTGCCGGGCCGGCGGAACTGGGCAGGGCGGCGTACACGAACCTGATCCGCGTGCCCGTCGAGCACGACGAAGTACCGATCGAGGGACGGGCGTTGCTGCACACCGTGTACGGCGACTCGCCGTTCGTGGCGAGCAAGGCGCTGTTCCTGGACGAACTGGCCCGGCAGGTCACCGGCGAGTCACTGCCGGACACCGGAGCGCTGGTCGTCGTGCCGACCCGGCACCTGCCGGCCTACCACCCGATCGCCGACGGTCCGTGGTCGACGCCGTCAACGACCTTGCCGCGTACGCCCTCGGTGCCCACCAGGACGGGCCGGGCGCGCTGTCCCCACGGGTCTACTGGTGGCATCGCGGCGGCCTGAAGTCGCTCACGGTCATCGACGACGACACCCGCAACTTCTCCATCGCACCCCCGCCGGACCTGCTCGGGCTGATGAAGGGCCTGGTCGGCCTCGACCGCGCCGGCCGGCTCGCCACCCGCGCCCCCGCCGAGGTGCCCGACGCAGCCGAACTCACCCGCAGCACAGCCGAGGCGATGGCCCGCCTCGCCGACGACCCGGCCGGACTCGGTGACGCCTTCGCCTCGGCCCTGGCACTCGCGCACGCCCATTGCGCCACCGACCCCGAAGT
This sequence comes from Embleya sp. AB8, assembly GCF_049739465.1. Classification (NCBI taxonomy): domain Bacteria; kingdom Bacillati; phylum Actinomycetota; class Actinomycetes; order Kitasatosporales; family Streptomycetaceae; genus Embleya; species Embleya sp. AB8. The sequence continues at coordinate 135,938 of NZ_JBMHHY010000030.1, forward strand.
GGGGGACATCGACACCTGGAACGCCTGGGCCACGGCCGTGCAGCTCGGCTCCGCGCTGTTCACCGGCGCGCCGGCGCAGGAATGCCACCTGGGCGAGGACCTCGTACGGTTGCTGCCGCCGATCCCCGCCGCGCCGCCCGCCGACGCCCGTGCCTGGCTCGACGCCTTCTACCTCGCGATCACGTGCCGCGAGCGGGGCCGGGCCGACCGGCTGTGCCGGGTACCGCTGGACGTGCTGCGCCAGGACGTCTCCGTCGACGCGTACGTCCTGCACTGGATCGACACGCTGCAGGCGTATTGGTCCCGGCGCCCCACGGACGAGATCGTGGAAAAGTTGCTCGCGACCATCGAAGCGTCCCAGCCCGAGACCGTGACCCACGCGCCACGGGACTTCCTGAACCGGATCGACTACCAACCCATCGCCCTCTTCCATCGCCTGCTCACGCGCGACCACGACGCCTTCGCCGAGGTCCTCGCCGAAGCCGTCGCAGACCACGGCGCTTACTGGCACGACTCGACCGCGCCGCGCGCCCGGGCGGCCCTCGGACCGCTCGCGATGGCAAGCCTGGCCTACGACTTCGACTTCCCCGTCCCCGAGAAGCAGCCGTACCTGCCCACGTACCTGCTCAACCGCGAACGGGTCGAGACGATCCCCGCCTGAGACCCGTCGGGGCGTGTTTGGCGTGGAGGTGAAGTGCCGCCCCTCGCTGGCGAGTTCGGGCTTCCGGGTGAGGCGGGCGCTGCCGCGCGGCAGGGTGGTGCCACGACTGTGCGCACCACCTCGCCGTCGGCCGCTGTTGCCGCTGGTGCGGACCTGATCGCGATCGGGGATGGCGTTTCCGGGGCGGCTTCGATCGCCCGGGGTGCCTCGGTGGAGGCGCCCGGACGCCCCGCGGCGTCCTCGGGACCCGGTCGAACGTCGGCGGCTACCTGAGCCGCCCCGGCATCACCACCTGATCCCGCAGCGCGTCGAGACACACCGAAGCGGACGCGGCCCTTGCCCTCGCCCGACGACGCGTCGACGTCGCCCGGCTCCCGATCCGCGACGGGCGCCGCCACCCACGCGGACTCCCGGACATCGCGCGGCCCGACGACCTCACTCGGAGGTGACCAGCGTCAGGGACTTCACTCCCGTCAGGTCCGTCGACGGCAGGAACGTGGGCGGCTGTTCCGGGTCCGCGCGCAACACCGGGAAACGATCGAGCAGGATGTCGAGCGCGATCCGTCCCTCCAGGCGGGCCAGCGGGGCGCCGATGCAGAAGTGGATGCCGCGACCGAAACCGAGGTGCGGGTTGGGATGGCGGCCCGGGTCGAAGGTGTGCGGCCGGGCGAAGACCCGCTCGTCGCGGTTGGCGGCACCGAGGCGCACCGCGACCACCTGGTCCTTCGGGATCCGCTGCCCGGCGATCTCCACGTCGGTCACGGTGGCCCGGTGCACAGTCGAGAACGGTGTCAGGTAACGCAGCGACTCCTCGATGGCGCTCGGCAGGAGCGAGCGGTCGGCACGCAGGCGCGCCTCGATGTCCGGCTCTGCGTCGAGGCACAGGAGCGTGTTGCCGATCAGCATCGTGGCGGTGACATGCCCGGCGAAGAGCAGCATGGTGGCGAAATTCGCGACCTCGGTGGGGCTGAGGCGCTGCCCGTCGACCTTGGCCTCGGCGAGTTTGCTCAGCAGGTCCTCCCGGGGCGTACGCCTGCGTTCGTCCGCCAGGTCGCCCAGATAGGTCTGCAATCCCCGGGTCCGCCGCAGGCTGTCCTCGATGTCGCGCTGCTCCTCCTCGGTGGGCTTGAGCGACACCTGCTGGGCATTGTCGAATATTTTGTCCACCCAGCCCCGGAACAGATCCCGCTCATCTGCGGGCACACCGAGGAGTTCGGCGATGACGATCACCGGCAGGGGGTACGCGAGGGCCGACACGAGTTCGACTCGGTCGCCGCCCGACACCTCGTCGAGGAACTCGTGGGTGAGGGTGGCGATCCGCGGCGCAAGATCGGCGACCGTCTTCGGGGTGAAGGCACGATTGACCAGTTTGCGCATCTTGCCGTGGAACGGCGGGTCCATCTGGGCGATGTTTCCCTCGAACGCGCCGCCGACGTCCAAATTCGTTTCTGTGAGGAACACCCGTAAGGTGTTGGACGAGTACGTCGCCGGATCCTCGAGAATCGCGAGCGTCTCGGCGTGACCGTAGACGTTCCACAGACCCGTCGGCTCGTCGAACCGCACTGTCTCCTGCGGCATTCGGCCGTGGATCCAGAAGCGGCTCTCGTCTACTCCCCACTTGGTGGCGAGGTTGGTCATGGTGGTTCCTCTCCTTCGATGGTTCGTCGAATCGGTTCCAAAGAGCGATGTCACGAGACGGATCGTCCGGACCCGGCCAAGTCCGTACCGTTCCCCGTCACTCCCGCTCCGCCAGCTTGCGGACGATGACGCTCATGATCTGGCCCGCAGGTTTGGGCATGTGTAGATCGTGGTGCGTGGCGTCCACGTCGTACTCCTCGACGGAACCGAGGACGTACGATCGCCAGCCGGACCCATAGGACGCCTTGCCCTCGTCCTTGTCCAACCTCGCGTTGAAATACAGCAGATCACCGCGGTAGACCGGCGATTCGAAGGTGGCCATCAGGTTCTGGTTGTTGGCCCCAACCCTCGCCATCCTGCCCAGGAAGCCGTCCATGTCGTCGGTGTTCATGAACTCGTCGAGGACTTCCTCGACATCCGCCCGGTACATCGCCGCCGTCCGGCCGGCCACCTGCTTGAACGGGCTCTCCGGGTCGGGGGTCGCCGGTGGGGCGTCCAGGACGGCCAGGAGGGCGACCTGATGCCCACGCGGGTCCAGCGCCGCCGCGACGGCGTGCGAGATCGGGCCGCCGAAGGACCAGCCGATCAGGTGGTAGGGCCCTTCCGGCTGGATCTTGAGGATCTGGGCGATGTAGTCCTCGACCATCTCCTCGATGGACCCGGCCACCGGTTCCGTGCCGTTGGAGCCGCGGGACTGCAGGGAGTAGGCGGGCCGGTCCAGGTAGGGCGCGAAGGTGAAGAACGCCCAGCCGAGGCCGCCCCCGCCGTGGAAGAACCACACCGGCGGCTTCCCCGTGCCGGGGTTCAGGTTCAACGGCAGCACGACGTCGTACGAGTCGACGCGGGCGTCGGGAGTGCCGCCGGCGAGCACCAGCGCGCCCAACTCGGCCACCGTGGCGTGCTCGACGATGCTCCTGAGGGGTATGTCGACGCCGAACTCCGTGCGGATGCGCGCGCCGAGCCGGGTGGCCAGGAGCGAGTGCCCGCCGAGCACGAAGAAGTCGTCGTCGATACCGATCCGGTCCAGGCCGAGCAGCTCGCCGAAGAGGGAACACAGCCTTTCCTCATGGGAGTTGCGCGGCCCGGGGCTGCTCGGGCCGACCGTATGCGGCGCGGGCAGCGCGCGCCGGTCGAGTTTGCCGCCCGGAGTCGACGGAAGCTCCGAAAGCGGCACCACGGCGGTCGGGACCATGTACTCCGGCAGCCGTTCGCGCAGGTACCGGGGCAGCTCGACCAGCAGCGGACCGAGCGCCTTGGCCAGCGCCGGGGCGCTTGGCCGGGTCCGCCGGGCCGGCGCGCCGGGCACGAACCCGCCGGAGACGGCCCGCCGTTCGGGCAGCAGGATCGCGTCGAAGCCGTGGGCGATCTCGCCGGACCAGGTCAGGACCACGTCCCGGCCCTGCTGCGAGGCCCATGCGGCGAGGTCCTCCGGGTCGAGCGGACCATGGGAGTGTGCGGCCGTACGTCCTGCATCGATCGAGGTCGCCGTGGCGACCTCCGCGACCAGGCGGGCATTGGGTATCCCGGTCACGCGTACCGGTGTGCCGTCCGCGCGGTCCACGACGCCGGCCAGGCCGGCCAGGTCGGACACCTCGCGGCCCCACGGCACGGCCGGCACCGCGGTCAGGTCGAGCAGGTCGGCCGCGTCCTTGTGCAGCACGACCTCGTAGCGGTGCCGGGTCAGCTCGTTGTGTGCCCGGCCGGGCTTCAACCGGATATCGACCCCTACGGAACGGTTCGCCGCCCACTCCGCGAACCACTCGGGGGCGACCACCAGTTCCCGCTCGGCGAGCAGCGCCTGCTCCACCGACGCGCGCACCTCCTCGCGCGAGGCCTGCGGCTGCGCCGCCCGCTCCACCGCGGTCAGCAACAGCCGCAGCGTCGTGGCGTTGCGGACGTCGCCGACGATCAACCGCCCGCCCGGTGCGAGGAGTTCCATCGCCTCGCGCAGCACCCGGTCCAGGTATTCGACACTCGGGAAGTACTGCGCCACCGAGTTGAGCACCACCGTGTCGAAGCCGCCTCGGGGCAGCCCGGAGACGTCGTCGGCCGGCTGCACGCTCAGCCGCACCCGGTCGCCGTGGCCGGCCCGCTCCACCTGCGCCCGGACCCGCTCCACCACCGCGGCCGAGACGTCCGTGGCCCAGTACTCCTCGACCTCGCCGACGATCCTCGCGAGCAGCAGACCGGAACCCACACCGATCTCCAACACCCGCCGCGGCGCGAAGCGCACCACCTGCGCCACCGCCGCGTCCCGCCACTCCCGCAGCTGCTCGAGCGGAATCGGCTCGCCGTCGTACGCCGACTTCCACAGCCGGAAGTCCTCGCCCCACGCCTCGTCCCCGGGATCGGCATAGGTATCTTCGTAGACTCGGCGCCATTCGTCCACGTGCGCGTCGGCATCGGCCACCGCGGCATCCGGGTCGGGCACCACGTACGCCACGAGGCGCTTGTCGCCCTTCCGGTCCTCGCGCACCACGACTGCCGCCTGCGCCACGCCGGAATGCTCGGCGAGCACCTGCTCGATCTCACCCGGCTCGATCCGGAATCCGCGGACCTTGACCTGGAAGTCGGACCGGCCGAGGTACTCGATGTGGCCGTCCTTGTTCCACCGCACGACGTCGCCGGTGCGGTACATCCGAGCCCCCGGCGCGCCGAAGGGGCACGCCACGAACCGGTTCGCGGTCAGCGCGGTCTGCCCGAGGTAGCCTCGCGCGAGCTGCACACCGGCGAGGTACAACTCACCGGTGACCCCGGGCGCGACCGGGCGCAGCGCCGCGTCGAGGATGTACACCCGGGTGTTCCAGATCGGCGCGCCGATCGGCACCCGGTCCAGGCCCGGTGCGTGTTGCCAGGCGGTGACCTCGACCGTCGCCTCGGTGGGGCCGTACAGGTTGTACACGGCGCAGTCGGGCAGCAGGCCGGCGACCCTGTTCGCCGACGCGGCCGGGAACGCCTCGCCCGCGACCACGAGCCGACGCAGGCTCGTGCACTCCGTCGCCGAGGGCTCGGTGATGAACGCCTCAAGGAGCGAGGGCAGGAAGTCTGCACCGGTCACCCCCTCCCGCCGGATCAACTCCGCCAGGTACGCCGGATCCCGTTGCCCGTCCGGACGCGCGATCACGACAGTGGCACCGATCTGCAGCGGCCCGAACAGCTCGGGCACCGACACGTCGAAGCTCACCGAGGTGCCGAGCAACACCCGGTCCTCGGCCCCGACCTCGAAGTGCGCCAGACCCCACTCGAGCCGGTTCATGATCGACCGGTGCGACACCTGCACGCCCTTGGGGCCGCCGGTGGAGCCGGAGGTGTGGATGACGTACGCGGCATTGTCCGGTGACAACGACCGCTCCGGATTCGTCGACCGGTAGCCGGACACGTCGGGAAGCTCGTCGTCGAGCACAAGCAGCGGCTTCGCGCTGTCGAGCAACTGCCGTACCCGGGCCTCGGGCAGGTCGGTGTCGATCGGCAGGTACGCCGCCCCCGCCTTGACCACCGCGTAGATCGCCACCACCAGATCCACCGAATGCGGAATCCGCACCGCGACCAACTGCTCGGCGCCCGCGCCCTGTTCGACCAGCCAGTGGGCCAGTCGGTTGGCCCGGCGGTCGAGTTTCCGGTAGGTCAGCGTCTCCTGCTCGCCGATCAGCGCGACCCGGTCGGGGTCGCGCGCCACCTGGGCCTCGAACGCGCCCGGCAGGGTGTCCGCGCCCACCGGATGCGTGGTGTCGTTGACCCGCCGCACCAGCCGGTCGCGTTCGTCCTCCGACAGCACCTCGACGGCACTCACCGGCAACCGCGGATCGCCGACCAGCTGCTCCAGTGCCCGGACGAACCGAGCGGCCATGGCCTCGGCGGTGTTCCGGTCGAACAGCTCGGTCGCGTACTGGAGGTCGCCCCGGAGGGCTCCCGAGTCGTCCGCAGCCATGTTGAACAACAGGTCGGTCACCGAGGTCGAGGTGAGTTGCTGCTCGAACTCCACATCCAGCCCCAGGAGTTCGAGCTTGCGCCGCTCGAAGTTCTGCCAGGAGAACATCACCTGGCACAACGGCTGGTATGCCGCGGAGCGCTCGAGGTCGAGGGCTTCGACCAGCGTGTCGAACGGTACGTCCTGGTGCTCGTAGGCGGCCAGGGCCTTCTCCCGTACCCGTACGAGCAGGTCGGCGAACGACGGATCGCCCGAGAGGTCCACCCGCAACACCTGCGTGTTGACGAAGAACCCGACCAGATCGGCCAACCCCTCGTCGGTACGCCCGGCGATCGGACCGCCGATCGTCACGTCCTCTCCGCCGCCCAACTTGCCGAGCAGCACGCCCAACGCGGCCTGCAGGACCATCGCCACGGTCATCCCGCGCTCGTCCGCCAGCCGCTGCACCCCGACGGCCACCCCCGGTTCCACCACGACGTCGACCAGGTCGCCCTGCGAACCCCTCGCGGCGGGCCGCGGCCGGTCCAGCGGCAGGTTCAACGGCTGTGGCACCCCGGCCAACTCCGCACGCCAGTACTCGACCTGCGCCGCGACCACACTGCCGGGGTCCGCCACGTCGCCGAGCACCTCGCGCTGCCACGACGCGTAGTCCTGGTATTGCGCCGGCAACGGCTGCCATCCGGGCGCCCGACCCTCCCGGCGGGCGGCGTAAGCCTCGGCCAGGTCCCGGGCCATCGGCGCGCCCGAGCTGCCGTCCGCGGCGATGTGGTGAACGATCAGGACCAGTACGTGTTCCTCGGGGGAGCGGCGCAACAGGGTCGCCCGGAACGGGATTTCGGCCGCCAGGTCGAACCGGTGCGCGACGGCCTCGTCGATCGCGTCGGACTCGCCCTCGCACGCCACCTCGACCACCGGCACCCGCACCTGTGCCGACGCCTGCGCGGCCGACAGGATCCGCGGGTGGGGCTCACCCTCTTCGTCCGTTACGTACGTGGTGCGCAGGATTTCGTGCCGGTCGACCACATCGCGGATCGCCGCCACGAGCGCGTCCCGGTCCAGCGGCCCGGTCAGCCGGAACACCGGGGAGATGTTGTAGGTCCCAGCCCCCTCCTCCAGGCGGTGCAGAAGCCACATACGACGTTGGGCGAACGACAGGGGAGCCGCGGCGTCCCCTCGCGTGCGATCACGCGGTGCGAACCGGGGGCGGCGGGGAACGGCCGATTCCGCAGACCACGCGGCGAGCCCGGCCACCGTCGGCAGGTCGAAGACCTTGCGGATGGGAATCTCCATCCCCAACTCGGTGCGGGCGCGGTTGACCAGCCGGGTGGCCAGGAGCGAGTGCCCGCCGAGCACGAAGAAGTTGTCGTCGATGCCGACCCGTTCCAGGCCGAGCAGCTCGCCGAAGAGGGAACACAGCTTTTCCTCGCGGGAGTTGCGCGGCTGTCGGTTGCCCACGGTGGTCGTGTGCGTCGCGGGCAGCGCGCGCCGGTCGAGTTTGCCGCCCGGAGTCGACGGAAGCTCCGAGAGCGGCACCAGGACGGCCGGGACCATGTAGTTCGGCAGGCGCCCGCGCAGGTATTCGGGCAACCCGGCCAGCAGCGGGCCGATCGCCTTGGCCAACGCGGGGGCGTTCGCCCGGGTCCGCCCGGCCACACTGCCGGGCAGGAACCCGCCGGAGACGGTTCGCCGCCCGGTCGGCTGTCCGGGAAGCAGCACCGCGTCGAAGTCGTGGACGGTCTCGCCGGACCAGGTGAGAACCGCGTGCCGGCCCTGTTGCCGCGCCCATGCGGCGAGGTCCTCGGGGTCGAGCGGCCCGCGCGAGGGGCCGGCCGTACCTCGTGCACCGGTGGACGTCGCCGCGGCGGCCTCGGCCACCAGGCGTGCGTTGGGTATCCCGGTCACGCGTACCGGTGTGCCGCCCGCGCGGTCCACGACACCGGCCAGGCCGGCCAGGTCGGACACCTCGCGGCCCCACGGCACGGCCGGCACGCCGGCCAGGTCGAGCACGTCGATCGGTTCCTTGTGCAGCACGACCTCGTAGCGGTGTCGGGTCAGCTCGTTGTGTGCCCGGCCGGGCTTCAACCGGATGTCCACCCCGACCGAGCGGTCCGCCGCCCACTCCGCGAACCACTCGGGGGCGACCACCAGTTCCCGCTCGGCGAGCAGCGCCTGCTCCACCAGCGCCCGCAACTCCTCGTGGGACGCGTGTGGATGTGCCGCACGCTGCACGGCGGTCGCCAGAAGTCGGAGTGTCGCGGCGTTACGGACGTCGCCGACGATCACTCGGCCGCCCGGCGCGAGGAGTTCCACGAGCTCGCGCAGCACCCGGTCCAGGTACTCGATGCTCGGGAAGTACTGCACCACGGAGTTGAGTACGACGGTGTCGAAGCCGCCTCGGGGCAGCCCGGAGACGTCGTCGGCCGCCCGGGCACCGAGCCGGACCCGGTCGCCGTGGCCGGCCCGCTCCACCTGTGCCCGGACCCGCTCCACCACCGTGGCCGAGAAGTCGGTACCCCAGTACTCCTCGACCCCACCGACGATCCTCGCGAGCAGCAGACCGGAACCCACACCGACCTCCAGCATCCGCCGCGGCGCGAACCGCACCACCTGCGCCACCGCGGCGTCCTGCCATTCGCGCATCTGGTCGAGTGGAATCGGTTCACCGGTGTAGCTGGAGTTCCAGCCCCTGAAGTCCGCCCCCCACGCCTCTTCGCCGGAATCGGTATAGGTGTCGTCGTAGAGGTTGCGCCACTCGTCCACCTGGGCGTCGGCATCGGCCACCGCGGCCTCCGGATCGGGCACCACATACGCCACGAGGCGCCGGTCGCCCTTTTGATCCTCACGCACCACGACCGCCGCCCGGGCCAGAGCGGGATGCCCGGTCAGCGCCTGCTCGATCTCGCCCAGCTCGATCCGGAACCCGCGGATCTTGACCTGGAAGTCGGTCCGACCGAGGTATTCCACCTGGCCGTCCCCGGTCCACCGCACCAGGTCCCCGGTGCGGTACATCCGCGCCCCGGCGGGGCCGAACGGGCAGGCCACGAACCGCTCCGCGGTCAACCCGGGCTGCCCGAGGTACCCCCGCGCCAGCCCGACACCGGCGACGTACAACTCACCGGCCACCCCGGGCGCGACCGGGCGCAGCGCCGCGTCCACTATATACACCCGGGTGTTCCAGATCGGCGCGCCGATCGGCACCCGGTCCGCGCCCGGCACGTGCTGCCATGCGGTGACTTCGACGGTCGCCTCGGTGGGGCCATAGAGGTTGTACGTGTCGCAGTGGGGCAGCAGTTCGACGAATCGGTCGGCCAGCGCGGCCGGGAACGCCTCGGCCGCGACCTCGACCCAGCGTAGGCTGGTGCACTTCTCGGCCGAGGGCTCGGCGACGAACGCCTCGAGCAGGGAGGGTACGAAGAACGCGCTGGTCACCCGCTCCCGCCGAATCAGCTCGGCCAGATAGGCCGGATCCCGCCGCCCGTCCGCGCGGGCGACGACGACGGAAGCGCCCATCTGCAGGTTGGCGAACAGCTCCGGCAGCGATGCGTCGAAACTCGCCGACGAACTCAGCAGCCCCCGGTCCTCGGCCGTGACGTCGAAGTGCGCCAGACCCCAGGCCAGTCGGTTCATGATCGACCGGTGGGAGACCTGTACGCCCTTGGGGCCGCCGGTGGAGCCGGAGGTGTAGATGACGTACGCGGCATTGTCCGGCGAGAGCACCCGCTCGGGGTTCGTCGACGGGTACGCGGAGACGTCGGGCAGGTCTTCGTCGAGCACGAGCAGCGGCCTGGCGCTGTCGAGCATGTGCCGTACCCGGTCCTCGGGTAGCTCGGTGTCGATCGGCAGATAGGCCGCACCGGCCTTGACCACCGCGTAGATCGCCACCACCAGATCCACCGAACGCGGGATCCGCACCGCGACCAACCGCTCGGCGCCCGCGCCCTGTTCGACCAGCCAGTGGGCCAGTCGGTTGGCCCGCCGGTTGAACTCCCCGTACGTGACCGTCTCCTGCTCACCGATCACCGCGACCCGGTCCGGGTCGCGCGCCACCTGGGCCTCGAATGCCGCCGGCAGGGTGCCTGCGGCCGACACCGGGTGCGCGGTGTCGTTGACCCGCCGCACCAGCCGGTCGCGTTCGTCCTCGGACAGCACGTCGATGGCACCGACCGGTACCGACGGATCGGCGACCACCTGCCGCAACACACGCACGAACCGGTCGACGATATCGGCTGCCGCGTCCGGGTCCAGCAGGTCCTGCTGGTACTGCAGGGCCATCTGCAACTGCGGGTCGGTGGCGGCGGCCAGCAGGATTGGGTAGTGCGAGCCCGCGAGCGGGCGTACCCCGGTGATGGCGATGCCGGCCGTGGAGTTGGCGTCGACGATGGCTTCCCGGTCGACGGGGAACGACTCGAACACCACCATCGTGTCGAACAGTGTGTTCAGTCCGGTGGCCTGTTGGATGTCCGCGAGGCTGTGTTGGTGGTGGTCGAGCAGGGCGGCTTGGCGGTCCTGTAGGGCGATGAGCAGGTTGGCGAAGGTGTCCTGCCGCTCGCAGCGCACCCGGACCGGGACGGTGTTGATGAACAGTCCGACGATGTCGTCGACGTCCTTCACCGCGGGCGGGCGCCCGGACACGGTGGCGCCGAAGACGACGTCGTCGCGCCCGGTCAGATGCGCCAGGAGCACGGCCCAGGCGCCCTGCACGAGGGTGTTGAGCGTGACGCCGAGCCGGCCGGCCAGGCGCGAGAGGCCGTGTTTGTCCTCGAACTCCACTTCCAGGTTCCCGATCCCGGCGGAATCGTGCCGGGTTCCCGCGTGCGGCACGAGCAGGGTGGGTTCCTGTACGTCGTCGAGTCCGGCCGCCCATGCCCGGGCCGCCTCATCCCGGTCCTGCCGGACGAGCCAGGTGAGGAACTCGCCGTAGTCGCGGGTCGCGGGCAGCCCGGTCGGGTCGCCGTCGGCGGCGTAGAGGAGGAGCAGATCCCGCATCAGCAAGGGGGTGGACCAGCCGTCGAAGAGCACGTGGTGGGCGGTCAGCACGAGTTCGGCCCGGCCCGGTTCGAGGGCGGCGAGGGTCAGTCGGATCAGTGGTGGGGTGTCGGCGTGGAAGTGGGTGGCCCGGTCCTGTTCGAGGAATCGCTCGAAGGTGTCGGTGCGTTCCGCCTCGTCGGCCGCGGTCAGGTCCAGGTACCGCCAGGGCAGGGTCGCCGTCTCGGGGATCACCTGCACCACGTCGCCGTCCGCCCGGTTGACGAACGCCGCACGCAGGCCCGCGTATCGCCCCAGCAGCGCCTGCCCGGCCCGACGCATCTGCTCCGGATCGACCTCGCCGGACATGTGGAACACCAACTGCATGTGGTAGGCGTCGAACTGCGCCCCGGCCAGCAGCGTGTGGAACAACAGCCCCGACTGCGCGGGGGTCACCGGCCACACCTCGGCCAGCTTGCCGAAGCGGGTCTCCCAGGTGTCGATCTCGTCCCGGCTCACCTGGACGAGTGGTGCGTCGCCGGGGGTGAGTCCGCCGGCTTCGGGGGTGGCGGCGTGCCGGGCCAGGGCGCCGAGCGCCTCGACCCACAACCGGGCGAGTTCGCTCACGTCGTCGCGGGAGAGTACTCCGGTGGGGAAGCCGAAGTACGCGGT